>CAMWGU010000027.1 GCA_947173895.1 uncultured Bacteroides sp. | reverse complement strand
AAAAAACATAAATGAAGAATATTGAGGTGATAAAAAAATATGTTTACTGACAGTATATCCCTGTTGCTAAACATATACAGTCACCGTTGCTAGTTCAAACGGATAGTGAAGAAGGCAGATGTGAAACGACCCGGCAAGCGTGGCTGAAACAAATTTCACGCACCAACCAAGTTTATGCAACAAACGAGCCAGGCCGATACTGCAAACAGGCCTAGCTCGTTATGTAAATCCATCCGCCTTGTCGCACAGAACGACCAATCGGATGCAGGCATCCCTTCCGTAATCGTCAGAAAGGGATCTCCTTTATAATCTTTTCCAGTGCTCCGGCGTGATGGCTCACATACTCTCCGGCAGCCCTGCCTGCTTGATCCAGCGCATCGCTATCGCACAAAAAGCGGTCCATCAACCGGCTGAAATCATCATAACCGGTAACTTCAAAACCTCCTTTTCTCTCCAACAAATGCTGCGCTTCACGGAATTTCTTGTTATTAGGCCCGAATATCACAGGAATGCCATATACCGCCGCTTCCAGCACATTGTGGATTCCTACTCCGAAGCCGCCGCCCACATAGGAGATCTCGCCATATCTGTAGATGGAAGACAACAATCCATAACAGTCTATTATCAGACAATCGGCCTGTGCCACTTCTGCCTCCACAGCTTCGGTATAGCAGACGCATGGGCGCTTCACCTTACCCATAATCTCCTTCAAATGGTCATCGCTCACCACATGAGGGGCAATAATCAGTTTCAGGCCGGGGTGTTCATTAAAATAACGGATAAAAAGATCCTCGTCTGGCCCCCACGAACTGCCTGCAACCAAAGTCAAGGCATCACCCTTGAATTTCTCTACCAAAGAAAGCTGCTTAGCCTGCCGGAAAATGTCGAGCACGCGGTCGAAACGAGTGTCGCCCACAATGCTTACCCGGTTCACACCGATCCCTGCCAAGAGTTTTTTCGACACATCATTCTGAACAAACAAGTGGGCAAATGTCTTCAACACTTCCCGATAGCGCTTTCCATACCAACGGAAGAAAATCTGATTGGGGCGGAAAATAGAGGACACACTGTAGGTGGGCACTCCTCTTTTATATAGTTCGTTCAGATAGTTTCGCCAAAATTCGTACTTAATGAAAAACGCCATACAGGGATTGACCAGCTCTACAAACCGGCGCACATTGCGCGGAGTATCAAAAGGCAAGTAGCAGACAATGTCTGCCCCCTGATAGTTCTTTCTCACCTCGTAGCCCGAGGGGGAAAAAAAAGTCTGCAATATTTTATATTCGGGATGTTCCTTGCGGATGCGTTCTATCAAAGGACGTCCTTGCTCGAACTCGCCCAACGAAGCCGCATGAAACCAAATGTAACGCGCATTCCGGTCGATCTTGTCACGCAGCAAATCGAACACTTCCCGATGGCCTTTCACCATCTTGGCGGGCTTGTTGCCGAACAACGCGGCAAGCTTCACCCCGAATAGATAAATATAGATGACCAAGTTATAAATCATAACTACCGGCTATATTATTTGAGCACTTCCACAGCCCGACGGATACGTTGCAAAGTCTCTTCTTTTCCCAAAACAGCCGAGATGTCGAACATGTGCGGACCTTTACCCTCACCCACCAGAGTCAGACGGAAAGCATTCATTATATTGCCCAAATGATACCCCTTGTCTTCTATCCATTTCATGACCACAGCTTCCTGATGTTCCAGCGAGAAATCGTCTAAAGCCTCCAGCACGTCCGCCAATTCCAACATGCGTTCGGGCGAATCTTCTTTCCAACGTTTCTTGCGGGTTTTCTCGTCATATTCCACCGGAGCTACAAAGAAGAACTTACAGGTTTCCCACAAATCCTTGATGAAACTTACACGGTCCTTCATCAGCCCCACTACAATCACCACCTTGTCCATCGGAGCCTCAATGCCATGTTCTTTCAAAATCGGCATAAAAAGTCCTGCCACTTCCTCATTGCTCTTATGCAAAATATATTCGTGATTGAACCATTTCCCTTTCTCAAAGTCGAACTTCGCTCCGGCCTTGCTGCAACGGCGCAGGTCGAAGAGTTTCACCAATTCGTCCAACGACATCAACTCTTGGTCGTTACCCGGGTTCCATCCCAACAGGGCAAGGAAATTGATCACTGCCTCGGGCAAGTAACCGGATTCACGGTAGCCCGAAGACACTTCACCGGTCTTAGGATCATGCCATTCCAACGGGAAGACAGGGAAACCTAGACGATCACCATCGCGCTTGCTCAGTTTGCCATTGCCGTCAGGTTTCAGCAACAACGGAAGATGGGCAAACTCGGGCATCGTGTCCGCCCAGCCGAAAGCCCGATACAGCAACACATGCAAAGGGGCGGAAGGAAGCCATTCCTCACCACGAATCACATGAGAAACCTCCATCAAATGGTCATCCACAATGTTGGCCAAATGATAAGTAGGCAGTTCGTCCGCCGATTTATACAAAACCTTATCATCCAGAATGGAAGAATTGATCACCACCTCGCCACGGATTATATCATGCACATACACATCTTCATCGGGCTCTATCTTGAAACGTACCACATATTGTTTACCCTCGGCTATCAGCGCATCCACTTCCTCCTTCGGCAACGTCAGCGAATTGCGCATAGACAGACGGGTAGACGCATCGTACTGGAAATTAGCCACCGCCTGACGTTTCGCCTCCAGTTCGGCCGGCGTGTCGAAAGCTATATAAGCTTTGCCGCTATCAAGCAACACCTGCACATATTTCTTATAAATATCACGACGTTCGGACTGACGGTACGGACCGTAATTGCCACCAAAACTAACCCCTTCATCGAAGTTAATGCCCAACCATTTAAACGACTCGATGATGTATTCCTCCGCTCCCGGAACAAAGCGGTTTGAGTCGGTATCTTCTATACGGAAAATCAAATCTCCACCGTGCTGGCGAGCGAACAGATAGTTATACAAGGCTGTGCGAACACCGCCGATATGCAACGCTCCTGTCGGACTCGGAGCAAAACGAACTCTTACTTTTCTTTCTGACATTGTTGTTTTATATAAAAATACGTTGCAAAAGTAATCTAAATTTCCCGATTTTTTTGTATTTTGCGCGCAAAAATAATTAAGGCTATGAACAGTTTGAAGACAAGAAGACAATTTTCATATAGAAATTTGATTTATAAAGGACTTATTTTCATTGCAACCATATCCATTATTGTGTACTTTCTGCCCAACGGAAGAAAGTTCAGCTATCAATTTGACATCAACAAGCCTTGGAAATACGGACTGCTGCAAGCTTCCTTCGATTTCCCCATCTATAAAAACGATTTACAGGTGCAAAAAGAGCAGGACAGTATTCTGGCAGAATACCAACCCTACTTCCAAGTAGATAAAGAGGTGGAGAAAAAAATAGTGGCCAAACTGCGAGACGACTACAGTAAGACTTTGCGCCATCTGATGCCGGGAACGGATTATGTGCGCTACGTAGAACGCATGCTGAAATTATTGTATGAAAACGGAATCATTGCAGGCAATGATCTGAAACGACTGGAGGAAGACAGTATCGTGGCCATACAACTAGTGGACAAAAACATAGCGACAAGCCGTTTTGTGGCCCAATTGTACACCGGAAAGGAAGCATACGAATACCTGCTGAACGCAGATACGGTTCATTACAAGAAAAAGATATTGCAACAATGCAACCTGAACAACTACATTACATCCAACCTGATATACGATGAGGAAAAATCGGAAACCGCGCAAAAGGACCTGCTCTCCAACATTTCATGGGCAAACGGTTTTGTGCTGAACGGACAAAAGATCATAGACCGCGGAGAAATAGTGGACAAGCATACTTACAACATATTAGAATCCTTGCGCAAAGAATGGGAGAAAAGAAGCGAGACTGCACAAGAAAAAAGACTGACTCTGGCCGGTCAACTGCTATATGTAGGGATTTTCCTGTTTTGCTTCATGACCTATCTGGAATTGTTTCGATCCGACTACTACGAACGGCGGGGCACACTTACCTTGCTGTTTGCACTGATTGTGTTTTTTCCCGTTGTAGCATCTGTCATCGTAGAACAAAACCTGTCGAGCATTTATCTGGTTCCATTTGCCATGGTCCCCATTATCGTACGTGTTTTCCTTGATTCGCGAACGGCATTTATCACCCATATCACCATCATTCTGCTCTGCTCCATCACCCTGCGCTTCCCGCATGAATTCATCCTGCTGCAAGTGGTGGCAGGCATGATGTCCATCTACAGCCTGAGGGAACTGTCGCAACGGTCACAATTACTGCGAACGGCCTTGATTGTGTTTATCAGCTATGCCCTATTGTATTTCGCCTTCGAATTGATTCACGAGGACGACCTGACCAAACTGAATACGCGCATGTACATCTATTTTATGATCAACGGCATTTTGTTATTGTTTGCCTATCCGTTGTTGTTCCTGCTGGAAAAAACGTTCGGCTTCACTTCGGACGTGACACTGGTAGAATTGTCCAACATCAACAACAGCCTCCTCAGGGAAATGTCCGAAGTGGCTCCGGGCACATTCCAACACTCGCTGCAAATGGCCAACCTAGCTGCGGCTGCGGCACATAAAATCGGGGGCAAAAGCCAATTGGTGCGTACCGGCGCACTATATCATGATATAGGCAAGATGATGAACCCGGCTTTCTTCACCGAAAATCAGTCGGGAGTAAATCCGCATAAGAGCCTGAACCACGAACAGAGCGCACAAGTCATAATCAGCCACATCACCGATGGCCTGAAACTGGCGGAGAAACACAACCTGCCCAAAGTTATCAAAGACTTTATCAGCACTCATCACGGGAAGGGATTGACCAAGTATTTCTACATCTCATACAAAAATGAACATCCTGACGAAGAGGTAGATCCGGACAAATTCCGCTATCCCGGTCCCAATCCGTTCACCAAAGAGCAGGCCATTCTGATGATGGCGGATTCTGTGGAGGCTGCCTCACGCAGTCTGCCGGAATATACGGAGGAAAGCATCAGCACATTGGTGGAAAAGATTATTGACACACAAGTGTCCGAAGGTTATTTCAAGGAATGTCCCATCACATTCAAGGACATAGCTCTGATCAAAGCGCTTTTCAAGGAAAAACTGAAAACAATGTATCACACCCGCATCAGTTATCCGGAACTAAAAAAGTAAGCAACCCCACGCAGGCGTCTTCCAATATGTCGAGCACATTTTCAAATCCCTGCGCGCCGCCATAATAAGGATCGGGCACATGATCCACCACCTTGGTACGGCAAAAATCTGTCATGCGACAGATTTTCTTCTCCGTTTCCAAATCGGGAGCACGCTCTGTCAGGTCTTCTATATTCCGGTCGTCCATGCCGATGATCATATCAAAAAGATAAAAATCTTCCGTACGGACCGGACGCGACCGGTGAATCAGATTATACCCCCGGCGAGAAGCATGCATCCGCATACGGCTGTCGGGCAGTTCTCCCTGATGATAGCTCAGGATGCCTGCCGAATCAACTTCGATCTCGTTTTCCAGTCCCTTTTCCTTTATAAGGGTACGCATCACTTCCTCGGCCGAAGAAGATCTGCAAATATTGCCCAAACAGACAAAAAGTATTCGTTTCATCTACAGTCTAAATTTGAAGGTATTCTTTAAATAATTTCACATCACGGTTCATAATCAGGCTCTCGGGAAACTCGACAAACTGCAACAATTCATACAGGTGGTCATAACGGGCTATATCGAAAGATATATGTGCATCGCTCCCCAAAATAACCGGCACTTCGTATTGTTTGCACAAACGAAGTATAGTGAGATTGTTCTCGCAGGCAGCCGGTTTGTTACGGACAGGTTTCAGCGAGCTGTTATTTATCTCCAGCAGGGTGTGATGTTCCTTGGCCGCCCGAACCATCGGTTCAAAATGCAATGCCGCCGTACCATCACCGGGATGACTGATGATATGGATATACGGATTACTGATAACCTGCACCATCCCATACGTATTTTCTTCCGCAGTCCCGCATTCATAGCAGAGAGAATGAATCCCTGCAATGCGGATATCCAGCATTTTCATATAGCCTTCATCCATATCAAGGTTTCCTTTTCCATCCAAGATATTGATTTCAGCTCCTAGCAACAGTTCGACGCCATACATCTGGCGGGGAACAACATGCAAGTTTCTGAAATAAATGGGATGACATGTGCCGGGAATACCGGACGAATGTTCCGTTATCCCCAATACTTTCAGTCCTTTGGCGGCAGCTGCCTGCGCCATTTCCTGTAAGGTGCTGAATGCGTGCCCACTAGCAACAGTGTGGGTATGCACGTCTAATTCTATCTTCATTTTTCCAGTTTTTAAGCCGATATAGAACCAATGTTCCCGTATATACGGAGTTATTGCGGATCTACATCATAATATACTACCAAGGAGCGAAAACGTTCGTCTTCCCCCATGGCGCGCTGCACGGCCAGCAAATAGTGGCGCACCTTCGCCATAGAAGCATTTTGCTCCACCTTTATAATCATTTTCTTGATGAACAAAGTCTGTATACGGGCCACCGGCGGTTTGTCTGGCCCCAACACCCTGTCGCCCAATCCGGCACGAAGCCAGGCCGCCATCGCATCCGCTGCCAAATCCAATACGTCTTCTTTTCGATGTTTCAAATAGACATAAATCAGGCGGTAATAGGGTGGATATTTAAACATTTGCCGCTCTGCCAACTGGTCATAATACAACTGTTCATAGTCATTTCGGATTACTTGATGAACCACCGGCAAGTCCGGCGACTTGGTCTGAAGAATGACCAGTCCCTGTTTGTTTTTACGGCCGGCCCGGCCAGCCACCTGGGCCATCAGTTGGAAAGCACGCTCATAACTCCGAAAATCCGGGAAATTCAGCATGGTATCCGCATTCAGTATTCCCACCACACTGACATGATCGAAATCCAATCCCTTGGACACCATTTGGGTGCCTATCAATATATCGGTCCTTCCCTGTTGGAAATCGGCAATAATTTTCTCGTATGCCGTCCGCGTACGAGTAGTATCCAAATCCATCCGGGCTACTTTGGCTTCGGGAAATAGCAGCTTTATATCATCTTCAATGCGTTCTGTACCGAATCCCCGATGCATCAGTTCCACTCCGCCACATGCCGGACAGGAACGGGGCACTTGATAGGTATATCCACAATAATGGCAGGTAAGTTGGTTCAGCCCTTTATGGTAAGTCAAGCTCACATCACAATTCTTGCATCGGGGAACCCAACCGCAAGTGTGGCATTCTATCATCGGGGCAAACCCGCGACGGTTTTGAAACAAAATGACCTGTTCCTTGCGGTTCAATGCATCTTTTATTTGCCTGACCAGTGTTGGTGAGAAAGGTCCTTGCATCCGTTTTTGGTGCGTCAGTTCCTTAATATCGACCAAATCGATTTGAGGAAGCTGAAGTTCTTTATATCGTTCCTTCAGTTCCACCAAACCATATTTGCCCGAAGTGGCATTAAAATAAGTCTCCACACAGGGAGTAGCTGTCCCCAATAACACTTTCGCCTTGAACATAGATGCCAGCATGATGGCCGAACTACGGGCATGATAGCGTGGGGCAGGATCTTGCTGTTTATACGTATTCTCGTGTTCCTCGTCTACTATAACCAAGCCCAACTTACGGAAAGGCAAAAAGATGGAGGAACGGACTCCTAGAATCACATCGTAGCTTTCTTCTTTCAGTTGTTTTTGCCAGATCTCTACCCGCTCGGCATCCGGGAACTTGGAATGATAGATGCCCAACCGATGGCCGAACACTCTTTTCAAACGTTCGGTAATCTGAGTGGTCAATGCTATTTCGGGCAGTAGATACAAGACCTGCTTTCCCGCGCTCAGTGCTTTCTGAATGAGATGAATGTAGATCTCCGTCTTGCCGCTGGACGTAACCCCATGGAGCAGACATACATTTTTCTCTCTAAAACATTGAAGAATATCGCTATAAGCCTGCTGTTGTGCAGCATTCAACGGGTTTATATCACCGAGGGGCCATGTTCGTTTATCCAGTCTTCCCACCTCTTGATGGTAAACTTCCATTATTTTTTTCTCAATCAAGCCATTCAGGACGGAAGTAGAAATGCCCGACTTCTCCAGCAACTCCTTCTTCGTCACCTCTTTCAAGGCACATCCTTTGGATGTCCATCCCGACAATTCCACATATTTCATTAATGCAGCCAACTGCTTTGGGACCCGCGACAAGTCATTGAACAATTGTTCCAAGTAAGCCTCATCGGCTTCTCCGTTTGCCAGTTTCACCCTCGCCTCGGTACGTGACTTGTAGTTACGTTTCAGTTCTTCTTTGACAAAAATAGCCTCTTTATCCAACAATGATTTGATAACAGTCAGCACATTCTTCAGTCCGCTAGCCTTCTCCAACTGAGTGATGCACTGCTCCGGATCCCGGCTCAATAAGTCCAGAATCGTCTGTTCTTTCTCTGGCAAGGGGACAGTGGCCTCAAAGTCGGGATTGTATTCTACCAATGTCTCGCTTTCCAGCTTCATTCCCGACGGAATGGCTGCTTTATACACATCTCCCAACGTACACAGATAATAATCCGACAGCCATTGCCAGAACTCATATTGTTCAGGCAGCAATACAGGAGACGAATCCAAGACCTCACATAAATCTTTCGTCTCATATCCTTCTGGAGCCGAGTAATGCACATGGGTTACTATGGCCGTATAGAACTTTTTCCTTCCAAACGGCACCACCACCCTGCAACCTATCTGTACCATTTCCTCCATTTCCTGAGGAAGAGAATAAGTATATTGATTGGCTATCGGCAAAGGCACTATGACATCTACGAATTTTTTCATGACACAAAATTACAAAAAAGGAGACACTCTGTGAAGAATGTCTCCTTTTTATCTTTTATTAAATGAGTACGCTTAGAACAAATAGGCCAACGATACCTGCCAAGTATTATTCTTGATCTTGATTGTTTCGTACTCATTCACATCGATGGTGGCCGTATGGCTCAATGCAAAGTTGTAATTCACACCCAATTGCAAATGGCGGATCAACTTCAAACCAGCACCCACATTGAACGTAGTATTATGTTTCTTCAGTTCATAATCCATGAAACCGTTTTTATTGCCAATATTGAAGCCAAACTGAGGTCCAGCCGCAATATAGGCCCCCAGCATGCTGCCCATGCCAAAAGACCATTTCAGATTCACCGGAATCTCTATGGTTTTCAGCTTTGCATCTACCTCGTAACCTTTTGCGGCCAAATCCGTCTGCGAATAAAGCGCAGCGACATCCGCACCTATTCCGACAATAGGCAATGTAAATTCAGCCATCGGACCAACAAACCAGCCTGTCTTATTGTCTCCTTTCCAATCAGACTTTGAGAAACTTACCTTTGATAGGTTCAGCCCACCCTTTACACCTAAATGTAACTGAGCCTGAACAGGAGCAGCCATCATTAAACATACTGCCACCATCAATACGCTAATAATTTTTTTCATGTTTGCATCTTTTTAGTTTACGCCGCAAAGATAAACACTTTTTTCATGTATAATGTTCAATCTATCAAGAAATCTGTTCATGAGCCACGAAGCTTTCATTCAGAACATCGGTCTATGGGCAATGGTTCTACCGCCCGTTCGCATGGCGGACATAAAGTATCCTGGATATAAGGCCAAACGTAACAACGCGACAGATAATCCAATATTGTCTGTCGCGCTGGCATTTAATGCATTACTACTTGGATTTAATACTCCTCTTCGTTGAAGAAGAAATCCTCTTTGCTGGGATAATCCGGCCAAATATCTTCTATACTTTCATAGATTTCGCCTTCGTCTTCCATCTCCTGCAAGTTTTCAATCACTTCTAACGGAGCACCCGAACGCATGGCATAGTCAATCAACTCATCCTTTGTAGCAGGCCAGGGAGCATCCTCTAACTTCGAGGCCAATTCTAATGTCCAGTACATAATCTTTCTATTTTTAAGTAAATGCTTTTTCTTTATTCTTTAATCAGTCGCAAAAGTATAATAAATTATCTCATTTGCAACTTTTATCCCAATAAATTTCATCCATCCCTGTTAAATGATTTAACTTTCGGGCTAAAATGAATAAATAATCAGACAAGCGATTGACAAATGCCGTTATACAGGCATCCATTTCACATTCCTCGGCCAACGCAAGAATACGCCGCTCGGCACGACGGCACACTGTCCGACAAACATGGCAAACAGCAGCTCCACGTCCACCTCCCGGCAGAATAAATGCCTTCAGAGGAGGAAGCTCATTATCGATAGTATCAATCGCCTGTTCCAACATCCGAATATCTTCATCCGTCACACGGCTTTCCACACGCAGTTTGGTCTGTGTCTGATCAGTTGCCAAATAGGAACCAACGGAAAATAATTTATTCTGCACACAAAAAATAGTTTTTTTGTCCGCCTCATCCGTCAAATAAGTTTGCAACAATCCCAAGTGGGAGTTCAATTCATCTACTGTGCCATACGCTTCCAGTCGTATGTGCGTCTTCGATACCCGGGTACCACCTACCAACGATGTAGTTCCTTTATCACCCGTTTTGGTGTATATCATACTTTTCTTCATGGTCCGACTATAAGAAATTGACAATATAATGTTGTTTATATCTTGCTTTATCAAAAAAAACCAGTCCTATGTCATACAAATCAAGAGTAATAACGGTTGCTTCGCTCGCTACAATTTGTTTCCACCAATCTCGTTTCTGCTTCGAATCATGAATGCCACCGATAATAAAGCAACTATGAGACCCGACATAGGGAAGCGCCTGTTCAAAAACTTCTCTATAAAAAGGAGTATAGCCTATGTGTAAACAGTCTAGTGTACGCATGTCCGACAGTTTCTCTTCCAGTTGCCGGGAAGTTTTCGTCCAATTGGTGCCTTTCAAAGTGATCGATTCCATGGTGCGACATGCAGCCCGCATATAGCTGATAGAAGCTCCGTTACCAGTTCCCACTTCAATCAGAGACTTTGGTCTGAAATAATTAACCAACCGAAACAACAAACGGTTCACTTTTCTTCGATAATGTGGCAAATAAGTGGGAAATTTCCTTGCTTGCAACATCCGATAGGCATAGTAATGATGTCTTTCATAAATAACAGAGGTGATCAAAAAAAAATCGGACGGAGAATGTACTCCGTAACCACAACGATAGCGAAAACGACTGCACCAGTTCCATATACGATGAAGAAAAAACATAATTCTCAACTTTATTATATATTACAAAGATAAAAGATTGTCCGACAATATCGAAATAAAATACTATTTTTGTTACCCATTTAGTTACTAAACCATTTATAAATAATGAAACGTACGCACGCTTTTATGTTATGGGCGATATGGATCGTCTTATTGCCTCTACAATCACGGGCTACATCTGCCCCTACCGAATTGCTGAAAAGACTTCAAAATCTATCAGACATCAGTGATATTAAACCGCTACAAAGTGATGTATGCTCGGAAAAATATGTGTTCTTCATCAACCAGCTACTGGACCCACATCATCCGGAGGAGGGAAGTTTCAAGCAAAGGGTCATCCTCTCGCATGCAGGTTTCGACCGTCCCACCGTACTAGTTACTGAAGGCTATTCTGCCGGTTATGCCACTCATCCACGCTACAAAGAAGAATTATCTCAACTATTGAACGCTAATCTGGTTTTTGTGGAATACCGCTATTTTGGCGAGTCCATGCCGGAACCTTGCAACTGGGATTACCTGACAGTTGAAAACTCACTTTACGATTTACACCATGTAACTACCACTCTGAAGCAACTGTATGAGCAGAAATGGATAGCTACCGGGATCAGTAAAGGCGGACAGACAACCATGTTCTATCGCACGTTCTTTCCAGACGATGTAGACATTTCCATACCATATGTAGCCCCTCTTAACCGGTCGTTGGAAGACGGACGTCACGAACCGTTCATTGCTCAAAAGGTATCGACTCTTGAGAACCGCCAACAGGTGGAAGATTTCCAACTGGAAATACTGAAGCGGAAAAGCCAGTTGCTCCCCATGTTCGAGAAATATTGTTCAGACAAAGGGTATACTTTCCGTATCCCTATTGCCGAGGCATACGATTTCAATGTCTTGGAATATTCATTTGCTTTATGGCAGTGGGGAACACCGATAAACAAAATTCCAGCAACAGAAGCAAACGATACAATCTTGTTCAACCACTTCATCGCTATCTGTGAACCGGATTATTTCTCAGAACAGTCCCCCTACCCCTCCTTCAATGTACAAGCGGCCAAGGAGCTGGGCTATTATGGATATGACATCAAGCCTTTTAAAAAGTATCTGACCATAAAGAGCAGCAAAGACTATTTACGCAAAGTGATGCTGCCAACCGAACTGTCAACCCTTGCGTTTGACAAGACACTATATAATAAGGTAGTGAAATTCCTAAAGAAGCATGACCCCGAAATGATTTATATTTATGGTGGAGATGATCCTTGGACTGCTTCGGGCGTCACATGGCTGAAGAATAAGAAGAATATCAAAGTGTATGTATTGCCCGGCGGAAGCCATACCACCCGCATCGGAAGTTTCGACACTCCGACACAAGAAGAGATCAAGACACAAATAAACGCATGGCTGGCCCAATGATCATTCAACTTGAACAGCTGTAAGGACAAAAAAGAAGAGTCGTATCATTACTTAGAAACAGAGTTTGATACGACTCTTTCAGATCCTACTGTTATAATCCGTGGCTTGGGGAAGCGGTCATTTTAGTTTTGCCAATGACAACACACGGACTAGCAAACAAGAACAGAATGCAAACCAACGCCTTTTGTCATAAAGGCATATTACCATGCTTTTTAGGCGGATTGCTCTGGTTCTTGTTGTGACACATCTCCAAAGCCTGAATCAGCTTGTAACGGGTGTCACGAGGCATTATCACCTCGTCAATGAGGCCACGCTCCGCAGCACAGTAAGGATTAGAGAACTTCTCTTCATACTCTTTGATTATCTGAACTTTCTCTTCTGGAGTGGACTTACGATACAGAATGTTCACCGCTCCTTCTGCTCCCATCACGGCAATTTCCGCCTGCGGATATGCCAGGTTCACATCGGCTCCCGTAGGCTTGCTGGACATGACAATGTAAGCGCCACCGTATGCCTTGCGGGTAATCAAAGTCACCTTAGGCACCGTAGCCTCGGCATATGCATAAACTATCTTCGCACCATGACGGATGATACCGTTGTGCTCTTGCACCGTTCCGGGCAGGAATCCGGGAACGTCCTCGAAAGTAATCAGAGGGATGTTGAAGCAATCGCAAAAACGGATAAAGCGGGCAGCCTTATCGCTGGCATCAATATCGAGGACACCGGCCAACCAGGCGGGCTGATTGGCCACAATACCCACCGAACGGCCTCCCAGACGGCCGAATCCCACCACTACATTCTTAGCAAAATGAGGCATCACTTCGAAGAAGTACTGGTTGTCCAGCACCGGTTCGATGATGTCCTTTATATCGTAAGGCATGTTCGGATCTTCGGGAATGACCGTCTGCAATGCCTCCACCTGACGGTGGACATCATCGCAGCAAGAAACCATCGGCGCATCTTCCATATTGTTGGAAGGCAGGAAACTCAGTAGCTCGCGGATGCTCATCAACGTTTCTTCTTCGTTGTTGCACATAAAATGAGCCACGCCGCTTTTGCCGCTGTGAGTGTATGCACCGCCCAGTTCTTCCTTGCCTACCTCTTCATTGGTCACAGTTTTTACCACATCCGGACCGGTGATGAACATGTGGCTCTGTTCTTTCACCATAAAGATAAAATCGGTCAGTGCGGGAGAATAACAGGCACCTCCGGCACAAGGGCCCAAAATGGCGGAAATCTGAGGAATAACCCCCGAAGCAATGGTATTCTGATAGAAGATAGAAGCGTATCCGGCCAGGCTGTTCACTCCTTCCTGAATGCGCGCTCCCCCCGAATCATTCAAAGCGATGACGGGAGCCCCGGTCTTTAGCGCCAGTTGCTGAACCTTTACTATCTTGGCTGCATTGGTCTCGCTCAGCGAGCCGCCGTGGGTGGTAAAATCGTAGGCATAGACAAACACCGGACGACCGTCTATCTTGCCATAACCGGTGACCATACCATCGCCGGCTATTTGTTTTTTCTCCATGCCAAAGTTGGCGCAGCGGTGGTTCACCAGCTTGTCCAGCTCGTTGAATGTCCCTTTGTCTAGTAACATCTCGATACGCTCGCGGGCGGTCATTTTTCCTTGGGCGTGTTGTTTCTCTATTTTGTCCACACCGCCACCCAACGATGCACGTTTGTCCAGTTCTTCGAACCGGCTGTATATTTCCTCTCTTGTCATGATCAATCTTCTTTTATAATATCCAATACTATTAATGTCTGGTTGGCATTGACGGAATCACCTTCATCGACCAGGATATCCTTCACCGTGCAGTCCGAAGTCACCTTGTAGTTGCTTTGCATTTTCATGGCTTCAAGCACCACCACAATATCGCCGGCCGACAGACGGTCGCCTTTCCGGACGGGAATTTTCACAACCTTTCCGGGCATAGGAGCCACAATCTTATCATCTTGTATCTCTTCACCTCCTTTTTTCATACGCAGATATTTGGTCTGGGTATCCACTATGTCCACATGATAGGAACGATAGAACATGTTTACATCATAACTTTTGCCACCCTCCCCACGGATCAGTTCGGCATTGAAGGAATTGCCATCATGCAGGATGGAGCAGCTTCCGTTCTCGGCCATGACGATATCCACGTCATACGGCTTCCCGTCAATCATAAATCGCACTTTGTTTCCTTCCTTGCTCACCAAGGTTACATCGGCTACGCGATCTCCAATATGTATTTCCATACTTTTGCTTGATTAAATGAAGAATCAGATTCTTAATACTCCTTTCTGTAAGCCGAACTCACGCCAACGGCTGATGGGACGTGCATCGGACAACTGAGCCCCTTTGTTCTCCTCCAAGTTCATCAGATAGTCGATGTAGGAGGCAATCATGGCCATGTTCTCAATCTCCTCATTATTACCGTTGCTACGGAGTAGCATGCGGGAGTTTTTCGCTACAAACAACGTATCGTATTCGCCCCTCACAAAATCGGGGACGTGCATAATGCGTTTCAGATAACCAAGATTGGTCTTCAGTCCTGTAATCTTGTATTCGTAGAGCACACGGCGCATACGCTCGATGGCATACTGGCGGGTGGTGGCCCACACAATCAGCTTGCCTATCATCGGATCGTAATAGATGGGAATCTCGTAGCCCTCGTACACGTAGCTGTCAATGCGCACCCCGATGCCGTTGGGCTCTGTCAGCTGCCTGATGATACCCGGCGAAGGCATGAAGTTGTTTTCCGTGTCTTCCGCACAGATGCGGCATTCGATGGCATGTCCGCGTTGGTATAGTTCTTCTTGCTTCAGATGCAGTACTTCGTCATTGGCAATGCGTATCTGTTCTTTCACCAGATCTACGCCCACCACTTCTTCGGTAATGGGATGCTCCACCTGAAGACGGGTATTCATTTCCAGAAAATAGAAATGACGGTCCTTGTCCACCAGAAACTCAATGGTTCCGGCACCCGAATAGTTCACCGCCTTGGCGGCAGCCACTGCCTTTTCTCCCATCTCCTGACGAAGTTCGGGAGTGAGGAAAGGCGACGGGCTTTCTTCTACTATCTTTTGGTTACGGCGCTGGACGGAGCATTCGCGGTCGAACAGATGGATGACATTGCCATGATTGTCTCCCAGAATCTGAAACTCTATATGATGAGGTTCTTCCACAAATTTCTCCAAATACACCGTATCGTCACCAAAAGAGGACATGGATTCGGAGCGTGCGGTGTTATATGCCTCTACCACCTCGTCCTCGCTGTGTATCAGTCGCATACCCTTTCCGCCACCGCCCATCGAGGCCTTCAGCATGACAGGATAGCCTATTTCGTTACAAACACGCACCGCCTCATCGGCACTTTGCAACGGCTGTTCCGTGCCGGGCACCACGGGTACCCCGGCAGCAATCATACGCTTGCGGGCAGCAATCTTGTCGCCCATCGCCTCCATGGTCTCGGCAGCCGGTCCGATAAAGATAATTCCCTCTTCCTTGCACCGGCGGGCAAAATCAGCATTCTCGGACAAAAACCCATACCCCGGATGAATAGCATCGGCATGATGCTGCTTGGCAGCCCGAATGATATTATCTATATTCAGATAACTTTCTTTGGAAGCGGCAGGACCTATCAGGCAGGCCTCATCCGCATACATCACATGACGTGCCGTGCGGTCGGCTTCCGAAAAAACAGCCACCGTGCGAATGCCCATCTCTTTGCAAGAGCGCATGACGCGCACGGCTATCTCGCCACGGTTGGCAATTAGAATCTTTTGTATCATAATCCTTCTCTTTTTACCCGAAATGCCACACAAAGTCGCTGGCATATTCACTGAAACAGGAACACACCGACTCGAATGGCATCTCTCATTAGTATTGATTATATAACGGAAAGCTCCCTGTTGCCTGTATGGTGCGGGAGCTAAATTGGCTGCAAAGATACTTGTTTTTTGCACAAAAGCTATAAAAGTGTGCCTAAATAATATCCCAAAACCGCGGCGTTTACTCTTAAAAACCGTAAAAAAACACCCCTATTATCGCGTCGTAAAACACGTACGTATGTGTGAGCCTTCGCGACCGTATGTGTAGGCCTACACGTACGTATGTGTAAGCCCACACATACGTACGTGTTTTTAGCCATGTTCTAAAGCAACAACAATTCATAATCCACCACATCCAGCCATCGGCCGAATTTCATCCCTACTCCCTCAAAATGAGATACTTTAGCAAACCCAAGTCGCAAATGCAATGCTTCGCTGGCCGTATTCCCTTCTGTAACGCAAGCTATCAACGCACGATAGCCCTCCTTACGGCATTCCTCAATCAACCTTTCCATCAACGCCCTGCCTATTCCTCTCCTCTCATATCCGGGAGCAAGATAAATGGTCGTCTCCAATGTATGCCGATAGGCCGCCTTTTCCTTCCACAAATGGGCATAACAATATCCGGCCACCTTCCCCTCTTCCCCATCTTCATAAACAAAATAAGGAAAACGGGATGCAATGCCCGCAATCCGGCTACACATTTCTTCTTCCTTCAGCGGCTCCGTCTCAAAAGTAGCCACACTATGCTCAACATATACATTATATATATATGTTATGGCTCGGACATCCCGAAGTTCTACTCGTCTGATCATATACGTACGTCTCAATAATTAAAAACGAGGACAAGATATAAAAAAAGAACCGGTTATCCGGAAAATAATTACTATATTTACGGCCAATCCTAAATTCAGTTAGAAATAATGATCGAAATAGTAGAAGTAAAAGACTTTATTCCGGATTATACAGACGCGATGCAGAAACTGCTGAACCAGCTCACCAACCGTCCGGTGAAACTGACCGAAGCAATCCTCAGACAAATCATATCACAAGAAAACACCCATCTGTTCTTTCTGCTGGCCGACAAGAAAATTGCAGGAATGCTGACCGTGGGCATCTATTATAGCCCCACCGGCGGAAAAGCATGGATAGAAGACGTAATAGTAGACGAGGCCTACCGAGGGCAAGGCTTGGGCAAACAACTGGTGGAACATGCCATACAATACGTAAAAACGCAGTCCATCCCCCTTTTGATGCTGACTTCGAGAGCCACACGGACAGCAGCCAACAAGCTATACCGGCAAGCGGGCTTTGAACAGAAACAGACCAACGTATACCGAATGAACTTAGACTAACCCCTTAAGGACAGCTACATAATGACAATCAGACATTCTTTACTCCACGACCTGGACACGATCATGGACATATTTGCCTATGCCCGCCAGTTCATGAAAGCACATGGCAACCCCAACCAGTGGATAAACGGTTATCCGTCTGCCGAACTGATTCGGCAAGAAATAAACAACGGCACCAGCTATGTATGCGAAAATGAGAATAAAGAAATAACAGGAACCTTCAGCTTCATTCCCGGTGAGGACCCCACGTATGCCCGCATTGACGACGGCAACTGGCTGAACGACAATCCGTATTACGTGATTCATCGGATGGCAACCAACGGCAGACAAAAAGGCATAGCCGAGGCTTGCTTCAAATGGTGTTTCGACCATTGCGACAACATCCGGGTAGATACCCATCATGACAACCTCGTGATGCAACATATTCTGAAGAAGCACGGCTTCCGGCAATGCGGCATCATTTATACCCACAACGGAACATCTCGCATCGCCTACCAACGGACAGTTACCAAAAAAGAAGTATCTTTGCCTGCCGAATGAAACAATAAACAAAGAAACAATGAAAATTCTCTGGATAGACCTGAACAGTTCATACGCCCATTCTTCACTGGCCCTGCCGGCCCTGCATGCACAAGTCATGACAGACCCTTCACTGGAATGGGAAGTCGTATCTGCCACCATCAATGAAAATATCGGAATGATTGTCGACGAAATATGCCGGCGCCGGCCCGACATCCTTGCCGCCACCACCTGGCTTTTCAACCACGAGCAACTGATGCATGTCACCTCTAGAGTAAAAGCATTAATACCCGAAACCAGTCTGGTTCTGGGCGGCCCTGAGTTCCTTGGCGACAACGAAGAGTTCCTCCGCCGGAACCCGTTTGTGAACTGTGTCTTCAGAGGCGAAGGCGAAGAATCCTTCGCACAGTGGCTGGCCTGCCGGGAACATCCGGAACAATGGGACACCATCCCAGGCCTCTGCTATCTCACTCCCGACAAAGAATACAAGGACAACGGAACGGCCCGTGTGACAGACTTTGCCGGACTCGTTTCTCCCGAACAAAGCCCCTTCTTCAACTGGAGCAAGCCTTTTGTACAACTGGAGACCACACGCGGCTGCTTCAATACCTGTGCTTTCTGCGTCAGTGGAGGCGAAAAGCCCGTACGCACCCTCTCCATCGAAAGCATCCGCGAAAGGTTGCAGACCATCCACACACACGGCATCAAGAACGTACGCGTGCTGGACCGTACCTTCAATTACAACCCGCGAAGAGCCAAAGAACTGCTACGCCTCTTTCTGGAATTCCATCCCAACATCCGTTTCCATCTGGAAATACACCCAGCCCTGTTATCGGAGGAACTGAAAGAAGAGTTAAGACAACTGCCCGAAGGACTACTCCATCTGGAAGCCGGCATTCAAAGCCTGCGCGAACCCGTGCTCGAAAGAAGCCACAGAATGGGCAAGCTGTCTGATGCACTGGAGGGACTGAAGTTTCTGTGCGCCCTGCCCAACATGGAAACACATGCCGACCTGATTGCCGGACTGCCGCTATATCATCTTTCGGAAATATTTGAGGACGTGCGCACCCTGGCCGAATACCACGCCGGAGAAATACAACTGGAATCGCTCAAACTGCTCCCCGGCACCGAAATGCGCCGAAAAGCGGAAGAACTGGGAATCAGATACTCCCCATTGCCCCCATACGAAGTGTTGCAAACACACGAAATCAGCACCAACGAATTACAGACGGCCCGACTGCTGTCTCGACTGCTGGACGGATTCTACAACACTCCGGCATGGCAGGCTCTGACGCGCGAACTCATATTGCAGGATGAGCACTTCCTGCGGCATTTCCTGGAATATCTGCAAAAAGCCAACCTGGCAGACCAACCCATGAGCTTGGAAAAACGAGGCCTGATACTTTACGAATATTGCAAGCAGAACCGCCCCGAATTCCGGCTACAGGCCACGATAGCCTGGATAGAGGCCGGCATGTCGCTGAAAAAACTCCCTGCCGAAAACGTGCGTACCAAACGCCAGACCCCTCCCTCCACGTGGGAAGTGATTTACGGAGCATACAAAGACAGCCTTCGCCTGTGCTTCCTGCCCGCCGACGACACAGAAAAGCACGGCTACTGGTTCGGCTTCGAAACGGAAACACAAACCACCATTCCTGTATTCAAAGCAAAAGATTCCGGTATATGCCAATCATGAACAAAAAACTTACTCTTCCTCCTTTCTCCCTCTCGATATTTCTAATTATCTTTGCCGTCGGAATAATACAATCTATGAAACGTCCGAATGTACTCAATCTAACTTGTCCCCCCATCCCTGTCGTCCGTATCGGTTTTATCGGACTGGGCAACAGGGGGATCCTTGCGCTCGAAAGATACATGCATCTGGAAGGTGTCGAGGTAAAAGCCCTTTGCGACCTGCGGAAAGAAAACATCGAACGTGCGGAGCACATATTGCAGGAGTCCGGCCGCCCCCAAGCGATGAATTATGTAGAAGAGGGAATGTGGCGCAAAATGTGCGAATGCAAGGAGATAGACCTTATTTATATATGTACGGATTGGCTGACACATACCGAGATGGCAGTTTATGCCCTGCGGCAGGGACGCCATGTGGCGTTGGAAGTTCCTGCCGCCATGAGCGTGACCGACTGCTGGCGGTTGGTGGACACAGCCGAAGAAACACGCCGGCACTGCATGATGCTGGAGAACTGTTGTTACGATGCCTATGCCCTGACCACATTGAACATGGTGCAACAGGGAGTGCTGGGCGAAATCACCCATGCCGAAGGAGCCTACATCCACGACTTGCGCAAGCATTATTTTGCCGATGAGACGGAGGGCGGCTATCATAACCATTGGATGAAACTCTACAGCCAACGACATACAGGCAATCCTTATCCCACTCACGGGTTGGGTCCTGTCTGCCAGTGGATGAACATCCATCGAGGAGACCGCATGGATTACCTAGTTTCCATGTCCTCGCGCCAGGCAGGCCTATCCGCCTATGCCAGCCGGATATTCGGGTTGTCCTCCGAAGAGGCGGGACAGCATTACGAGATGGGAGATGTGAACACTACGTTGATTCGTACCGTGAAGGGAAAGACCATTTTGCTGCAATACGACGTGGCCACTCCGCGCCCCTACAGCCGCCATCAGACGGTGTGCGGCACAAAAGGCTTCATGCAGAAATACCCCGTTCCGTGCCTTCTGCTCGATGAATATGGCAAAGAGCCTTTGGCGGGCGAGCAGCTTGAACGGGTAATGGCGCGTTACAAACATCCTTTTACGGCCGTCATCGGCGAGGAAGCGCGACGGAAGAAGATGCCGAATGAGATGAATTACATTATGGACTACCGGCTCATCCATTGCCTGCGGAACGGCCTGCCTCTGGACCAGGATGTATATGACGCAGCCGAATGGTCCTGCATCACGGAACTGAGCGAACGTTCCGTACGGCAAGGGAGTGTGCCGGTGGAGATTCCCGATTTTACACGAGGAAACTGGCAAGGATGAGATAATCCAACTCTATACGATAGCTGCCAGAAAATTCTTCCAGTGTGCGTCAGGTCGAAACTCATATCGTGAAGGAGTTGGCCTTTTGCGAAATTTAATCAAACATGGTGGCCAAAAACAATTTTAAAGCATCGGGAACAAGTGGCTGACGGGATGAACCTCAACTATACATAGGTTTCTGCCTTTGCCACATTCTCAATGCTTACACTATTGGCAATCGGTGGAGATTCACGTTCCACCTTTCTTGCTTCACCGATTGGAACACCGGAAACGGTAATATTCTGCCGCTTTTCGCGTCCCCTCGGAAAACAAAAACTCCCGATTTCGTTTGGAAATCAGGAGTTTTTTTCGTTTCGCCTTCTTTCAAAGTGGTGCCACCAGCAACCGAAAACGGTTTGATATGGCACTATCTCTCAGTAAGTTATATCTTTGCTACGATGTAAGTCCCTTGAATAAGGTTTTCACAGCTTTGCACCGTTCAACACAAGTTTGTATCTTGGGTACGATTTCTGAATGCGAAGATAGTACATTTTCTGATATTAAATTCTTTAATTTAGATTTTTGTTAGTAAGTCGATGAAATTATTTATTTAGAATATCTATACATCTATCTAACATGACTTCATTGTCAATTATTACAATATGCAGTTTTTTTTCTTGTCCTAGTGATTATTTGATATAACATTTGTCTTTGCGAATAATAAGTATTATCAGCAATTAAATCTCCTTGAGAATTATATTTAAAAGAGTCATCTATGACTATCACAACGTTGTCGAACTCTTGACCAACTACAGAATGTGCACTTTCTGTATCACCGGATAAGTATGCTTCATAATGGAAGGTTGAGCGCGTTCCCGGTGTGTAATTAGGCACTTTCCAGTTTTTCTTCGATAATTTTTGCAGCAATGATTTTGCAGAAAAATAATTTTTGCAATATGTAAGTTCAATGTTGGGATAGTCTATGTTGGATATATTCTTTTTGAGATTGAAAAGTTGTCTTATAAAATATGCAATTTCTTTATTTGTTCTAATTTTATCTGTTAGCTTATAGGGGGTACATGATAATTCTTTTTCAATCCTTTCTTTGGTATGGTAATTTTTCTCATTATCACGCAAGTATTGGTTTTCATCGTATGAGAATATGCATTTTTTATTGAAAGTGCGTACTTCTTCTATATATTTATCAAATTGATATGGATACATTCGTTGGGCTTCGTCAATTATAATTAAGTCAAAATCTGTCGTATTCGGAGCATATTTAGGCATATGTATGCTCCAACCATATTCTTCCATTAAGATTTTGTGACCACTATTTAGTGGAGCACAATGTAAAATAAGTACTTTTTCGCCTTTCCGAATGCTTTCTTTAGCTATATGATAAGTCAATAATGTTTTGCCTGTTCCTGCACTACCTGTTAAAGCTATGAATTTTGTTGTTGCGTCAGATAACTTTGTTCGGATTTCATTATATATTTGTTCTTGTTGGACTGTAAGAAAATATCCTTCTGCCATAAATTTTTCAGGAGAATTGAAAGGAGAAACTAAATAGTCGGATGGATTAAATAAATCATCAATATTGTTGAATGTTACTACTTCTTGAAGAAACAGCTTGTTGCACAACTCATTAAAAGTCGCTTCTTTTATTTCATTATTACTATCTTTTATTATGAGTTTATAAAGCTTATTTTCGTTTAAAATATAGGTATAGATATAAACTTCCTTATCCAAGAACTCGAGGTAGTATCTATTCTTTTGCTGTTGTTTGAATATCTTGTCTATTGAACTCTCCGTTTTTATTTCTATGTTGATAATATAATTATCACCAAATCTAAGTAAATCAAATTCTTTTCCAATTTGTGGTATTGAATATCCTAAATAATAGTTGTTAACAATGGTGATGTTATTTTTTATTTTTAATAATTCATTCACAAAAGACTCTATACCATTAAGCTCGTAATCTTTTATTCCACTGATTATTCCGTAACTATTCATAAGTTTTTGGAATAGTGTATTACTTAGTTTTCGATAAGCTTCTATGATAGATAGAATATTGACACTTTTCATAGGGCAAATTTGCAAATACTAATTTTAAATATGATGATAATTTTTACTTGGTGTTTCATCTCTTTGGGCTATTCCAATAATATCCTCCATTTTTCTGTGCCCCTCTAAACTCTATCAAATCTAATCTAACCAAAGAATTTAAGTAGCGTTTAGCAGTCGGAACACTTTTGCCTATTAATCCTGCAATCTTAGACGAATTAAGTCCAGGATATTGCTTGATGATATTTAGTACTTCCTGTTCTTTTGAGTTTACAGTATCATTTACAGTATCATTTACAGTATCATTCTTGATACTGATACCTCTTTTGAATATAACCGTAAACATCCCGTCCGTATGAAATTCCGGTTCAGGAAGATTTGCTTCTCTCATAGCTTCTTGCATACGGGGAATACCGGATGCAACTCTTTCTACCAAGTGCATACGGGTAAATAATCCGAATATTAGCGGATTACGTGTCATGCTTTTGTGTCCAAAGTCTTTAGCTACAACAGGTAAAAGTCCTCCGGGATTGGAAATCTCTACCCGGTCTTCAAACATTTCTATCATAATGCTTGCGCCTTGTTCGTAGTAATCACGGTGCGACAAGGCGTTTATAATAGCTTCTTTAAATACGGTCAGAGGGATTTCCCAAATTTCCTCTCTTGGTCCTGTTCCCTCTATTTTATAAGCTACTTGCAGTTTGCTTTCCAGCCAAGACATAGCCTGTAAATACTGTTGGTACAATGAACCTCTGAAAGTTTTGTCATCTATAATATAGACTTTATTCGTTCCCTTGAAAAGAACACATCTTGTAACAACGTGTGGAAACTTTCGTTCAGGTTGTTTTCCGAAGAACATCGCTGCACCGTTCTTTGCCGTTCCATTCTCGGTAAACAGTTCCAAGTTCTCAAATATTTGTTTGTCGGGTGTGGATGGACTAAGTTTGGCTTCTGTTCGGAAATCCTTAATCATCTGTTCATCCGCATCCGTGTAGATATTGAACCAATGGCAGGGTATATGGTCGAAAAAGATTTTGTTACATTCCTGAAAGAAGCTGCGCATTTCTTCGGCTGTGCGAAGTTTTTGCGAGTTCGCTCCCTCACGCACATAGATAGAACCGGAAAATATATAAGGTTTATCTTTCCCTGACGGAACATCAATTACCCAAACTGTCTTATCCTCGATATTTACCGCATACATATCACAATGGAGAGCCGGAGATATTTCACTGATAGAGCCTTGAATGGCTGAACGTTTGTCATTTTCCAAACCTGTACCAATAATCTGTCCGTTATCATCTACGCCGATAAGCAAATATCCTCCGTCAGCATTAGCGAAAGCGCAAATTTCCTCTGTTAGTTCACGAACCTTTGAAGGAACACGAACTTTGAACTCTACATTATAGCCTTCTCCGCTATCGATGAGTGATTGTATGGTTTCTGTATTCAGCATAAGTTTTTATGACGATGATACAAAATTAGTTATTATGAAAATTAATCAATTCTCGTTTTCTTCAGCCATTTTTTTATATCCCCAATCAACCAAATATTTAATGAATGGAATAAGCTCCTTGCCTGTCTCGGTTAAAGAGTATTCGACTTTTGGGGGAACTTGAGGATACATTTCACGATGAATCAAATTATCCATTTCCAACTCTCTCAAGGTTTGTGTGAGCATCTTTGTACTTATGTCGGATATTTCACGGCTCAGTTCACCATATCGCATAACCGTATGTTTTGACAGAGCCCAAAGAATACGTCCTTTATATTTCCCTCCTATCCGTTGGAAAGCAAAATCAAGCACACAAATATCTTTTTTAATGTTCTTATTCATTTTTATTTGAGCACATTAATTTGATAATCAATATTCGATACCTTTTAGTCTGTATCATACTAAATTGTACATACTTGATACAAAGATAGTAAACATTTAACTTTGTGGAAAATATTAAAAGCATAAAAATGAAAAAACAGAAAGCATTAATTCTTATAGACCTCCAAAATGATTATTTTGAAGGTGGATTATATCCACTGGTAGGCAGTTTGGATGCTGTATTAAAAGCGCAAAAACTTATACATTATTTTAGGTTAAATTCCCTACCAGTTATATATATACGGCATATTTCATCTAGACAGGATGCAACTTTTTTTCTACCTGATACTATAGGGGCAGAAATACATAGCAGTGTTGCTCCGATAAAAAAAGAAGATATAATTATTAAACATTCTCCGAACAGTTTTTATCAGACAGAATTAAATAATTTGTTACAATCTAAAAATATCACAGATGTAGTTATTTGTGGTATGATGACACACATGTGCGTGGATGCTACCGTAAGAGCTGCTAAAGACTTGGGATATAAATGCACTATAATACAGGACGCTTGCGCTACTAAAGATTTAGAATTTCAAGGTTTTAAGGTAGAAGCAGAAAAAGTGCAAGCTGTTTTTTTAGCTGCATTAACACCATTTTATGCCACTATTATATCGACTGACGAGTACATAAAATCATGTTTAACGACACTTTAAATTAAAGAAAATGAAAAGAATCCTTGAATTGAGCATATTTCAGTTATTGTCTGAATATACTCAACACAAAGCATCTGTTGCAGAGTTGACAGATGCTATCAATGAATTGACTGCTTATTTAGTAGAAATAAGTACAGTAGAACAGGATTATGCAGTCCTATTACGTTTTTATTCAATGGGATTAAACAAGCTCAAATTGTATCGTATGCAATTTGGGCAAAAGGAAAATACCCTTTACGCAATTTATTGATGAAGCAATAGGAATAATAAATACAGAAATTTATATTATAAGGTTACGAATTAAATATCCCGAACAGTTCAGGACACATTCTAATACACAACCACTTTCCCCTCTCTACCTCGCTGACAAGACAACCCTTATCAACATCATGGAAATGGTAAGCGGTTTGTTCCTCTCCAAAGACATCGTGTATCAGAACGGCAAGCCCGCCTACTTGGTGGACTTGGCGAAAGCCTTTGAATGGCTGTTCAACATCAAGATAGGCGACTGTTACCAAAAACATGAGGACGTGATAAAACGAAAGCCGGGCAAACTGACCGGGTTTCTTAATGGATTGGTAGAACTTATCAAAAAGGAACATGACAAGAAAGGGTACAGATAACCAACGGCTTACGATTTATTTATAGGGGATTCCATTAGTTCCCCTATAATTTCTTTGCACCTGTTTTCTGAACTTTGCTTCATCAATCGATTGACAGACCATAATGTATAATCAGAAAAATGAAGCAATCATGTATATAGACAATGACGATTTCAGCGTATGGATGCAGAAGCTGTACGCCAAACTGGAAGAACTCTGCAAGGATGTACGGGTACTGCGCAATGCCGACAGGGTGCTGCCCGAAGATGACAACCTGCTGGATAATCAGGACTTGTGCCTGCTGTTCAAAGTAAGTATCAAGACCCTGCAACGCTACCGGGCTATCGGTGCGCTGCCGTACTTCACAATCAGCGGAAAAGTGTACTACAAGGCTTCCGATGTCCGGGAGTTCATCAAGGAGCGGTTCAGCGTCACCTCGTTGCGCCAGTTCGAGAAAGAACACTGCACGAAGAAAAAGAAGTGAATTAAAAAGCCGGGGCGGTTCTGTTCCGGCTTCGCTTTTGTTTTATGGCTTGCCTAATTTGTCGGCTTGCTCCCTTAGCTGCTCGGCTTGCTCGTTTAACAGCCTTGCCCGTTCCAACGCTTCCGCCTGCTTTCTGCTGCGGTATTCAAAGCCTTTCACCGAATCGGTCAGGCTTCGGATGAAATCGTTGTCCCGTTCCCTGCCGAACCTCGTTTCCAGCAAATCAAGGCTGCTGCCGTCTGCCTTTCCTTTCATCAGGATATAGCGGTATTTTATATCGTTGTCCTGTAACCGCTGCATTCTTTGTATAAACCGCACATTCAATGCAAGCGACACAAGGCAAATGATTATCCCTGCTGAAAGAAGAAAGAACTTGGGCTTCAGACAGGGAGTTACCCGGTATGTCAGTTTGCCGTACCATGAAACGGGCGTTATTTCTCCGGCTGGTGTATCATCAGCCGGGAACAACACCTTTAACCGCTCCTTGAAATATCGGTGCGAGGTCACGATAAGCCCCTTTATATCTTCAAGGTCCTGTTTTTGGTTCCCGGACTGCCCTTTTCCGATACTGCCGATTTGGTTTAGAATCTCCTGCACCATGTTTTCAGTAATGCCGGATTTGCCCTGCATTTCCGAAATGCGCTGTTCGATAACGTCCAGTCGGTTAATCGTTTCCTCCCGGCTGGCTGGCGTTACCTGCTTCTCCTGCCGTTCTTTCAGTTCCGTAACCATAGAGAGAAGCCCCTCCAAAATTAAGTTATTTTCCATGTTCCTATAATTTTAAGTGTCGTTTCTTTTTCTTCTTTTTTCTTTCACCGGGATTGTCGGGCGTTTCATCAGCCGGAGAGGACGGGGCAGAGAACAGACCGCCCAAGCCTGCCAGTAACGGACTGTCGGCTTTGCCCGGTGTCTGCGCTGGCTCCTGAACAGGTGCGAAAACCGTCTGTCGGTTGCTTCCGGTAGTGTTCAGCCCCGCATCCCCGAAACATTTATCCTGCTTGGAGAAACTGAAACTGCGGTCTATCTCCGAACCCTTGAACGTGTATCCACCTTTGGAAAAGGATATGCCCTGCACTTCGCCAGTCTGTCCCCTGTACTTGAAATGAATCCCGATACCCTTTTCTGCCAGTCGGGTTTGTAACTGCTGCCAGTTCCTTGATTTCCCGATTTCATCCTTTACGGCATTGTAAATCTCGTATTTGGATTTGTCCGGCTCTCTCAAACGGTGCTGCTTTACATGCTCCTTGCCTTTAGCGAAATAAAACCCGTGTTTAGCTTTCAGCTTCTTGCATACCTGCTCGTTGCGGTACATGTCGTTCCTGTCCGAAATGGTCTTGCTGTTGTTGTCTATACGGTTGAACACAATATGCACGTGCGGATGCTCCCGGTCTTGGTGGCGCACGATGATGTACTGCGTATCGGTGATTTTCATTTCACGCATGTACTCCTGCGCAAGCTGTACCATTTTCCCGTCTGTCAGCTTGGGTGCGTCCACCGGGGAATAGCTTAGCGCAATATGTCCGACTGGCTTTTTCAGGTCGGGGTTCATCCCGGCTTGCAGAATGAAACTGCGTATGATGTCCCGGTTGCTTTCCGCCAACACTCCCTCCGCATGAAGCAAGGTTGCCTGTTCCTTGCCGAGTACATAGTTCACGCAGCCTTTAAATCCGTTTCCCTTTCTTATTTTTCCAATCATCCGACAACCGTTTTATGATTTCGACAATTCTGTTCTTGAGTTTCACCAGTTCCACCGCTACCAGTGCGAACCCTCCGGCATTCGCCCGGCGCGCCAGTTGGTTGATGTTGTTGGCTTCCCCTGCCAGCTTGCGGATAGTGTCCGCATCCTGCCTGTTCAGCCGGGGCGTCACCTCTGCCGAAACGACCGCCTGCCGGACGTACTCGCTGACACGCAGCCCGGCTTCCCCGGCTCGCTTCCTGATTGCGTAGAACTGTAACTCGGTCAGTTTCGTGCTGACTACCCGGTTCTGCTTGTCTATCCGGCTTTTTGCCGGGCGACCTCCCGGTTTGTTCCTTATCCCTGTCATACGTTTTTGCTTTTAGGTGGTATCTTAAAAATTGCGACCAACGGGAGAAATTTTCTTTGCTGTCAAGCAAAGCAAGGTGTTTCGGTCTACCGAAACATAACCTTGCTCTCCCTAATCACACAGCCTGCCGTCGGT
Organism: uncultured Bacteroides sp.; assembly: GCA_947173895.1. Classification (GTDB taxonomy): domain Bacteria; phylum Bacteroidota; class Bacteroidia; order Bacteroidales; family Bacteroidaceae; genus Phocaeicola. The sequence continues at coordinate 5,327 of CAMWGU010000027.1, read as the reverse complement.
TCATGCCGCCAGCCTTGCAGGTCACATTCTTAGCCCTCTCTTTCTTTTTTCACCCGGATTTTGTCTGTTATCATGCTCCGGCTGGGGCTTGTCGGTAACTGTCAAATGTTGGGATTGCTTCACTTTAAGGCTACGCAGATAGTCGTTCAGGTCATTGTGACCGCTGTACAGGTGTGATGCGTCACGTACACGCCATTTGTATTCCTGCCTTATGGCTTCAACCGCTTTCCTGCCTGCCTCGTCATTGTCAAGCATACAGTGTATATGCCCGTAACCAGCCAACGGATATAAGGCTTTATCTACGTTGGCGGTGGAGTTCAGGATAACGTAGTCCTGCCAGTCGGTACAGGGCATATCCGGGCTTTTCTGTTGCCGGATAGTGAGGAATGAGAGGAAATCCATAAAGCCCTCGAACACGAAACAGGTATCTCTCGGCTCTCCCTTTTGCCTTATATGGGTGATGTCTTTTGATGTGCCGCCCTTGAAACGGGGATTGCGAAGCTCGTAACCTCCTGAATCATTCCTGAACGCCAGCGCAAAATAAGGCTTTCCACCGATGCGGTAATACATCTCCTGCACGTATGGGGTTGCCGTCCCGGGGGAAATCCCCCTTTCCTGCAAGTAGCGCATGAGTGCCGGGTTCTGTAACGGCTGTATTCTGCGTATCTCTATCGGGCTGGCTGCCTGCCTTTTCGTGTCCCTTTCGGGCAGGTCTTTCCCGTGAAAGGAAAAAGAGGCTGTGTCGCCCTGCCCCAGTCGGCAGATAGCACCGTAGGCGTTGCACCCGTTCTGCTTCATCACAAGGTCGATGAGCGTCCCGCCCTCGCCGGTTCCGTAGTCACACCATAGATTGGCGTTATAATCCACCTTGAAACTCGGTGTGTTGTCCTCCCGTAAGGGGCTGCGGTACATCCCGTAGCTTCCCTTTTCCGTGACGGGCTGGATTCCCAAAGAGTTCAGGTAATCCTTGATACTGATATTGTTGGCTTCCTTGTAGGTCATAGTCTTTATTTTTTTGATGTTGATAAATTGCAGTAGCACAGTAAGAAGTCAGTAAGAAGAAAAGTTGCTATGTTTCTGCGCATAATTCTTTTTTTTTCAGCGGATTATCTCTTATGCAGTAAGATAAGTAAGTTATTTCTTCAAAAGAAGATAGAAATATAACCCTGATAAATCCTGCGTTTTTTCTTTTTCCAAACTTTTCCAAAAGTTTGCGGTTTTATCTTACTGCTTACTGCGCTATTATTAAAAATTTGATATACAGGCTATAAAATAAAAATATATCTTACTATGGCAGTTACTGCGTTGCAGTAATACCCAATTGTAAAATGACCGTGCTAACCGTAATCGTTGTTTGTATAGGATGTTGGAACAGGCTTTATCCTGTACCCATATACCGAATAGGTCTGTTTGTCGATACGTTTCTGTACCCGTTTGAACCCGGCTTTGCGTAACGCTTCCCCCAGCCGTTTTTCGGATAGTTGCATGGGGCATATATCCCGTAAGCGTGCCAGTATCTGTGCCGTTGTCATAAAAAACAGGGCTTCTTCCCCCTCTGTCGGCTTCTCAAAGTATTGTGCCAGCATCTCGAACTCGACCGTCTGCACCTCAAATTCCGCATTTGTCAGGTGCAGTTCCCCAATCTCCGCATCATTGAACCAGTAGCGTACGCCCTGACGGTACAGGTACATGATTTCGGAATAGACGTTATCCATGTGAATACTTTCTGCCGTGGGCTTGTCTATGCGCAGCACCTCGAACGGCAAGAAACGCCTGCTGCCTGTCGGGTCGGTCAGGAACTCGTTGCCGTTCACCGAAGCCATGAAGCTGGCGAGGTGGGGATATTCCTCTATGTAAACGTCATACGGTCTGCGGTACTTCACCGCCGGGGTGGTGATAAGGTTCTTCAATGCGTTCTCGTTCTGCTTGTTGAGTTCCTTTAGCTGGTCGTCAATGTTGATGAACAGGTATTCGGCTATCAGTGTCAGGATGTCTTTGCCCTGCGTGTCTATCTTTCCGGTAAACAGGTAGTTCTTAAGCGGTGTCGGGCAAAGGTTGTCCAGCCACCACGATTTGAACTGTCCCTGCTTGTCCCCGGTCAATACCAAACAGGTATGGTTCTGACATCCCGTGTCATTCATGGCGTTGGCTACCACACCGATAAGCCATTTCGTGAAATATTCCTCCCATTTGCCGGGGTTGGCTACTTGTACCGTGTTCAGAAGCCTACCGATATGCCCATGTTCGGTTGGATTAAGAAGTGGCAGGGCGTTGAAGTATTCCCGTATGGGATGTACCTTTCTTGCGAAATCGCTTTCTAGTATGGTACGGATGTTCTCGGCAGAGGTGACAATACCAGCGGTCGCATCCAGCCTACGCCTGAACGAGTTCAGGACAAATTTTGTAACGGGCTGGTACAAGCCCGAAGAACCCGCAGTCCGGTATTCCGTCCGGCTCTTTACGGTGTTGAACCGGAAATCGTACAGGACGTTCAACAGGCTTTCTATGCGCTCGTTCTTTGACTGCCAGCCCTCGATGTGCCGTGCATCATCACTTCTTTTCTTTTTCATCGGGAAGTCTGTTAGAAGCCGGGATATACTGCTGCTGCATCCACTTTTTGAGTTCCTCCATGTCGAAACGAAGGGTACGCCCACGCTTGACACACGGTATCAGTCCCTTGCTGGCTAAGTGGTACAGGTAATTGACCGAATACCCGGTTATACCGCTGGCAACGGATATTTTGACTAACACAGGCTCTTTTCCGTCCTGCCGTTCTTCGGGTTGTACGCCCATGACCGGGGCAATCATCTTTTCGATGTTCTCCAGCCGCTTGAAAATTTCTTCGAAAGGATTGTTCATAGGTGCTTGTTTTTTTGAATTAGCACCACAAATAAAATAAGAAAAATCGGTAAAAAACAAAGTGCCAGCCGTTTGGATTCGCTTTGCTTCGCTCTGCTTCAAATTAATATCGGCAAGTGGAAAACGGATTTGTGTTCGTTACCTTACTTATTTAGGAAGTGGGAAAAAACAGTTTTTTTGTTATCGGTTCGTTTCTTTCGTGTTGTTGTTGGGTTGGCGGTGGACATTTTCGGACACGCAAGGTCATTTGCGGACAGAGATAAACAACCTGTCATTCAGTCTTATATATTTGCACCAGTGAAGAAAAACGGAGTATTGACAAGAATAAATATATCGGTTATGGAAATAGTGACGATTGAAAAGAAAACTTTTGAACTATGGAAACAGAGGTTTGAAAATTTTGTGGGTCGTGTGGATGCGTTCTGCGTGCCTTTACGCAGGAAGCGTGACAAATGGCTGGATAACTGCGAGACTTGCCGTTTGCTGAATGTTTCAGCCCGAACGATGCAGACTTACCGTGATACGGGAAAACTGCCTTATTCGCAGATTAACAATAAGATTTACTACAAGGCTTCAGACGTGGAAACATTTCTGCTCAACCAAGTAAGGGACAATTCTAAAAAGTAGGCGTATGGATTTGATAACGAAAGATTCCGAAATCACGCTGGTACTGTTTTCCTCCCTCGACAGGGTGCTGGAAAACGTGGAGTACATGGTAATGAACTATCGCCCGGTATTGAACGGTGAACACTACTTGACGGGCGAGGAAGTATGCGAGCGGCTTTGTATCAGCAAACGGACGTTGCAGGATTACAGAGACACGGGACTGCTGGGGTACGTGCAGCTTCCGGGAAAAATAATCTACCGGGAAAGCGAGATTTTAGACCTGCTGGAAAGGCATTACAGAAAATGAAATCTTGAAAACATGAAATCTTGTTTTATTTGAATCTTGTTTTCTGTATTTATTGATTTATTGTTTGATTGATTGAAATCCAGCAATCGCGTTTTCTTGAAAACAGTATTGCTGGATTTTTGGGTTAAATTTTATATTGTTATTACATTGGAAGTTCCTCGTGCTTCTAAAATGCGATTTACTAACAAATTATATTAAAGGATTTTAGTATCTTTGCGTGATTTTAGAATAGTAATAATGGCAAAGAAGGTTATAGAAGAAAAAAAAGAACACTCCTTTTCTCTGTTCAATAGTATAGGTGGTATCATTGGTACTATTATTACTGTTGGAACTTTAACTTTTGGAATTGGTTGGAAAATTGGAAGTTGGAGAACAGAAAATGAGTATGAAAATAAAATTCGCGATTTGCAATATGAAAAGTTGCGCTTAGAAGTAGAATTTCAAAATAAACTTCAAGAAGAAAAAAGTAAATGGGTAAATGAACAGGAGCAAAAGGTTACTTTGCAGGAAATCAGTTTGTTTATCAAAAATTTTAATGATTATCAAAAAGAAAAGAAATGAAAACTATTCAAAAGCTATACATTATTATTGTTGTCGTTATTGCTGTAAGTTCTATTATTTCATCTGTTTTCTTGTATCAAGATAATACTCGTCTTAAACAAGATATTGAAAAGAGAGAAATTTTGTTAACATCAGCATTAAATCAAGATTCAACTTGGAGGGTAAAGCAAGACAGTATAATTAAAACGGTTGAAAAAACATTCTTCTTTTATGCGGGTGATAAAAAAATGAATGGTGATGAGTTTATTCGATATGTTAATGATTTATTTGCAAAATACGAAAATGCGATGGATTCATTACAATATTATAAACAATACTATATCATGACTAAAGATGTATTTAAACCTAATTTTAGAGCTGAAATAGATTCTTCTGCTAATATGATAAAGTATTCTATAAAATATGATGCTTCAAATATTGTAGATAATGAAGAGATAAAGCAATTTGCAACAGACAGTAAAATATTGAAATCAGTATTAGAACGCTATAATATTGTAGTGAAAGATTTAGGTAATGGCTATGTGACATTTGAATCTCCACAAATAGATTCAGCTTTGATTCTATTGCCCTACCATAGGAAAGAGCTAGAGTATATTCCTGAAAAAAAATGTTGGGTTATAACTAGAACTGAAATCTCAACTTCAAAATCAAAAAAATAGTATCCAGTATTTAAGAGGAAGTATCCAGTAGCCTTAGCTTTATACAACAAGGCTACTGGATAATTGGTGCTAAATAGAAAGTTGCTTTTCAACCTCTTGCATATCTTTTAAAATAGTTTGGTCTAATACTTTTGCATAGTGTTGTGTCATTCTCGTAGATGAATGCCCCAGCATTTTAGCCACGTTCGGCAGTGACACGTTGTTAGCCAGTGCGATAACCGAAGCGAAACTGTGCCGGGCTGTGTGCGTGGTCAGGTTCTTTTTAATACCGCACAGGTCGGCAATCTCTTTCAGTAGGCTAGGCCCACAGCGCTTTGCCACCTTACGGTGGTAAG
>CAMWGU010000026.1 GCA_947173895.1 uncultured Bacteroides sp. | reverse complement strand
CTGGACCCACTGATTAAGAGTCAGTTGCTCTACCAACTGAGCTAAGAGTGCATTCATTTCTGATTTGCGGTTGCAAAGGTAGTCATTTTCTTTTAAACTACCAACTCTTTGCGTTTTTTTCTTCTTTATTCCTCCAAAAATTATTCAAGCACATACATTCCCGAAGGTGTATTTCTCTTTAAAGCAATGAGTTGCACATCTTTTCCTACCACAATTCCCTTGCTCCTCAACGAAAACTCCACCGTCTTGTATGCCAGTTCAGGATGGTTATTGTCCTTGCTAAGATGACATAACCAAATGTATTTCAAACCGGAATGAATATGTTCAGCCAAAAACGCCGCTGTGTCGCGGTTGCTCATGTGTCCGTTCGGACCGGCAATACGTTCCTTCAAATAACGAGGATATGGTCCCATCTTCAACATCTCTTCATCATAGTTGGCCTCCAGAATCAGATAATTCGCCTTGCATATATAATGTGCAGCTACAGGAGTGATATGCCCAAGATCGGTAAGGAAGGAAAATATTTTGTCCTTTATACGAATACAATATCCCACATTGTCTGTCCCGTCATGAGGAACCTCAAAAGCTGTCACCTCAATGTCGTCCAGTTGCATAGTCTCCTCTTTACGCAGATAGCGCACACTGGTGGAGAGTTTTTCGGTCATACAATAGCTTTTATTGATTCCCGCATGTACCTCCTGAGTGGCATAAACGGGAATACCGAATTTCTCGCCCAAATGTCCCACGGCTTTGATATGGTCGGCATGATCGTGTGTCACAAATACCGCCCGAATAATATTCAATCCGATACCGAATTCTTTTAATATCTTTTTTATTGTCCGGATACCAATTCCAGCATCCACCAGTATACCATAAGTGTCTGTCCCCAAAAAATAACAATTGCCGCTACTTCCGCTCGCAAGACTCATAAACCTGACTTTCATTTCGTTACTTTTCATTTCTAACAATCTTTTGCATGCTTGGCCTAAAAGAGCCGCAAACTTACGGAAAATCTCCGGAATTGACTAATAAAATGGAATAAAAGTATTTGTAATACTTCTTTACAAGGCGTTTACAGAGACATTACCTACCGGTCGCAACCGATTAAAACAAGCTTCTTAGCACATCCAAATCGTAATCACTCATCTGAACAAGACATCCGTATCTCTGGCTGTCATCTATAAGAATTTTCGTTTTTCATGCCAATGAGATAAAAATCGAACATAAAAAAACGCGGATTTGCATATAAACAAATCCGCGCTCCCTAGCTCAGGGGATAAGTCCCCTGCAATCTGTTAAGAGAGAGTATATATATGTGTTTTACTTTGTGTTTGTGTTTTATTCCGTCACTACGGTATATCCTTTCACCTGTTTCCCATTCACATAGACATTGCCTGTGACTTCTATGCCGTGTTCCTTCAGTTTGTCTAGAGTTTCTTGGCGTATCTGCTCTCCCATCCCACTTATTTTTTTCATCTCGGCATCAAACTTACTCATGTCGATGTCATACCGAGCCATGTCTTTTTTGTATTTCTCCATATCGACCGCATACTTGGCCATGTCTATCTCATACTTCATATTGTCTTTGTCCAGCCAACCGGTTTCTTTCTCGTTGGCAGGCGTAATGAACACGGATATCTCCACATCATTTCCTTCACGGATGGTGAGGATATAGGTGCGTTTTTCCGTTTTGTTCCGATAAGTCAGTGTATATTCTACCCGGTTTCGCTTTTCCTTGATGGAGGTCAATGCGTCTTCTTCGTCTTTTTCAAAAGCTTCCATCGCCCGCTTAGCTATCTGCACATCGGTGAGGCGCAACGTTTTGGTCACTTTCACTACCTTGCGGGTATCGGGGTCCCGCTTCTTGATAGAAGTGATGCGTGTATCGGCATTCTTTTCCATGTCTGCCACCACCTTGTCAATGTTTTTTTGGGCCATTGCCCCCGCACATAGCCCGAACATCATCACAGCCATGCACATCATCTTTCTTGTCTTCATTCCTTATGTCTTTTTCTATTAATTTACCATCAGTTCTTTCTCTTTCACCTGTTTTTCCTTCTTCTCCATCTCGCGTATCCGCTGTTCGGCCAGCTTCTCCTTACGTTCTGCTGCTGCCTGTTCTTCTAGGATAAGGGGAAAAATCTGTTCGATATCCGTGATACGCTTGCCTCCCACCTCTATATAACTTCCTTCATAGCACGCTTGCTCGTCCACAAGGACCGGATTTTCCGAATCTGAATAGAACAGCAAGCCCAGTCCCATACACACCACAATCATAGCAGCTATGCCGGCACTCAAAGCCGCTATCGGAATGTGCAGGCTGTGCAGTCCCAGGCGTTTCTTGGCCTGCCCGGAATAATCCGTAGGGCACGGTTCGGAATTTTCCTGCATGCCTTCCTCGTACCAGGCAAACATCGGAGCATACCCCATCAGATGGGGGGGCACGTCCCCCGTGCGGAAGAAACGATAGATGGCCTGTTCTTCGGCATTGGTGGTCTCTCCTTCCATAAAGCGGTCAATATAGTCTTCTATGTTCCTTTTGTTTAATTCCATACCTTATTACATATAATGAATTGTTCTCGTACTTTTTTTCTTGCTCTCGACAAATTGGTCCGTACCGCCACCGGCGTACTACCCATGAGGCGAGCGATTTCCTCTACTTCAAAACCTTCCAGATGCTTCATACGGAGAATAGCCTGCTGCAAGTCGGGCAGCGTGTTGATGACTTCCAATATTTCCTGCATATTCTCTTCTTCCACCAGCTTCATTTCGGGATTTTCGCCTCCAACTATGCTGATGCCTTGTTCTAATTCGACCTTTACTATCCGGATGCCTCGCAGACGGTTGATGCACAAATGCTTGATTATGATTATGGCCAGTGCGTCCACGCTGCGGTATTGATCCAGCCGATCGCGAAGGAACCAAAGTTTCAGTAGTGCGTCCTGCACCACGTCCTCCGCCTCGTCGGGGTTTTCCAGATAACGGAGGGCCATTCTTAACAGGGCCGGCCGCATTCGTTTTGCCTCTATTTCAAATTTATGTTGTTCCATATTCACTAGTATGACACATAAGGATAGGGAAACGTTACATCAAAATGCAGAAATTTTAAAAAAAGCCGCATCATGACTCTGGATACAGAGGTGATACGGCTTTGTCTACAGTAGACAAGAGGCGTCAGAGGCCTGTCATTTCTTTTCTTCCAGCAACAGAGTCGTGTGTTGACTATCCTCCCATTCGGACATCAACCGATGGAAGTCCGCATATTCGGCAGGAGTAATCAGCTGCTTGTTCAGCTGCAACGAGCGGACCACCTCTACCTCATCGCCTGTGGCCTGCAAGGTGATTTTCAGTCTTCCCGCCACATTGTTTATCACCGTTTCCTTTGGCAGAGTGCATAACCGAAACTCTGAGGGAATGCGGACGATGCAACGGTAAGTTTCATCCACCTTGCTCGCCAGCAATAGGTTTGTAGTGCGTCGGGGTCCTCCCATGCCATAAGCCTTGCCGATCACTCCAGCTCCGGCATGAGGCAGTGTTATCAGCCGATAGCCACCGGCTAGGATCTTGCCGGTTTCGGGAGTCACCGTCAGAGTGTCAGTTTCGTTCACCGATCGGCTGCCCGGTTCCAGCACCGCTTTCTTGCCATCCAGGGTGCTTACAGGCTGATAATCTTGCCTGTCGGCCACCACCGGGGAATCAAGGAACAACTGGCTGATGGCACTCAGGCCCAGACAGGCATCCGGAGCTTTTACGCTATAGGCCACTTTCACCTCTCCGGACAAGCCTGCCGCCTGTAGCAGCCCCACAAGCAAATTCATCTTTTCAGCTTCCGTTGCATAAGCCGTGCGTATCACCTCGGACGCCGGACGAATGCGGTATCCGGTCTCGGACAGCGATAACCGCACATAGCCCAGTCCGTCTACATAGTCCTTCAGCACCTTTTCGCACTCCGCTCCGCTTTTTCCCTGCAACAACTTCTGCGCCTGGTCTGCTACCTCTTTCTCATGCGAAGCCGTGAACTGGGATTTCAGGACATTCAGGGCCCCAGCCATCGATGGATACGTATTGGCCAGGACGACCGGCATGTTTCCCGACAGGGCGGGAAGACTCTCCGTAGGATAATAGGCGGGAAGATTCTTCAATGTCCAAGTTACAGTCTTGTTTCCCTGCTCCTCTTTTACCGTTGGTTCGGCCTTTGCATTTGCCAGCACGTAATTCAGAGGTTTGTCCTCAGGAACCGACACGCTGCATACATATTCCTTGACGGGAGACAACTCTCCCACCGGCAGGCAGACATCCAGTTCGGGCAGGTAGCCGGCACGCGTAACTACCGAATAGTCCAGACAGATGGTTGCTCCCAGTTCCAGTGCAGTATGCACCACCACCATTTCTTTCAGCCCGTTGTAGGCCGGAGCATCGGCCGCTCCGGCAGGAAGTACCTCAACAAACGCGTTTGCCGGAGTCTTCACTATGCTTCCGTCTTTTCGGCGCGTATACGATTCATGTATCTTCAGTTCCTGATATGCCGGATTGTACACAACGAAACTCTCGCCATACAGGCCGTTCATCGCTGTATGAGTGAACAGCGTCAGTTCTTTGTACACCCTCATCTCCTGACTACCGTCCGCATGCAAGGTGTAAATGTAGGACAACTTTCCGAATTCCGCTTCCGAAGCTGCCTTTGCCGGAAGCACCGCCAACAACACCCCCAGACATACATATATATACTTCATTTTTTTCATGCCGTTTTTACTTTTTAACCACCAAATAATCACCATAGCTCTTATGCGTTTCTACCGCCTTGCGGAAACTGTCCCAATCGGCCGCCTCATACACACGTTTCTTCAAGGCCAGCCGGTTATGCAATACCACCCGGTTTCCTTTCTGCGAAAGCGATCCTTCAAAGTCGGCCCCCGTTCCCCGCATGGTGTCCTCTTTCGGTTCATTCGCCAGCACATACCCCGAAGGCAGCTGGATAGTTTCGTCCAGTTCCACCAAACGAGAACAAGCGTCCTTGAAACCATACGCCCGTTCCTCCGTCTCCGTATGGATGCGCAAGTATGAACGCACCTGATTATACAGATTATTCATTACCATAGGTTTGAACAACATCTCTTTCTCCCCCTTCATGGCATAATCCGGAATTTCATAACGGAAGGTGATCCGCACAGGCGACGCCTGATAGTCCTTCGGATTCTTTCCGTAATCCACACTCAGCAACTTGGCTTTAGGAGAAACAGCCAGCAGCTGTCTTTCCATCGTGATGCGCCACTGGCTTTGGAATCCCTGCGTAAAGATTCTCCGTATATTGCTGTCGCTCTGCCCTTCGGCCCGGATGGTAAACGTGCCACGCAAGGTGCCGTCGGCGTCCAGACGGTTGTCGGCCTGAATGCGCACATAATGGTTTTCCGGGTCAGAGACCGGAGTCAGACAAAGGTCGGATCCTTCGGGAACCCCGGGCAGATAATTCTGCTGTTGCTCAGCACTGCTCCACAGCTCGCGGCAGAACGGAACCCACGTGGGGTCCAGCGGCATGTAGGTACCATCGGCAAGCTTCACCACCGCCACACAATGATTGAAATGATCGGCCGGAATACTTTCCACGCGGCTTCCTGCCATCGTCATGGCCGGATAGGCCTCAAAGCCCGCCATGCGCAAAAAAGAAACCAGCGTTCCGGCAATGTCCTTACACACTCCGCAACGGTCGGTGTAGTTCATCTTCGTGTTGTGCAACGTATAGCCCTCTCCTTTCCCCATGGAAATACCTGCATAGCGGATATTGTCGGCCACCCAGTGAGTCAGAACAGCTATCTTCTCCATCTCGGTTTTCTTGCCTTTTATCAGTTCGTCCACCTTTTTCTGTGCCTCGGGCAACGGGGCGAAGCTTCCATAGTCTTCGTTCACTTTGTTGAACCATAGCGACTTGTCCTTCCACTGAGGAGTGGAAGACATCATCAGCTTGGGAGCCGCATCAAACAAGTCGACCATGTTCGGCTCTCTCTGGAAGGGCATCAGATGGTCCATGACAAAAGTATATGCCTTTCGTCCGTCCTCATAGCGCATGGACGAAGTACATTCTCCCTGATAAAACTGGAATTGCATCTCTTTCTCCATAGGGATGTCGACCTTGTACACCTTACGGACGGTGGGATCGCTGCTCCAAAACGGTACAATATCATAGAAATGTCCCCGCATAGGAGGAATGAACCGCGACTCGTCCTCGGCAGGAACAGCTTCCAGCAGGGCGTAGGTGAATCCCTTCTTTGCTATCTCATAGTCAACCACATCGCCGGGAGCCAGTGCCCCCACTTCCATCATAATCTGCCTTGCTCCCCAATAAATGGCACGCGCAGGCGCCGCATAATCGCAGGCTTTCTTCACATCCACGTCTTCCACCTGCCCGCCGGCACGGTGTATCGTGACCCGTTTGAACTCGGCATGCGCCGTCAGCGGATCGTAGTCATACTTGATCACCCTATGGGCTACAGCTCCTTTGGAAGTCTGTATCTTGATCGCTTTAGATACAGAAAAAGTGCCTTGACCGGTGGGCTGCACCGACACCAGCGTACTGTCCAGCAGCACCACGCAATCGAATCGGGCATACGCCTCTTTTTTTGCAGCCGCCGCCTCGTAAGGCTTCCAGTTCTGTCCGCAGGCCACACCCGAAGCGAACAGAAAGCAAGCCAATGTTGCAGAAAGTTGTTTTCTCATGTTCTCCTTATTACATTTTGTTTCACTAAACAAATATAGAAAGAATTCGTGAGATTTTATTCAGGCAACATAAAGAAACTATTTCTTCAGAAGAAACTAACGACTGCCATCGTGCCCCGCACGGTGAGCGGCTCAGGCATTGTTCATCTTGCTGCTGAAAGGGAAACCCGGGCAAGCTCCCAGGAAACAGGAAAAAATACAAAGAATAAGGGAAAGAAAGTGAAAAATAAGTTTATGTTCCTATCTTTGCAATCTGGAAAAGCAATAAAACAACAAAATTAAAAAACATAGCAATATCATGAAGTTCAATCATCTATCTGCTTTCGTAGCATTGGCATTGATGCTGGGAGCCTGTAACGGGACGCCACAGGACACACCGGAGAAAGCCCCAATCGACTATGTGAATCCCTACATAGGCAATGTCAGCCACCTGCTTGTCCCGACGTATCCCACCATCCATTTGCCCAACAGCATGCTCCGGGTATATCCCGAACGCGCCGACTATACGTCCGAACTGCTGAACGGCCTGCCCGTCATTGTCACCAACCACCGCGAATGCTCGGCTTTCAATCTAAACCCCTATCAGGGAGACAGCCTGCGCCCGGTCGTGACCTACAACTACGACAACGAGCGAATCACTCCTTATTATTACAGCGTGGAACTGGACGACAACCGCATGTGTGCCGAATATGCCCTTTCACACCAATCGGCCCTCTATCATATCACCTTCGAGGCCGACAAACCGGTTTATATCATTATTAATTCGGGCAACGGAGCCATCCGCACAGGCGAAAACTTCATCTGCGGACACCAAAAACTGAGCGACAATACCAAAATCTATCTGTATATCGAGGCACAGGAGAAACCGATAGAGACGGGCATTGTAGAAGCAGGAATTATCGAAGGTGCCAAAGACCATGCCGAAGGAAAACAAGTTTGTGCAGCCTGGCGCTTTGCCGACGGGACAACCTCGGTGAGCCTACGCTATGGCATCTCCTTCATCAGCGAAGAACAAGCCGAGAAAAACCTGCGCCGGGAACAGAAGGATTACAATCTGGAAGCACTGGCCGAAACCGGACGCGACATTTGGAACAAGGCCTTGAGCCGCATCCGTGTGGAAGGCGGCACAGAAGACGAAAGGACCGTTTTCTACTCTTCACTGTACCGCACCTTCGAACGCCCCATTTGCATGAGCGAAGACGGACGCTACTTCAGTGCCTTCGATGGACAAGTGCACGAAGATGAAGGCACGCCCTTCTACACCGACGACTGGATTTGGGACACCTATCGTGCGGCCCATCCCCTACGGGCACTCATCGACCGGCAAAAAGAGGAAAATATCATCGCCTCCTACCTGCGCATGGCCGAGCAGATGGGTACGATGTGGATGCCCACCTTTCCCGAAACCACTGGCGACACACGCCGCATGAACTCCAACCACGCCGTAGCCACCGTGGCCGATGCACTGGCCAAAGGACTGAACGTAGACGCCGACAAGGCCTACGAAGCCTGCCGGCGGGGAATGGAAGAAAAGACACTCGCTCCCTGGTCGGGCAAACCTGCCGGATGGTTGGACGCCTTCTATCGTGACAACGGTTATATCCCTGCTCTCCGTCCGGACGAAAAAGAAACAGATCCCAATGTACATTCTTTCGAAAACCGTCAGCCCGTGGCCGTCACACTGGGCACCAGCTACGACCAATGGTGCCTCTCGCGCATAGCCGCCGCTTTAGGTAAGACAGAAAAGGCGGAACACTACCTGCAATGCTCATACAACTATCGCCACCTCTTCAACCCCGAGACCGGTTTCTTCCATCCCAAAGACAAGGACGGACGCTGGATCACTCCCTTCGACTACCGCTTTCCCGGCGGCATGGGAGCCCGTGAATATTATGGCGAGAACAATGGCTGGGTCTATCGCTGGGACGTGCCCCACAACGTGGCCGATCTTATCAGCCTGATGGGCGGCAACCGGCAGTTCACGGCCAATCTTGACCAGACCTTCAGCGAACCCTTGGGACGCAACAAATATGCATTCTATGCCCAGTTGCCCGACCATACAGGAAACGTAGGCCAGTTCTCGATGGCCAACGAACCATCGCTACACGTGCCCTATCTCTATAACTATGCCGGACAACCCTGGAAAACACAAAAGCGCATCCGTCAGATGCTCCGCACGTGGTTCCGAAACGACCTGATGGGCATCCCTGGCGACGAAGACGGAGGCGGAATGACCTCGTTCGTAGTCTTCTCTTCCTTAGGCTTCTATCCGGTCACACCCGGCTTACCGGCCTACAACATCGGTAGCCCGCTCTTCACCCGTGCCTGCATTACGCTGAGCAACGGCAAGGTGTTCGAGATTGAGGCACAGGGAGCATCGGACGAGAACAAGTACATCCAGTCCGCCATGCTGAACGGACAAGAATGGAACAAGCCTTGGTTCAGCCACGACGACCTGAAAGAAGGCGGCAAGCTGGTACTCGTCATGGGCAACCGTCCGAACAAAACATGGGGAAGTAGCGCGGAAGCAGTACCCCCCTCGGCAGGCAAAAGCAATAAACAGCCTGATTAAAGCAAACAGGATGCTCTCTGTATGAGCACAGGAAAAATGGCTTGGCTACCATCAGCGTAGTCCGGACCGGGTTCGGCCAAACGGCCCGGGATCCACCACATCGCAAGCATCACGATAAAAAAACGGAAACGCAGCCCTAAGCCTGTTTGGCCTTATAGCTAAGCAGACTTATACGGCCTACTCCTACTGCCGCCCACGGACGGCTGTACGACCTACCGCGGACGGCTATACAACCCACCGCGGGCGGCTGTACAACCGCCCATGGGCGGCAGTAAATGTAAGCCGCAAGGAAGAGCTTAACCTGCCGTATCAGTATCAAAAGGCTTACCTTTCGGTCGGGAAGAACCCCCACTATCCCATCGGAGGGCAGCGCAGCATGCAGCATGGCCGGTCGGAATCTGCCGACAGCAACAAGCTTCAAGTCCACGAAAATAGAAAGTTTCTATCCATTTACATCCTTATTCTAGAGATTATCATTAATTTTGCATTCGTCATTCCTCTCTTGTTGAAGAAACAACTTTTGAGGAGGGAAAAAGAAGAAAAGGACAACTGTATGAAACAAGTGAAGTTATTTTATCAGGAGAAATGCCCGTTCTGCAAGAAAGCATTGCGCTATATCGAAGAACTGAAAGAAGAGTATCCCGAATTGCGGCCAATAGAAATAGAGATGATAGAAGAAACGCAACATCCCGACATAGCCGACCAATACGACTATTATTATGTCCCCACGTTCTATATGGACGGAGTAAAAATGCACGAAGCAGGCATTTTCAAGCACGAAATGGAAGCCTTGCTGCGAAAAGCAATAGAATAAATAAGAAAAAAGAAAAGACGCATGAAATACTTAGAAGTGACCTTTAAGACACATCCCTGCAACGAGACAGTGAATGATGTGGTATCTGCACTGGCAGGAGAAATCGGATTTGAAAGCTTCGTGGAATGCGAGGAAGGCGTACAAGGCTATATCCAACAAAGCCTGTTTGACGAAGAAGCCCTGAAAGAAATGGTCGGAGGATTCCCGTTGCCCGACACGACAGTGGAGTACACCCTGAAGGAAGCCGAAGACAAGAACTGGAACGAGGAATGGGAGAAAAACTTTTTCCAACCGATTGTCATCGGCGAACGTTGCTGCATTCACAGCACATTCCACAAAGACACTCCAAAGACAGAATATGAAATCTTAATCAACCCGCAAATGGCTTTCGGCACGGGACATCACGAAACGACCAGCTCCATCATCAGCGAATTGCTGGAAGCAGACTTGAAAGGAAAGTCGGTGTTGGACATGGGATGCGGCACCTCCATCCTGGCCATTCTTGCATCCATGCGAGGAGCCGACCCGGTGACGGCCATCGACATCGACGACTGGTGTGTAAACAATTCGAGAGACAACATTGCTCTGAACAACATCCGTAACATCAGCGTAGAATGGGGGGACGCCCGTCTGCTGGAAGGACGCCGGCCGTTCGACGTGATTATTGCGAACATCAACCGAAACATTCTGCTGGCCGACCTTCCCCACTATGCCGCCTGCATGCATGCCGGTTCAGAAATCTTCATGAGCGGATTCTATGTGGAGGATATTCCTTCCATCCGCGAGAAGGCGGAAAGCTTGGGGATGGAATTCATCCACCATCGGGAGAAGAACCGTTGGGCCGCCGTGAAATTCGTCATGAAACAGCAATAGACTTTTCATGAACAGACCTTCGTGAACTGATAAAAATAGCTTGTGGGCCTGCGGACACATCGCCACAGACCCACGATACATATCATATATGCCCAGAAAAAGGCATTGCCTCTCCCTTACACAATTTCTTTTCCAAACGGAGTAAGCGCCAAACCCGCCAGCTTGAAATGTTGCAGTCCGAAAGGAATGCCGATGATTGTAACGCAAAGCAACAGCCCGAACGCCAGATGCGAAAGACTGATCCATATACCGCCCACCAATATCCAGATGATATTCATCAACACACTGAGGCATCCCCCGTCGCCGGGACAACTGCGCACCTGACGGCCAAAAGGACAAAGAGCCAGCACCGCCAACTTCAAGGTTTGGAAACCGAACGGGATGCCCACAATGGTCACCATCAGCAACAGGCTGGCTATGATGTATTCCACACAAGTGAGCAAACCGCCCAACACAATCCATAGTATATTCATCAACAAATTCATATTCAAATCAAAAATAGTGCAAAGATTAAAAAGTCAATCATCCCCCGAGCAATCCAACCTGAAAAACAAACAGCTCATTCCTTGAGGGTCATGGAACGGAGTTCTTCTAACGAACCGTTGAATATATTCAGATCCACCTTCTCACGAATGCCGGGCAATACGCCCACATCCGTGTGTTGCCAGAACTTCCAGTCGCCTTTATATTTCACAGAATCTACATAATAATGGGCAATCCAGTAGGGATAGGAATTAAAGACCGAATCGTTCAGATAACGGAGTTTGAATTTATAAGAAGTATAAAGAATCGGCTTTACCTTGTAGTGTTGCTCAATTCTGTCCAGCCACAGTTTCAGGTCGTGACGAAGCTGTTCCTCGCTTTTCCCTTTCTTCTCTATATCGAGCACAGGAGGCAAGTCGCCCGAATCCAGTTTTACGGAATGGATAAAAAAGTCAGCCTGACGGATAGGGTCTGTCTTCGGATTATAAAAATGATAAGCCCCCCGGATAAAGCCATGCGATTGGGCCGAATCAAAATTGGCGGCGAAAGACTTGTCACCATAGTCACCACCTTCCGAAGCTTTCATGAAAACAAAATGAATGGGAAACTTCCCCTGTCGGGTCTGAGCCAGCATTTTCCAATCTATGTCCCCCTGGTGATGAGAGACATCTATGCCATGAACGGCATATCCCGACGGCATACATACCCCGTATGCCTTGAAACCATAACAAGGCTTCCAGCGATAAGAATACGGATAAATAAAAAAGTAAAAAAAAGCAGCAAGAAACAAACACACAATGCCTCCCGCAATGACATGCCGAAACCAAGAAGGCATCTGCCTTTGTTGTGGTTTCTTTTTCACCTTCCGCTGCGTAGTCCGGCGAGCGGTTTTTGCGGCTGCCTTTTTGGAGGCTGGAGCAGGACGTGTGTTTTTCACTCTTACCATTTTTGTATTGTTTTATTTTGCTACATGAGTCCGTTTCTGCATATCATGCAATAAAACCCATCGGGAGAAGGTTTTACAATCAGCCCCGATGGGTTTCGCTATTATGAAGTTAGAAGAAAAACTTATTTTCCTTGTTCCAACTGCAATGTCTTAGTAGCCTGATCGCAAACTTCTGTAGGACCGAAGTACTGGATAGGACCCGGATATACATAGTCTGTCTCGATGGCCCAACGGTCGCGCTGTGCAGCGAATGTCTTGAAAGGAGCGCCATCCAGTTTTACCAATGCTTTCTGGATAACCGGCTTCATTTCGCCATGACGACGTTCCATGTTCATCATCATCGTGATAGGCACACCGCCTGCAATCCATTCTTCAGCAGGAGCAGTCGTATTGCGTACGGAAGACATATAGCCGGTCTTTCCGTTAGCAATCAGCATCGAAGCTGTGTACCCCAATGAGTAGCAATAATCGGCATCGAAGTTTGACGGAGCGGCGCAACGTCCTTCATAACCGAAGAAATGGTGCTGTGCGGCAAATTTGCCCACATATTTACCTTCTTCCTTCCACTGAGCCAATTTAACAGCTACCATGTCCGACAAGAGCTTTTCAGTTTCAATCAGTGAAACCTGTACATTTCCGTGCGGGTCGCGGTCTAAAGTCAGCTGGCGTGCAACACCTTCGGGCAAAGAAGCATAGATGTCTGAATTTTCCTTAGAAAGCTTAGATATGATATACTCACGCTGATGAGACTTCTTGATCAGTGCGAATTCTGCTGCGTTAGCAGCCAAGAAGTCGTTCAGTTCGGCAATCAGTCTCTTCATGGCAGGAATGAATTCGATCAGACCTTCGGGAATCAACACAGTACCGAAGTTGTTACCTTGTGCGGCACGGTCGGCCACTACCTGAGCGATGTAAGTAACTACATCATCCAAAGACATATTCTTGGCCTCTACTTCTTCAGAAACGATGCAAACATTAGGCTGAACCTGCAAAGCGCATTCCAGGGCAATGTGAGAAGCAGAACGTCCCATCAACTTGATGAAGTGCCAGTATTTGCGGGCAGAGTTACAGTCGCGCTGAATGTTACCTATCACTTCAGAATAAGTCTTGCATGCAGTATCGAAACCGAAAGAAGTCTCGATCATTTCGTTCTTCAAGTCACCGTCAATAGTCTTTGGACAACCGATTACCTGAACGCCACAATTCTTTGCAGCATAGTATTCGGCCAGCACACAAGCATTGGTGTTCGAGTCATCACCACCGATAATTACCAGTGCCTTGATGCCTAATTCCTTAATAATCTCCAATCCTTTATCAAACTGTTCCTGCTTTTCCAGCTTGGTACGTCCGGAACCGATAATATCGAAACCACCGGTATTGCGGTATTCATCGATAATATCGGAAGTCAATTCTATATAATTATGATCAACCAAGCCGCCAGGTCCCAGAATGAAACCATACAATTTACTGTCTTTATTTAATGTTTTGATACCATCGAACAAGCCCGAAATAACATTGTGTCCGCCGGGAGCCTGTCCACCAGACAAGATAACACCTACGTTGATGGCAGGCATAGCGACTGCTTCGCCTTCAACGAACTGGATCAACGGCATGCCGTAAGTATTAGGAAACAAAGCTTTGATAGCTTCCTGGTCGGCAACCGACTGGGTAGGTTCACCTTCCTTTACTTTAACCGCGCCTTTCAACGCTTTAGGAAGTTTAGGCTGATAAGCAGCTCTGGCAATTTGTAATGCACTTTTAGTCATATTCTATTATTCTATTTATATAAGGTGTATAATTTCATTTTGGAATTCAAGTGCAAATTTCGCTCTTTTTTCGCAAATATGAAAACGTATACAAATAAAAATGTTACCTTTACCGCGAATTTCGATTTTTGTATTAACTTAAAACATTACATGTATGGCAAGCAGAAGAGCTTTAAAGAAGAAAATAACCCATATAGCAGGTGATTTATTTTTAGTAAGCCTGATGGAAGGCGTTAACCGTGAAGTAGTTTGTGACTCGGTACACAACGTGATCAAACTGATTCCTCGCATCAGTCATACCGAACCGGGCAACGTGAAAGGCTTCTATAAGAAACTGAACGAAGAACTGAACAACGAAATTAAAGTAGTTTCAGACGAACTGGATAAAGCGACGAAAGCATAAAGCCAGAGAAATGAAAAAAGCTATTTGTAGTTTTATCTACTATAAATTGTTGGGATGGAAAGCAAAAGTAACGGTGCCGGATTATGATAAATATATCATTTGTGCCGCACCGCATACCACAAATTGGGACTTATTCATAGGCAAATTGTTTTTGGGAGCCATAGGACGGGAAAGCGGCTTCATGATGAAGAAAGACTGGTTCTTCTGGCCTTTGGGACCTATTTTCAGATGGATGGGAGGAATACCGGTAGACCGCAGCCGCAAAACTTCATTGGTGGACCAAACCATACAGATAGCCAAAGCAAGTGAAAAGTTCCATCTGGCCATTACGCCTGAAGGAACACGCAAGGCTAATTCTAACTGGAAAAAAGGATTTTATTACATTGCCCTAGGAGCCGGGCTGCCTATTGTCCTGATAGCCATCGACTACGAAAAAAAGTGCATTACGGCCGAAAAAGTGATACACCCCAGCGGAAATTTGGAAAAGGACATGCGGGAAATCAAATTGTATTATAAGGATTTCAAAGGCAAACATCCCGAGAATTTCACCATTGGAGATATAGACTGACAAACGGAACGAATGTCATATCTGGTAAGACCGTTCTTCATTGGCAAAAAAATAAAACGCAGACCACACGGAGTAAAACCGGTGTAGTCTGCGTTTTTATATGTTATTCTTTCAGCACACTTTCATCTTCATTTTCGAAATCATTTTTCTCTATCTTCACATTCCGAGTGCGAAGCAGGCGGAAACGGGATTTGTTATGATGAAAAGCCGGATAATCCGTATTCTGCCGAATCTTATTATGTTTGAAGACCAATCCGTCAACAGACTTCGCAAAAAGAATCGGATGATCAAAAGTCTCAAAATAATTATCTTCTATCACCACTCCTCTGGTTCCTTCTCCACCATGGAAATACGCCTGCTGATGTTCCAGATCGGGAATTTCCGGATAAATGGAAATAACAGCTTCCGTAAACTGAAACATATTGGTCAGCGCATTGATAAAACGATTGTTGCGAATCAATACATCCCGACAAGCTCCTGTTTCAAACCAGCCGTTACAGTCGCCACACAACAAGATAGCGGCACCCGAGGTATGATCGAACAGATTGCGCTCCACCACCGTCCGTAGCGGAGTGCTAAACAGCGTACCACGCGCTCGATTGTTGCGAATCACATTGTCTGCAAAATGAACCTCCGGACACCAGGACAAGTTCTCTATCCCAAAGCCTTCTTCATCCGTAATTTTTTCATCCAAAGGATCGGAGAAGGTAATGAGATACTCCTTCGCACCTTCCACCGTATCTTTATCGTAAGGCCGGATCTCTTTCACCCGATTTCTTCCACCTGTCAGCTCCATCGTGGCCGAACGTACAAACTGCACCTCATCGCCATTCATCCCCCACTCGAAACCATAACTTTGCGAATGCATGTATCGGGCAATCACCGTATGGTCGTCCAGGCGTTGCTTGATCTTCAGATAAGTGCCATGCACATTGATGGCGTCATCCATCATTCCCTCGTACAATCCGTTGCACGACTCTATTTTCCCCCGACAACCGGAGAAATGAGTGGCATCGGCCTGTGTGGTAAAATAACGCGGATCCTTGTCGCCACGAAGACAGACTCCAAACTCATCCAGCGTGACATCCTGGCACAACTGAGCCAGCAATCCCATGCCTTCGGCATAATGCACCTTCACATTGCGCAGGCAAGTCTTTGTATCACCAGATAGGAATATGCCTGGTGCCGGACGGTCCCACGTACGAAGCGCTACCACCGTACCCGGCACCAAGTGGGCGTCTTTCCACATAGGTGCGTGATAAACACCCTGAGCGACTTCCTTCACTCCCTCCGTGGGACACCACAGATCACTGGTCCGATACACCAGTCTTTTCGTATCCTCCTCAAAAGCAATACCACCTTGGGGTACAAGAGACCATCCCTCACCGTATGCCTCAAAAAAGCCTTTCTCATTGATGCGACAGTTCACCCACGAAGCCGGTTCGAAAGTAATCCCCTCCTCCCCGCTTTTCAGCACCTTGACTTGTGTGATATGAGGAGTCTCAAAGTCAATGCTGAAATTACACAGTGTACAGTTTTCCGAACGGAGCAAAGAAATCGGGAGCATGCGCCCGTGAAAAATGAAATCGGCACCTTGCCCGTCTATTGTCAGCCCCTTCCAATCCTCCAAAGGAAAACCTACCGTCTTCGGATTATCCTGATCGTGATTGGATATATAATACGTACGTACGGCCGCCCCTTCCGGATGAAAATCATACCGACCGGACTCGAAAAGTAGTGTTACCCGGTCACCGGGATGCACTTGGGACTGAATGTCTTGCAATGCCTTTTGCAACAAAGGCGAAAGATTCTCGTGTGTGTCGGGCGTCAAACCATAGTCGCGCATTCTGACCACTTTATTTCCGGCAAAAGCGGAAACAGCCAGCCAAACAAAGCAAAAATTAAAGATAATTCGTTTCATTTAGATTCATTATAGGTTAATTATAGCGACAAAGCTAACAAAAATCTCTAACTTCGCGTTCTAAAAAATAAAAGAATTTATGTTTTCTATCTATACAAAAAGAATAGTAATGATTTTCCTGCTGCTGACAACAGGCATTTTCGGCGTTGGAGCACAAGGACTGGATGCCAATGTGGAACAACGTCTGAAGGATTTCTTCATTCGTTACGAAACATCGTATGCCAACATAGGCAAATGCAAACTGGACCGTTATGAAGTAGACCACAACAAGAAAAAGCTGGATGTATATGCCAGTCCCAGTTTCGGATACCAACCCTTTACACCCGAAAATACCGAGGCTGTTTACCGCTTGCTCAAACAAAGCCTTCCCGGCCCGGTCAACTATTATGACATTACAATCTATACCGACGGAAAAGCCATCGAAGACCTAATCCCAAACTACCTGAGAAAGAAAAAAGACAAAAGCCGTCTATGGCAACGGACAGACTACAAAGGAAATCCATGGGTGAAAAACAATTCGCGCCCCTTCATAGCAAACAAAGGATTGGAAGGCAGACACATCGCCCTATGGCAAAGCCACGGAAAATATTACAAAAACGACACAAACAACTGGGAATGGCAACGTCCCCGACTCTTCTGCACCACCGAGGACCTGTTCACACAATCGTTCGTCATACCTTATATTATACCTATGCTGGAAAATGCTGGAGCGGTAGTCTATACCCCACGCGAACGCGACTGGCAACGCTGTGAAGTGGTTGTGGACAATGACAAGTGCTCCTTAGGAAGCATCTATCAGGAAACAAAAAGCCGGAAAGGCAAATGGGAAACCGCTCCCATACCGGCATTCGCCCACAAACGCACAAGTTATCAAGATGGCGAAAACCCGTTTGAAGAAGGGACGGCACGCTTCGCTTCCACTGAAAAAAAACCGGAAAAGGCCTTCGCACAATGGATTCCCAATATTCCCGAAACAGGGAAATATGCCGTCTATGTAACTTACCGGACTTTGCCTGAAAGCGTGAGCGATGCCAAATACCTGGTGTTTCACAAAGGAGGTGTGACCGAATTTCTAGTCAATCAACAAATGGGAGGAGGCACCTGGGTGTATTTGGGCACCTTTGAATTCGACAAAGGATCCAACGATTATGGCATGGTGGTACTCAGCAATGAAAGCAACCAGAAAGGAGTGGTGTGTGCCGATGCCGTTCGTTTCGGCGGAGGCATGGGGAATATATCGCGAGGTGGAAAAACCAGCGGACTGCCCCGCTATCTGGAAGGAGCCCGCTACGCCGCACAATGGTCGGGATTTCCCTATCCGGTCTACAGCCCCAGCGAAGGCAAGAACGACTATACCGACGACATCAATGCCCGTAGCCGGATTATTAACTACCTCAGCGGAAACTCCGTATACAACCCTCACGAAAAAGGATTGCGCGTCCCTTTTGAGATGACGTTGGGACTGCACAGCGACGCGGTTTTTTCCAAAGAAGACAGCCTAATAGGCACACTAGGCATCTACACCACCGATTACAACGACGGCAAACTGAACGCCGGCATCTCCCGCTATGCATCCCGCGATTTAGCAGACATGGTATTGACCGGATTGCAACGGGACATATCGGGTGGATTCGGTATACACTGGCAACGACGTAGCCTGTGGAACCGCAATTATAGCGAAACACGACTGCCGGCTGTTCCATCAATGATTTTGGAACTGCTGTCCCATCAAAACTTCGCCGACCTGAAACTGGGACACGATCCGCATTTCAAATTCACCGTAGGACGCTCGGTTTACAAATCAGTATTAAAATACCTGAGCACCATGCACGAAACAGATTACGTAGTGCAGCCTTTACCCGTAAACCATTTCGCCATTCGTCCCGGCAACAGGAAGAACACCTTCCAATTGAGTTGGCAAGCTGTAGACGACCCGCTGGAGCCAACAGCCAAAGCCCAGGAATACATTGTTTATACTCGCTTGGGATATGGAGGATTTGACAACGGCACCTTGGTGCGCGATACTCACTATACATTTGAAGCCGAACCAGGATTGGTGTACAGTTTTAAAGTAACTGCTGTCAACAAAGGAGGCGAAAGTTTCCCATCTGAAATCTTGTCCGCCTATCAGGCCAAAAGAAGCAAAGGGACCATACTAATAGTCAACGGATTTAACCGCCTGAGCGGACCAGCAACTGTGGAATCGCCTTTCATACAAGGTTTCGACTTAAATGCCGATCCGGGTATACCTTATATAAATACACCCGCTTTCTGTGGAATACAACAGAGCTTTGACCGTAGCCGCATAGGACGGGAAACACCGGATGGTTTGGGACACAGCGGCAGCGAACTGGAAGGAATGCTTGTAGCAGGAAACACATTCGACTATCCGTTTGTTCATGGCAAAGCCATACAAGCCGCCAGAGGCTATTCCTTTGTATCATGTAGCGATGAAGCGGTCGAAAACGGTTTTGTCCGGCTGACGGATTATCCTATCATTGATTGGGTGTCGGGAGCCGAAAAGCAACCTTTTTCCAACACTATGCAGCAATTGATCACCACCTATTGCCAGCAAGGAGGGAAACTGATGCTCAGCGGATCGTATGTAGGAAGCAGCATGAACAGCCCCAGCGCACAAAGCTTTACCAAAAACATATTGAAATATGCTTTCGGCGGAAGCATGCGCAACTCTGCTTCGAGTGAAATATACGGAGCAGACATAAGCTTCTGTATTCCCCGTAGCCTCAACGAACAGACATACGTCGTATCCGATCCCGATTGCCTGACACCGATAGCACCCGCCTACTCGGCTTTTGTATACAGTCCGGACAATCATAGTGCCGGCATCGCGTATAAAGGAACTTATCGCACTTTTGTTTTGGGATTCCCTTTTGAAAGCATTCAAGGAATAAAGAAAAGAGCAAAAATTATGGGGGCTATTCTGCATTTCTTGGATAATGAATAAACATGCGATTATTCATCCCTAGGTGTTTTTTCTGCAAAAATTATTTCAAGCACAGCTAAGGACTAGTCCAAACACGCCATACAATCACCTCAAGCGCAAATCAACACAAAACACTTACACCATCTTTGTCTTGAGCAACTCCAAAATAGCATTACGGTAAGATTTATGATTGGGCATACCTCCAAAAAGTCCAGCAAAGGGAGGAAGCAATACCTTTATAAAATCGCCATTGTTGAAATCAATTTTGCATACATACGCCCCCACCCAATTTTTCTTTATCTGGCATTTCTCAATCTGTGAGATACGATAGACCGGTAAAATGTCAGACTCATAAATAGGCGACTTAACAGCAATCGCCTCCAACTCATACTTGGCTATAAGTTGCGGATCCGTAATCTCTGCATGTTCATAGTACCAAAGTTCTTTCTCGCAAGGCACCATCACAATATAATCTTCCGAAAAGCCCATATAAACATCAAATGTAGACATTTTACTTTTCGACATATAAAACAGCGACGAGCCGGTAAAAGGCTGAATAAGACTGCAAGACGGGTCATAAGATGTATTAGAAAATAACCGATGTAACTTTACTTCCTTTGCAACAGCATGAATACCTGCTTTCAAATTCTGATCTTGCGGAAGAAATTGTTTGATAACGGCAATCATGTTTGCCTCATTGAATACTGACATATATATTTCTTTTTTAGAATTCATAATACCGCTCTGTTCTGACAGCAAAGCAGCCTTTTCCACTATGCCCCCAACAGACAACGTTCTGACAGAAGCCCCAAACCTGGATTCTGCCATCACAATTGCAAATATACAAAACTTATATTTATATTACAATATACCAAAATCAATCACGAAGAAGAACGTACACATCCCTACCCATATTCTCTAAAAAAAGCCCCTCTACCTGCTTTTTTATACACCAGACACGAAAATCTCGCTTTTTTTTTCTATTTTTGTCCATAGAAACCATTAAAACGAAATGAACAATGTATACTATACAGACAAATGTCTCAGGCACACGCAGCATGGAAATCTCAGAAGAGAACCTGCAAACCATTGAAAAATATGCGCTATTCCAACACCTGATAGACAGCAATGGGATTGTAGACGAATCCGTATTGGAAAAGCTGAAACTGAATATCCGCTCACTGATAACCAGCGAAGAAGGCAACAACAAAGAATTGCTTGATCTTTGCATCGATGTGATCTATCATAACAATATGAAGGCTTTTGGGTTACACCAGCTAATCCTGCTGTATATCCAATGGGAGAAAAAAAAAGACAAAGACGAAGAAACAGAAGAGGTATAAATAAATTCATCTACTATCATTGAAAGAGCATAAACTGACAGACTGGTTGCCAACAACCAAAAAAGAAGTAGAAATACGTGGCTGGAATGAGCTGGATGTCATCTTGTTCAGTGGAGACGCCTATGTAGACCATCCTTCCTTCGGCCCTGCAGTAATAGGAAGATTGTTAGAAGCCGAAGGACTGAAAGTAGCCATCGTACCCCAACCCAATTGGCGTGATGACCTGCGCGACTTCAAAAAGCTGGGACGGCCACGCCTCTTTTTTGGGGTATCCGCCGGATGTATGGACAGCATGGTAAACAAATATACTGCCAACAAACGTTTGCGCAGCGAAGATGCTTATACGCCCAACGGACGGCATGACATGCGTCCTGAATATCCCAGTATTGTCTACACACAGATCTTAAAAAAACTATATCCCGACGTACCCGTCATTTTGGGAGGTATCGAAGCTTCTCTTCGTCGTGTCACCCATTATGATTATTGGCAAGACCGGCTGCATAAATCCATCCTTGTCGACTCTGGGGCCGACTTGTTAATCTACGGAATGGGCGAAAAACCTATTGCTGACTTGTGTCGGCGGATGAAAGAAAAGAACAAAGTGCCACACGACATTCTGCAAACGGCTTATCTTACCCCAAAAGGGGAAATTCCCCCTGCCCGCTATCAGGGAGAGTTCAACCAAGAAAAGCCCGACATCCTTCTTCATCCGCACGAAGAATGTCTAAAGGATAAAAAGAAGCAAGCTGAAAACTTCCGTTTCATCGAAGAAGAAAGCAACAAATACGAAGCATCGCGCATCCTGCAGAATGTAGACCATAAAACCGTAGTGGTCAATCCCCCTTACCCTCCGATGACACAAGGTGAACTGGACCGTTCCTTCGACCTGCCCTACACTCGCCTGCCTCATCCCAAATACAAGGGGAAACGGATTCCGGCATTCGACATGATCAAGTTCTCGGTCAATCTGCACCGAGGCTGTTTCGGAGGCTGTGCTTTCTGCACCATCTCAGCCCATCAAGGAAAATTCATTGTAAGCCGAAGCAAGGAAAGCATACTGAAAGAAGTGAAGGCCATCATGGAGATGCCCGATTTCAAAGGTTATTTGAGCGACTTGGGAGGCCCCAGCGCCAACATGTATGCCATGCGGGGAAAAGACGAGAAAATGTGCCACCGCTGCAAACGCCCGTCGTGCATCCATCCCAAAATATGTCCGAATCTGAACACCGACCACCAGCCTTTGCTAGACATCTACCGTTCGGTAGATGCATTGCCCGGCATCAAGAAAAGCTTTATCGGGAGTGGGGTGCGATATGACTTGCTGCAACATGCAAGCAAAGATCCGGAAATAAACCACAGCACGGCCGAATACACCCGCGAATTGATAGCTCGCCACGTCAGCGGACGCTTGAAAGTAGCTCCGGAACACACCAGCGACCAAGTGCTGCAAATCATGAGGAAACCCTCGTTCTCTCAATTCTATGATTTCAAAAAGACTTTTGATAAGATCAATAAAGAACTAAACCTGCGTCAACAGATCATACCTTATTTTATAAGCAGTCATCCGGGATGTACGGAAAAAGACATGGCAGAACTGGCGGTCATCACCAAGAAACTGGATTTCCATCTGGAACAGGTGCAGGACTTCACTCCTACCCCAATGACCGTAGCTACCGAAGCATGGTATACGGGCTATCATCCATACACCCTGCAACCGATCTTCTCTGCCAAATCACAGAAAGAAAAACTGGCTCAACGAATGTTCTTTTTTTGGTATAAACCCGAAGAGCGACGTGCCATTATCAGCGAACTACGTAAGATAGGACGCAGTGATTTGATAGACAAGCTATATGGTAAACAGGCCGGAAAGTGAAAAGGGGCACAGAAAAAAGAAGGCATTTCCCATGAACTAATGTCTTAATTATCGTTTCATTTTATTACGCTATGCCCAGCAATTCTATCTCGAAGATAAGCGTCGATCCTCCGGGAATGCCCGGCTGCGAGAACTTGCCATAGCCCATCTCGGCAGGGATATATACTTCCCATTTGTCGTTCACACACATCTGTTGCATAGCGACAATCCATCCTTCGATAAGATCACAGAGCCGGATGGCCAGCGGCGCACCGCCACGGCTGCTGTCAAACTGTTTGCCATTGATGGTTCTGCCTGTGTAATGAGCAGTGATGATGCTACGGGGTGTGGGATGCTTCCCGTCACCTTTGCCTTCCGACAACACTTTATAATATATTCCCTTGAAGAGCGACTTCACCCCCTCTTCCTGTGCCTTTGCTATCAGCCAATCTTTGTTGGCCTGTGCATATTCTCTTTTATTCATGACGACTATAGTGTTATGATAATTTTGATGGCTTCATCTCCCTTGTTATCTATATCAGCATATTCTCTGTATAAGCAGTAAAGCTCTTGACTGCAAAAGTACGGATTTATTTAATAATAATCGTGATATAAACGCATAATAATCAAAAGCCTGTGGCTATTTTAACAGAATATCCACTTTTATCCTTACCCTTTGTATATGATATTGGATACTACTCCGACCGTACCATCTTCGAAGGATTGGTAAATCACCTTATCCATAGAGATTATAGCGTTCTTTAACTCCGGGGATTGTCTGAAGACGTTTATGCTGTTCGGAAAAGTGTTCCTCGCACATGGCGGCGAGTGCTTTCTGGCACTCGGCTATCCACTGGGCGTACTTAGTGTCGCTCTTGCGCCCCGGAAGTTGCTTGATGAAATGAGGGTTGGCAAGCCGAAGTATCATGTGCTCGCACAACTCGTTCCATACCGGGACCCAATACACTGCTGTACTTTCCATGGCACACTCCGTGACACTGTGGCGAAGCATGTCGTCGCGCATCTGTCGGAGCTGGGTGGTCAGTGTTCCATACGTTTTCTCGAAAATAATGGCCTCGTCATGACGCATAATACATAAAAAGACACTATCTTTGTGTACGTCAAGGCCTGCTACGATTCTGTTTATATCCATTGTAAGAGGCATTTTTGGTGATCACACCCTCAATATACGAATAATTGTACATTAAGCACGGTATCTATGGCAGATAATTTGTGGTAGCCTTGACATTTTTATTCTGTCGGTGTAGAAATCTCGCGGTTTATATGTAAATTTGAAGCAATAATTATTAATAATGTGTCAGTATGGACAAAAAGATAAACCGAATAAAGGTAATGCTTGTGGACAGGGGGAAAACCAATCGTTGGTTGGCAACACAGTCAGGAAAAGATCCTGCAACTATCAGCAAATGGTGTACGAATGCCGCCCAACCAACCCTCGAGACTATGATGCAAATAGCCAAACTGCTCAATGTGGAAATGAATGACCTTGTCCGCTTTGAAGCACTCCCTGACATTCCTTCTCTCGAAGAGAATGTGACAACATCAGCTGGAGAATGGGAAGAGCACGTTTCGCTATTGGAGATGTTGTGTACCTGTTTATGTCCGATGAACGATGTGTACGTTTCAAAATGGTGGTAACTGCAGAAAACTGCAAACGTGAAGATCAAGCATATTGGGTAGAAACGCCTCACAATGATATTACTTACAAGCTTGAACTACTCGAAGAGTATGATGGCATAAAACTTTCTGAACAAGAGTTGTGCAAACATGGTTTCAAAGGAGGTCGAGCGCTTGAGGTTCCTAATTGTAACAACACGGAACTTATTGCTTACATTAAAAAAATATTCTAAAGATGAAAGGTGATGCACAACCATTAATAAAGTTCTTTGATGGATCTGATAAGCGATTCATCATCCCTCTTTACCAACGTAATTATGACTGGAAGGAAGAAAACTGCGAACAATTGTTTCAGGACTTGATGAAACTGCATAATAACGACCGCAGGAGTCATTTCTTTGGCAGTATCGTGTCAAGCATCCAGTCTGGAACAGAAGACAGATTCATCATTGATGGTCAACAACGAATTACTACCGTTTCATTGTTGCTGATAGCGATGGTGAATGCCAAGAAGGAAGGACTGATAGAAACAACAGACAATAAACTGGTAGAAAAAATCTTCAAGCGTTATCTGGTGGATGAATATCAGGAAGATGAACGTAAGGTAAAACTTAAACCTATCAAGAAAGATATGCAGGCTTTTGATGCTTTGCTGTATAAACCTAAAGACCAGTACATCAAAGAGTCGAATGTTACTCGTAACCACGACTTCTTCTATGATAAGATTATTCATTGTGGATTGACTATTGATGAACTATTTGAGACCATCAAAAAACTGGAAGTCATCAATATTCGTCTTGACGAAGATGATGACCCACAATTGATATTTGAGAGTCTGAACTCTACTGGCCTTGATTTGAGTGAGGCCGACAAGATACGTAATTATCTATTAATGTCACTTGCTCCTGTTGAGCAGGACGACCTATATACTCGATATTGGAACCCTATTGAAGAGTTTACAAAGTATGATCCTTCTTCTTTTGTACGCGATTACCTTACAATGAAGCAAGGAAAGATAGGTCGTATCGATAAGATTTACTTTATCTTTAAAGAGTATGCCGAAGATATAAGTGTTGACAGAGCAACATTACTGGAAGATATGCATCACTATGCCAAGATATATTGCCAAGTGGATAATGCTGCGATAGGTTCAGAAAAACTGAATAGGAAATTGAACCAGATCAGAACACTGGATTCTACTATTGCTTATCCATTCTTTATGGCTTTCTTCGACTATGCATCAAAAGTTGGGCTAGTGGAAAACGAAATTTATCGTGTACTTGATGTCATAGAAGCATATTGGGCACGAAGAATCATCTGTAATCTACCGTCAAATGCTTTGAATAAGGTATTTGCAACGCTTCATCGGGATGTGTTGAATCATGTCAACAAAGCAACAGATGATAGTGTACCTTCATATATTGATGTGCTGATTTATGTCTTGTTGAAGAAGGGACGTTCTTCTGTCTTCCCATCTGATGAAGAGGTAAGGGGTGACTTTAAAACTCGCCAGGTTTATAAGATGCCAGCTAATGCCCGTATGTTTATCTTGGAACGTATGGAGAATCAGGATAACAATGAGCGACATGATGTGGTGAAGGAACTGGCTGAAAAGAATATAACCATAGAGCATATTATGCCACAAACTCTATCAGATAAGTGGAAAGCTACTTTAGGCGAAGATTGGGAAAGAATTCATGAACAATATCTGCACACAATGGCAAATCTTACTCTAACTGGTTACAATTCTCAATATAGCAATCTCACGTTTATTGAAAAGAGAGACATGGAGAAAGGCTTTAAGGATAGTTCATTTCGTCTGAACAACTCTGTAAAATCGTGCGAACAATGGACAGAAACAGAGTTGAAAGCACGTCAGAAAGAATTGCAGAATGTGTTTATGCGCCTTTGGCCAATGCCAACTACAACTTTTGAGACACTGAGACGCGAAGCAGAATCTGCATCGCTTGATGATGAAGACTACGAGTTTACTGGTAAGAAGCTACAGGCTTATATGCTTCATGGAGTAAGATATGCTGTAAATACTT
The DNA here is from genome assembly GCA_947173895.1 of uncultured Bacteroides sp. GTDB lineage: Bacteria > Bacteroidota > Bacteroidia > Bacteroidales > Bacteroidaceae > Phocaeicola. The sequence goes on along the minus strand of CAMWGU010000026.1, from coordinate 7,684 downwards.
GGAAGGAAATGCTCATTCAAGTTTGTGGCCATATCCTATTGGAGAAACGCTCAACTATTGAATGGCTTTGTGCAAACGAAAAGTGCAGTTTCTCAGCTACCCCAGAAGAGTGGAGGCGGGAGCTCGCACCAGGAATGTACGTATGGACTGACAATAGCACAGCCACCAAGATAAATATTCTTCATGGAATGTTTGAGGAATGCAATATTCCTGCATCGGAACTTGTTTTTGAATTCCGCTCTGATCAAGAGGGAGAAGAAGATGAGTAATTTAAACCTAAAAAGAAATGGCAACATTTAGGTCGATAAAAGAACTGACACGTGCACTTCAGCAGGGATCAAAACTGCTGAGCAATATGTTCTTGCAGCGCAAGACGGTTGCTGTAAAGTATGACGATGCTCTTGACACCCTGAATGGAGACGAGAACAAGTTGAAACACCTTATCACCTTTGGGGTAATCGTGCAAACGGGCGACTCTCTGGAATTGGATGATGCCTATCAGCGATTTTTCGAAGATGTCTTGGCGGTGAACGAGGATATCAACATCTCCTCGGTCAAGATGTACATCAACAAACTGAACCTTGGTATCAGTTCGTATCTTGCAGCAGAGAACAATGCCCGTCGCGAGAGCTTCCTAAGAGAAATCCGCCATACATTCAAGAGCATTGACAATGCCACCCGAAGAAATGTGATTGACCTGAAACGCAATGTTGATGACACCTACAAGCAGGAGCCAAACTTTAAAATCAAGGAACTGCGACTGAAGGATTTTGATGAAAAGGCCCAACTGATAGGAGAACTGATTCGCCAAACTGAACGTGTGATAGATGAACAGACCATTTTCTTTTCAAGTGCAGCTGACTACGGGCTGAAACAGACTGTCAGTGAGGTTCGTGACGGTTTGCGTGAGTCTGCTCACGGATTGATAGCCATCACCGCTCAGATTATAGAATACCTGAACCGCATAGAATATCAGAGCCGACTGGTGAAGCGTGTGCGACAGCTGAAGTATCTGCGCGACCAGTTCATGATTGAGCAGGCCACCAATGTAAAGGAACTGATGTCGCAGACAAATGCTGTTTGGATGGAGCGCCAGCCTAAATATATCACGAGGGTTTCGTTGAGTTTCCTACGTAATGAAGATGCCGCCCTTGAGATACTGGACAACATCAGAAAGCGCCTGTCGAAGAAGGCAAACATCAAGTCGAGGCTCGCTGAAAAGATTGACGAGAGTTACCTGGAAGAACAAACAGAGACGACAAGAGCCTTCAACCATCAGGAACTGCTGAACGGTTTCCTGGCTCAAAGCAGCGACTTGTTCTACTACCTTTGGAACTACTCATTCACGGAAACGCCCGACAAAGAACTGCGCTTAGTGCTATTCCTTCAGATGGCATCTCAGTACCCAGAACAAATGCGTTTCACAACAGAGATGAAGACTATCGACAACATAGAATACCCAATTATTTACCCACGATGAAATATACAAGTGAAGTTTTCCAGCGTCTCAGCCGAGGGCAATTCATATCGAGCAACAGCATCGATGCTGACACGCGTGCTATCTACAACGATATTGAAGAGAACCAGCAGGAGTATGAAGACTATTTCAGCAAGATAGACTTTCAACTCAGCAGTGGTGACGGTTTCTACTATTTCAGTCGCAAGGAAGCCAAAGTAATAACTGAAAACAAGCTGCAGTCGCTATTCTCGTGGATTGACTATTTGGACTTTCTGAAGACATACGATACAGCGTTTGATGCCGGCACCCAGTTCAGTCTGGTACAGATGGAGGTAAGACTTGCCACCATTCCTGGTCTGAAAGAGAAATTGACACAGATGTTTCCTGACAAAACGTCGAATCGCCAAAAACTGGAAGCACTTGCTGGAGCTCTGGAGAACATGGGCTTTGCTGAACTGGTAAACGAGGCTGATGGTACCTATCAGGTGACCAATGCCTTCCATTACATTGAACAAATCATTCTTTGTATAAACATAGATGAAGACGTAAAAGATGAGATACCTCAATAAAATCATATTTATCAATAGTGCCCATGTGCCATACGCTGAGATCAAACTCGATGGCAACGTACATTTCATTGGTACACAGGGTGTGGGTAAATCCACTCTGCTTCGTGCAATCTTGTTCTTCTACAATGTGGACAAGAGCAAGCTTGGCATCAAAACGCAAGCTGGTCAGAAAGGCTACGATGAATTCTACTTGCCACACCAGAACTCATACATCATTTATGAAGTGTGTCGCGAGACTGGAAAGTTCTTCGTTATGACCTTCTTGTCGCATGGACGTACTGCCTTCCGAATTGTGGATTGTGCCTACAATAAGCGGTTCTTTGTGGAAGAGGATGGTAGTGTTCGTTATGAATGGGGGCGCATCAGTGAACAGATAGGCGCCCGGATTTATAAAAGCAATATTATCCGAGGCTATGAGGAGTTTCGCGACATCATTTACGGCAACAGCCAGCAAGTGGCAAAAGAGTTGCGCAGGTTCTCATTGATGGAGAGCACGAAATACCGTCAGGTGCCGTTGACCATACAGAATATATTCCTGAATCAAAGCCTGGAGTCGCGAGTAATCAAGGACACAATTATCGACTCGATGGATTTCGCAAGCGACGATATTGATTTAAATCGCTACCGCGAGGAGGTGAAGAACTTCCGTCAGCAATATGAGGACATTTGGAAATGGTATAAAGTTGAAAGGAATGGCAAGGTGAAGGTGAAGACGGATGCCGATGCCGTTATAGAAAATTATACGGATTACGAATTTATCCGTAAATTAATTACGGAACTCTGTGGTCAGTTGAACTATGCGTTGAGGCGTGACACCAATCGATTGCCTGTATTGACTGAGAAAGAGTCAAATTGCAGCACGGAACTCTCTCGGCAGAAGCGCTTGTTGGGTGAAGAGGAAGGGAAACACAAAGCAGAGATCACAAAACTCAATCAGGAGGACGGAGCCCTGAAATTCTTCCTTGACCAGGTGAAGACAAAACGCCAACACTATGCGGAAATCGGTGTAGAAAAGATTGCCGCGCGCATCGGGAAGAAAGGCGAACTAAAGATTCAACAGCAGAGTCTGACGCATCAGGAAGAGGCCCTGACAAGCAAGAACCAAAGCGTGAAATATAAGTATAATGCGTTGATTCAGGAGGTTGACAATCAATTGCGTGAGTATAATCTTCAATCCCAGAAACAGCTCAACGACTTAGACAGACAGCGTATAGAAGTAGAAAGCCGCTTGCAGGCAGAAATCAACAGAAAGGTAGAGAATACGAGAAGCCTGTATGAGCAGAAGTTAACAGACAATCAGAGATTATTGGACGATGCCCGTACAGCAGAGAATGACATCAAACTGCAAACCCAGCGCGCTCAACAGTCCAATCCGTACAAAGACGAGATGGACGAGCAGGAGCGGAAGCTGAAGGTTTTGGGTGAGAAACGACTAACATTGTTTCAAGAGTCTTCTGACAAACAGAAAGATATAGACCGCATACTTAATGATGTGGCTTTGCAGCGTAAGGATTTGGAGACGGCATGTGATAAAGATGTTGCAACTATAGAGAACAACATCAAACTGGTTACAGACGACATTTTGAAACTTGATGACATGCTTGGTCGCCAAAAGGATTCGTTTATTGAATGGTTAGGCCAGAATGTTGATGGTTGGGAGGAAAATTTCGGCAAGGTGCTTGATGAAGATGCCATACTATATAATACTTCACTCAACCCTCACAAGTCAACATCTACTGACACTATATACGGCGTAAAGATTGACACATCCAATATCGAGAAGACCATCAAGACGCCCGATGAATTGAGGAGCCAGAAAGCATCGTTGGAACAGAATGTGGAGGAACTGAAAAAGAAGATTACATTTCGCAAACAGCAGTTAGAAACGGATATTGTAGAACTGGAACGCAAACCCAGTTCTCAGTTGAAGCAACTGCGCAAGGACAAGATGAACCTCGATGCAGAATATAACCAGATTCCACATCGCATTGAAATGATTCAGAAGGAGAAAGTTGCGTCAGAAGAGAGACTGAAGAAATGGCGCGATGGCGAGTTGGAACAGCTTCAGAAAAGACTGGGAGAGGTCAGAAAAGAAATCGAGAGACTTGACAAACAAAGGGAGGCGTTAACGATTCAGCGCGATAAAGCTTTGCAAGAGCTGCGCACGTCATTCGACAAACAAAAGAAAGAATTGCTGGCTGCCTCTGACCGACAAAAGGCAAGCATACATGCGGACCTGAATAAAAAAGAGCATGATTCCACTCTGCGTAAAAGAAAACTACAGGCTCAGATGGATGCAGAGCTGAAAGGATTTGGTGTGGATGTAAACCAGTTGGCAGAAATCCGCCGGCAACTGCAGAAGGTTTCTGACGAGCTAAGATACATAGACGAGCATCTGGCGGACTATATTTCGTGGCAGAATGATAAGCGCGAATATTTTGATTACGAACAGCAGAAGAAGGATGAACGCAAGCAGGTGAGACAAAAGATAGATGACCTGCAAGACAAATTCCAGAGGCGTAAGCAGCAGTATGACGAGAAAATATCTTCACTCTCAACAACGCTCCGCTCATTGCAAGAAGAACAAAAGAAATTGAATGAAGCAATAGAAAAGACTCGCGCTTTTATGGGTAATCCATCCTGTCCTCCAAATCTATCAGCAGCAGGCGAAATAGAAACAGTTAATCCCCTAGCGGAAATCCTGGAAGAACTGCGCGACCAGATTACATCTCAGCAACGTAAGTTTGAAGATTTCAAACAGACCGTCATCAGGTTTAAGGGTAATTTCTCACCACAGAACACTTTCTATTTCCGGACGGAGTTCAACTTCGACAATGATTATACGGAATTTGCTGCTGAACTGAATGAATTCATTAGCAATAATAAGATTGAACAATATCGTGTGCGCACCAGTCGCCAGTATGCTACTATCATCAAGCGTATCGCTAAGGACGTTAGCGACCTGAGCCAGCACAAGTCTGACATCGAAAGAACTATCCTCGACATCAACCGCGATTTCCGAGAGAATAACTTCGCCGGTGTTATCAAGGAGATTGAACTGCGTGCTGTGGAAAGTAATGATCGCCTCATGCAGCAACTGCTGAACATCAAGCGTTTTGATGACGAGCATGGTTATGACATCGGACAGCTGAATTTGTTCACCGATGAAGATAATTTGAACCGCACCAACGAACAAGCCGTCAAACTACTGATGACGCTCATCGAAATGATGGACGCTGAACAGAAACGCGAACGGATAACGCTGGCAGACTCCTTCAAACTGGAATTCAAGGTCAAGGAAAATGACAATGACACCAACTGGGTGGAGAAGCTCTCAAACGTGGGGTCTGACGGTACGGACATCTTGGTCAAAGCGATGGTGAACATCATGCTCATCAATGTCTTCAAGCGCAAAATCTCCCGCAAATTTGGCGACTTTAAGCTCCATTGCATGATGGACGAGATTGGCAAACTGCACCCCAATAATGTAGAAGGTATCCTGAAGTTTGCTAATGTTCGCAACATCAATCTCATCAACTCCTCGCCCACCACCTACAATGCTCAGGCGTACAAATACACCTATTCTCTCTGTAAAGACGAGAAGAGCAATACCGTGGTTAAAACGCTGCTGACAATAAGATGAAAAAGACTGCCATACTCATAGAGAAACTGATTCGGCTGGCCAATGGCGACGTCCTGCCTGCCAGTAGTTTGAAGGGCGACTGGTTTGAACAGATGCAGGAAGACGGCATCCTTCTGGCTACAGCACACGGTAGCCGCAAGAGTCTGAGGGCATCAGACGGAATGTCTCTCCGCCAGTATGTTGCTAGTCAGTTCGACATCTACGACCTGGAACAAACACGGAGAGCCTTTTCTGACAATGATGCCAGCAGAGCCTCTTTGGTGGCTGCCACTGGCGACAGTAAGTTCCTTTCACGTAGAACTTTCACGGGTTTTCTTGTGAATAGCTATCAGCCCATTACGGCTGTCCTCAACGGACAAGAGATAATAATTCATGCCACTGAAGGCTGTTTCATGTTCATTGCCGACTATCAGCATTTCACCATTCCACAGGATGTTGTCGTTGTTGGAGTGGAGAACGCAGAGAATTTCCGATATGCTGCATTGCAGAAATATCTCTTTGCGCAATATGGACGCGTACTTTTCGTATCTCGTTATCCTCAAAACCAAAACAAAGATCTTATCAAATGGCTACAGTTCATACCTAATCAATACGTCCATTTTGGAGATTTGGACTTGGCTGGTATCGCCATTTATGAGAGTGAGTATTACCACCACTTGGGAAATAAATCATCATTATTCATACCTGATGATTTTGAGCAAAGGATTTCGAATGGGAATACAGAACGCTATAATGTTCAGTTGCCTCAATATGGTAAAATGAAGATTGAAGACAAAAGAGTGCAACCTCTATTAGACAGCATCCACTTGCACCACAAAGGATATGACCAGGAAGGATATATCAAGAAAAAAAACAAAGAATAGAACAAAGAGCAGAAATACATTGACATTGAAGCTTACGAACGTGTGGCAGAGCCACATAAACGTGAGCGAGTTTCGGCTTGGCGTAAAGCAATAGGACTTCAAGACGTAGATGGGCTTCGCGTGTCTGACTATTTGAAGGAAATAGCAGTAAAGCACATTGAGGGTGACATCACCATTGATGAGGTGAGAGAACAACTACAGTTTTATTATGTGAATAAGAATACGCATGATGCTGACGATGCAGAAAAGGAAGAGGCTGATCGTGTGGCTGCAAACATCACGAAGCTACTAAATGAAAAATCTTTTTCATTGACTCTTTTAGAGTTTTTGAACATCCATCGTCATCTATTTGAGGGCGTCTTTAAGCATGCTGGTGAGATACATCCCTATGATATCAGTAAAAAGGAATGGGTATTACAAGGCGATACAGTTGTATATGGTCGTGTAGCAGACATCCATGAAGCATTAAAATAACGTGAGTTCGATATAATTCAGAACAATGCAAGTTGCCTATCTTTGACGAACTCTATATCAATGGCGGGTTTCTTCTCAAAAAAGCAATATGCTGCGATTGCGGACAGGGCATTCGCAATGAAGTTGTTGAAAGAGCGGTGTCTTGAGTGTTCTATCTGTGCGATATTCTTCAGTTCATCATTAACCGTTTCAATCAAGGCACGTTTCCTTAACAGGATTTTATCCGCAATACTCATCAGTGAGTTCTTCATTTTATTCTTTACTTTGGTAAGCATTCGGTAAACTACAGGTATTAAACTTTTCTATACAACAATAGCGGCTGTCACTATAAACCTAATAGTTTCAGTCGCTATTGTTTTGTTGAACCTGTATGTTGCAGTCAACACAGGTTGCCTGATTTCTTCGGGTCAGCGGATATTTCCGGTTGGTATCCATTTCCTTTATGCACACAATATATAGTCAATCCGAATAGGAAGAACTTCACAACATCCCCCCCTGCTTATTTAATTGCCACCACCCGATACACATTCTGTCAAGAGGGGGCAATCGGAAACGAGGAAAATCGCAGGCAAACGGATCGAATATCTGGCACAAGACGTTATGGCATTGGATACCGGAAATCACGAAACATGCATGCTTGTTCATCGGAACATGAAGGCTTGTTCGCCGTACAAGC
>CAMWGU010000025.1 GCA_947173895.1 uncultured Bacteroides sp. | reverse complement strand
AGAAGAACTTACAACTGAATCCTGTTTCCATTTACACAAAATTATGGACAGTGTCTTCTTGCAACCGGACTCCTTTAAAAATCCACCGGACTCCTATTTGCAGACGTTTCAGATTACCATCTACGATGAACCTTCCATCGCCCAGACAGAAATCTTCATTCCTGTGATAAGCCGCACCTACCGACCCGGCTTCACTGTAACTATCATTGCCTCCCTCCTCACCACTGCACACAGATACACTATAGCGGCAGTTTCTTCAAATAACTTTATACGATTCGCTGCCAAGAAGGCATACTGTCCGTAAGCTCCGATACTGTTTCATAAATCAGCTACCGTTGCCTGAAATCACCTGCCATTCTTAGCTTTCAAATAGTCATAGAAAGCATATTGTGCACGGATCTGCTCTGCGTCGGGATCTCGTTTCAGCACGTTGTTCAGGTGTTCGTCCACCCAACCTGCCTTCCGGTTGTCCCTCAGCTGAATGGACAGCATCTCTATCAGTTGCAGCTTTAAGTCTTCGTCCAGAACAGGCGTGACAGCCTCTATGCGCCGATACAGGTTGCGCCGCATCCAGTCTGGCGAGCCCATGAACAGCAGCGGCTTTCCCCCGTTGTGGAAATACCACACACGGGCATGCTCCAGAAAGCTGTCTACTATGCGGGTGATACGGATATTGCGGCTATAAGGCTGGTTGGGAATCAGACAACAGATACCGCGCACTATCAGGTCTATCTGCACCCCCGCTTCGCTCGCCTTATATAGCTCGCTTATCATGGCCGGATCTTGCAGCGCGTTCATCTTCAATATAATGCGTGCCTCTTTCCCCGCCCTGACCATATCGATCTCGTGACCTATGCGCTTTCGCAACTCGGGAAGCAAATTGAAACGGGCCACCAGCAGGCGTTTGAATTTGGGTTCGGTCACCTCTTTCTGCAAGACTCGGAACAAGGTATGCAGGTCGTTCACTATCACCTCGTTTGATGTAAACAGCCCTGAGTCTGCATAAATCCGAGCGGTCCGTTCATTAAAGTTCCCAGTGCTGATATAGACATAGCTGCGCATCTGCTTACCTTCTTTATTATAACGCAATACAAGCGCCACCTTGGCATGTACCTTCAGGCCCGGCATGCTGAATATGATATGGATGCCCGCCTGCTTCATCATCTCGGCAGTGGCCAGGTTGTTCTCTTCGTCGAAACGGGCTTTCAGTTCCACAAAGACCGTGACTTTTTTGCCGTTCTGGGCGGCGGCAATCAGCGTATGAATGACAGCCGAATTCTCGGCCACCCGATACTGGGTAATCATGATCTCACGGCAAGCCGGATCGTGAACCGCTTCATATAGAAAATGAATGAAATGGCCGAAAGAATGGTAAGGGAAATGCAGCAGCAGGTCTTTCTTGTTCACATAGCGAAACACCGACTCCTTTTCGTCCAGACAAGCCAGTTTCATCGGAACCGGCTTGGGTGGTGCGGCAAGTTCCTTGTTCGGATTGGGCAAATGAGATAAATCTTCCAGATTCAAATGCTTGTCGCCCGGCACCAGCTCGTCACGGTTAATGTCGAAGGCGGCGAGCAAAAACTCCAGATAGTCTGCCGGCATCTTGCGGTCATACACAAAACGACATACGGCACCTATCTTACGCTTCTTCACCTTCTTGCGCAGTTGCTCCACCATCACCTCGGAAGTGACTGCATCGTCCACCAAGATGTCGGCATCGCGGGATATCTTGCAACAATAGCTGCAATCCAAGTCATAGCCCGGAAACATGCGGTCGATATTCGCCTTAATGATGTCTTCCATATACATCAGGTAAAAGTTCTCTCCTTGCCGGGGAAGCTCGATGAAACGGGGCACTTTGCTATAGGGCAGCTTGATGATATAATATTCCTTCTCGCCCGTATCCTTGCGCGTCAGCCTCACTGACAGATACAGACGGTTGTCGCGCAAAAACGTCAGGATGCGGTCCTTGCACACTGGGACGGGCTGGAGATAAGGAAAGATTTCCTCCTGAAAGAAACTGCGGACAAACTCCTGATGAAAAGGCTCCACCTCCTGCTTGCTCTGATAAAACACAATATGATGGGCGCGCAAGGCCGGAATAATCTTCCGCTCATAAATGCGGATACGGTCTTCCATCTGGCTGTTCACCACTTCCGTTATCTGGTGCATCAGCTGCCGGGCCTCGTCCTGGGTCATATCGTCACTACGGCCTCCGGAAGCGACAGCTTTATGTTCGGCCACACGGATTTTATAGAATTCTTCCAGATTAGAAGAATATATAGAGATGAAATTAATACGCTCATACAACGGGAGGGAGTCATCATCCGCTTCCAACAACACGCGATAGTTGAAAGACAACCAACTGATATCGCGTTTGAAATACTGATATTTGCTTTCCATGTCATACTAGATTTGTTCCAAATATAGTACCTTTGCCGATAATAAACAAAAAAAGCCATGACAAGAGTTGGATTATTATCGGACACACACGCGTTTTGGGACGAAAAGTACCTGAAATACTTTGAAAACTGTGACGAGATATGGCATGCCGGAGACATCGGATCGGTGGAAGTGGCACAGAAACTGGCTGCCTTCCGTCCCTTCAGAGCCGTATATGGGAACATTGACGGAAAAGACATCCGCAGCCTGTATCCTCAAATCAACCGCTTCACGGCAGACGGTGCCGAAGTGCTGATAAAGCATATCGGCGGATATCCGGGCAAGTACGACCCCTCCATCCGCGGCAGCCTGCTGGTGAGGCCTCCCAAGCTTTTCATCAGCGGCCATTCGCATATATTGAAAGTGAAGTATGACAAAACCCTGAACATGCTACACATCAATCCGGGAGCGGCGGGCATCTACGGATTCCACAAAGTGAGAACACTGGTGCGCTTTTGCATCGATAACGGGAATTTTAAAGATTTAGAAGTAATAGAACTGGCGGAGAAGTTGTAAGATTGAAAAATCTTTCCGAACTTTGCACGCACTAATTAGCAAAGAACAATATGAAAACTTATCTCGTAACAGGAGCTGCCGGATTTATCGGAGCCAACTATTTGAAATACATTCTGGCCAAACATGACAACATCAAGGTCGTGGTGCTGGATGTTTTGACTTATGCGGGTAACTTGGGTACCATCGCATCAGATATAGACAACGAACGCTGCTTTTTTGTAAAAGGAGATATATGCGATCGCAATCTGGCCGACCAGCTGTTTGCCGAATATAAATTCGACTACATTGTGAACTTTGCCGCCGAAAGCCATGTAGACCGCAGCATCGAGAATCCACAACTGTTCCTGCAAACCAACATTCTGGGAACACAGAACCTGCTGGATGCCGCACGCCGCGCATGGGTGACCGGAAAAGACGAAAACGGATATCCCACCTGGCGCAAGGACGTACGCTATCATCAGGTGTCGACCGACGAAGTATACGGAAGCCTGGGAGCGGAAGGTTTCTTCACCGAAACAACCCCTTTGTGTCCGCACAGCCCGTACAGTGCCTCCAAGACAAGTGCAGACATGATTGTCATGGCCTACCGCGATACATATAAAATGCCAGTCACCATCACACGCTGTTCCAACAATTACGGACCGTTCCATTTTCCCGAGAAACTGATTCCGCTGATCATCAAAAACATTTTGGAAGGAAAGAAGCTCCCGGTATATGGCGATGGAAAGAACGTGCGCGACTGGTTGTATGTGGAAGACCACTGCAAGGCCATCGACCTGGTGCTACGCAAAGGACGCGAAGGCGAGGTATACAATGTGGGCGGACACAACGAGAAAGAGAATATCGAGATTGTGAAGCTGACCATCGCCACCATCCGACAGATGATGACGGAAAAGCCCGAATACCGCAAGGTGCTGAAGAAAAAAGAGCTGAACGACAAAGGAGAAATCAGCATCGACTGGATCAACGATTCGTTGATCACGTTCGTGAAAGACCGCTTGGGACACGACCAACGCTATGCCATCGACCCGACAAAGATCACAAACGAACTGGGATGGTATCCTGAAACCAAATTCGAAACCGGCATTGTCAAGACCATCCGTTGGTATCTGGAAAACCAGAACTGGGTGGAAAATGTAACCAGCGGCGACTATCAGAATTATTACGAAAGGATGTATAAGAACCGATAAAACAAGGGGGAGCGAACCACGCTCCTTCCCCTGTTAAAAATCGTAAAAGCACCCCCATATAAAGGCCCCCGAAAACACGTACGTACGTGTGACGCTACACATACGTATGTGTGACGTTATACGTACGTATGTGTAGAGCTACACGTACGTACGTGCAGGCCCACACGTACGTACGTGTAAAAAACCATCATCGCATAAGCAATACAACCGCTTCCCGCCCCCCTGCCAAAGGAGCGAAAAACGGTTGTTCCATCACATCGTCATTTCGAGAGAAAACGCTGGTTATCAACTATTCAGCGTTCTAATTCCTGCAAGCTCTCCAGCTTCTTCGTCTCCAAGAACTCATAGATGCCGCAAAGGTGTTCTTTCACCTTCTTGTTCCCGAACTCGTATACTTTCGTCACCAGCCCGTCCAGGAAGTCGCGGTCGTGGGAGACAACGATCAACGTTCCGTCAAAATCCACCAAAGCTTGCTTCAGGATATCCTTGGTCTTCATATCCAAATGATTGGTAGGCTCATCCAGGATCAACAGGTTGACAGGTTCCAGTAACAGCTTGATCATGGCCAGCCGTGTACGTTCTCCCCCGCTGAGCACCTTCACCTTCTTCATCGATGCCTCGGGCCCGCCAAACATAAACGCTCCCAACAAATCGCGTATCTTGTTACGGATTTCGCCCTTCGCCACATCGTCGATGGTTTGGAAGACAGTAAGGTTCTCGTCGAGCAACGAAGCCTGGTTTTGGGCAAAATAACCGATCTGCACATTGTGTCCCAGCGTCAGCGTACCCTCATGGCCTATTTCGTTCATGATGCATTTCACCAGAGTGGACTTTCCTTCTCCGTTCTTTCCCACAAAAGCCACCTTGTCGCCTCGCTCCACAGTCAGCGAAGCATCCTTGAACACCACATGGTCGCCATAGGTCTTCCCCACCCTGTCCATAATCACCGGATAATTGCCGCTTCGCGGAGAAGGCGGAAATTTCAGCCTCAGCGCCGAGGTATCCTCCTCGTCCACTTCCACCAGCTCCAGCTTTTCAAGCATCTTCACCCGGCTCTGCACCTGCAAGGTCTTGCTGTAAGTACCCTTGAAACGCTCTATAAAGTCCTTGGTCTCCTGAATCATCTTCTGCTGCTCTTCGTACTGCTTCATCTGCTGCTCGCGACGCTCCTTGCGCAAAATCAGATACTGCGAGTAATTCACCTTATAATCATAAATGCGCCCCATGGTCACCTCGATGGTGCGAGTGGTGATATTGTCCACAAACTTGCGGTCGTGACTGATGACCACCACCGCCTTCGCACTGCGTATAAGGAAATCTTCCAGCCACTGTATGGACTCGATGTCCAGATGATTGGTAGGCTCGTCCAGCAACAACACATCCGGATCCTGAAGCAACAGCTTGGCCAGCTCGATACGCATCCGCCATCCTCCGCTGAAGTCACTGGTAGGACGGTTGAAATCCTCGCGTGTGAATCCCAGCCCCAACAAGGCCTTTTCCACATCCTCCTCAAAATGGGTAAGGTCAATGGAATAAAACTTCTCGCTCATGGCAGCCACCTTTTCTATCAGCTCCATGTACGAATCACTTTCATAATCGGTACGCGTCTCCAGCTCCTTGTTGGCAGCCTCTATCTCCGCCTCCATTGCATGAAGATGGGCAAACGCCTGAGAGGCCTCCTCGAATACAGTACGTCCGTCCTCCGTCATCAGATGCTGGGGAAGATAAGCAATCACACAATCCTTGGGCGCCGACACTTTTCCGCGGCTGGGCTGCCTCACACCGGCCAGGATTTTCAACAAGGTAGATTTGCCCGCTCCGTTCTTCCCCATCAGGGCGATGCGGTCTTTTTCATTGATTTGAAAAGAAATGTCACTGAACAAGGTGGTACCGCCAAACTCGACGGTCAATCCATCTATTGAAATCATAAATTACTCTGTTAAGCGAAAAGAGGGCGTGTCAAAAGACACTCCCTCTTATGGGTTTATATACTTCTTTATATCTTTATACTTCTTGTTGCCAATATCAGCTTGCCAATATCAAAATCAACAACTGGGCGGTCAGAATACGAAGAAACATAGACACCGGATAGACAGTAGAATATCCTACCGCCGGCGCATTGTTGCCCGCAGTCTGATTAGAATAAGCCAATGCGGGAGGGTCGGTGTTACTACCGGCAATAAGCCCCATCAGCATGAAATAGTTCATCTTATAATGCCAACGGGCCACCGCTCCCATTATTAATAAAGGAATGACAGTGATCAGGAAACCGCAGCCTACATAGAGCAAACCGTCACCGTCGACCACCGTGCTGACAAAATTGGCGCCCGCCTTGATACCTACACTGGCAAGGAACAGGGCAATACCGATCTCGCGCAGCATCAGATTGGCACTCATGGTGGTATAAGTCACCAGTTTCAGCTTATAGCCGAAGCGTCCGATCAGGATGGACACAATCAGCGGACCGCCGGCCAGACCCAACTTCACCGGAGTAGGAATGCCCGGAAACGCAATGGGCAGACTGCCAAAAAGAATACCCAGGAAGATACCTACGAAAATGGTCACAATATTGGGATGATCCAGACGTTTCAACGAATTGCCCATCAGATTGGCCACACGGTCTACCGCATCCTGCGGACCTACCACCATCAAACGGTCGCCCACATGCAAGGTCAGGTTACGCGAAGCAAAAATATCCATACCCGAACGGTTGACACGGGTCACATTCACTCCATACATGCTACTGAAGTGCAGTTCGCCCAACTGCTTGCCGTTCATCTTGGTCTGTGTAATCAGAATACGGCGCGACACCATCGGAGTGTCTTGTTTCTCCCAGTCCACTTTAATCATAGGACCGATGAAAGCAATGACAGCTTCCGCATCATCTTCCGCACAAACCACAAACAACTGGTCACCCAGATGGAAAACCGTATCGCGGTTCGGAATGCTGACATGCCCGTTCTGCAAAATGCGTGAACAAACAAAGTCGCGTCCCATAAACTCCTTCACCTGGAGCAATGTTTTTCCAGCCAGTGCCTCATTGTGTACCTCCAAATGCATCATACGGGGAGTCAGATGAGGATTGGCAGCCTCTTCCTTGGCTATATCCTCTTCCTCTTTTTTCAGATTGACACGGCAAATGTAACGGATAGCAATGATAGAGCCTATGATGCCCAACACACCTAACGGATAAGCACAGGCATACCCCATCGCTATCTGAGGACCGCTGTAGTTCAACTGGCTCAACGCCTCGTTGGCAGCACCCAGTCCGGGAGTATTTGTCACAGCACCACACAGAATACCCACCATCATGGGTAATTCGATGCGCCCTCCCAAAGCATAATACAATCCCAAAGCCACCGCCACGTTCAAGCAAACAATGCCGATTGCTATCAGATTCATGGCAATCCCCCCCTTTTTAAACGAAGAAAAGAAAGAAGGACCCACCTGAAGACCAATACAGAACACGAACAATATCAATCCGAAATCCTGCAAGAAGGTAAGTATCTGGGTATTTCCCGTAAAGCCGAAATGTCCGCAGACAATACCGGTGAACAAAACGAAAGTCACCCCCAACGATACACCAAAAAACTTAATTTTACCCAATAGCACACCCACTGCTATCACAAACGAATAGAGCAACACGATATGTGCAATCGAGTTCGTCTCAAAAAACAGATTTTGTAACCAATCCATAATATAATATCTATTTTATAAAATTGGTGCAAAATTAGTGAATTCCCCTCACCCGACCCAACAAATCGGAAACTATTATTTCAATCTTCTTATTTATTTTGCAATATCCACTTTGCAATAGCACTCCCTTTCTTCGGACAGACTGACAAAATGAAAGATTCCTCCCCAAGCAACCCATGAAAATTGCTTAAAAACAGACTGTGATTGAAAAGGTTTTAGTATATTTGCCCATACTTAATGAGAACGTATGTAATATCATTCTTAAATATTAATACCAAATAAACTATGGCAGATAGTAAAGAAAAACTCTTTTCGGACTTCCCGTCCGTCTCAACGGAGCAGTGGATGGAAAAGATCACAGCAGACCTGAAAGGTGCTGATTTTGAAAAGAAATTGGTTTGGAAAACCAACGAAGGTTTTAAAGTGAAACCATTTTATCGCAAGGAAGATCTAACAAACCTGAAAACTACCGAAGGGCTACCCGGACAATTCCCATACGTGAGAGGTACAAAGAAAGACGACAACACTTGGTTTGTCCGTCAAGACATCAAAGTGGAATGTCCCAAAGAAGCCAATGCCAAGGCATTGGACATCTTGAACAAAGGAGTGGACTCACTGGGATTCTCCGTCAAGAAGAAAGACCTCAGCCCCGAATACATCAAGACATTGCTGAACGGCATCTGTGCAGAGTGCATCGAGCTGAACTTCTCTACTTGTCAGGGACACACAGTGGAACTGGCCAAATTATTAGTAGACTATTTCAAGAAACAAGGATACGACCTGAGCAAACTGCAAGGTTCCATCAACTACGACCCCATGGGCAAGATGATGACCAAAGGCAAGGATTTAAGCCATTTTTCCGCCACAGCCAAAGAACTGGTGGAGGTATTGGCCCCGTTGCCCAAGTTTCGCTGCATCTGCGTCAATGCCATCGAACTAAACAACGCCGGCTCCTACATCGGCCAGGAACTGGGATATGCACTGGCATGGGGTAACGAATATCTGAATACCCTGACCGAAGCGGGAGTAGCCGTCGCACAGGTTGCCAAGAAAATCAAATTCAATTTCGGCATCAGTTCCAACTACTTCCTCGAAATTGCCAAATTCCGTGCGGCACGCATGCTGTGGGCAAACATTGTAAAAGCCTACCACCCGCAATGCAACCGCCAGCCCGAATGTGCCAACAAGGCGGAAGACGGCACTTGTCAATGCGCCTGCAAAATGGTGGCACATGCCGAAACTTCCACTTTCAACCTGACCTTATTTGATGCACATGTCAACCTGCTGCGCACACAAACCGAAGCAATGAGTGCCGCTCTGGCAGGTGTCAACTCTATCACCGTGACCCCGTTTGACAAGGCATACACCACTCCCGATGAATTCTCCGAACGCATTGCCCGCAACCAGCAATTATTGCTGAAGGAGGAATGTCATTTCAATAAGGTTGTGGATCCGGCAGCCGGTTC
This sequence comes from uncultured Bacteroides sp., assembly GCA_947173895.1. Classification (GTDB taxonomy): domain Bacteria; phylum Bacteroidota; class Bacteroidia; order Bacteroidales; family Bacteroidaceae; genus Phocaeicola. The sequence continues at coordinate 25,649 of CAMWGU010000025.1, read as the reverse complement.
CTACTTCATTGAAAACCTGACAGTATCCATCGCCACACAGGCATGGGAATTGTTCCTGAAAGTGGAAGAAGAAGGAGGCATGATGGAAGCAATCAAGGCAGGAAAGGTGCAAGAAGCAGTCAACGCAAGCAACAAAGCTCGCCATGAAGCCGTTTCAAAACGCAAGGAAATACTGTTGGGAACCAATCAATATCCTAACTTTAATGAAAAAGCCGATGGAAAGACTCCGATCGAGGCCCAATGCTGTTGCGGAAACGGCCAGCATCATTGCGAAAAGCCATTTGCCACATTAAATTCCGACCGCGCGGCCAGCCAGTTCGAAGCACTCCGCTTACAGACGGAACAATCAGGCAAACGACCGAAAGCATTCATGCTGACCATCGGCAATCTGGCCATGCGCCAAGCACGCGCCCAGTTCTCGTGCAATTTCTTGGCCTGCGCCGGTTACGAAGTGATCGACAATCTGGGATTCCCCACTGTAGAAGAAGGAATAGAAGCCGCCATGAAAGCTCAAGCAGACATCGTGGTGATATGCTCAAGCGATGACGAATATGCAGAATACGCCATCCCGGCCTTCAAGGCACTAGACGGACGCGCCCTGTTTATCGTGGCAGGAGCCCCTGCCTGCATGGACGACCTGAAGGCCGCAGGCATCGAAAACTTTATCCATGTGCGTGTCAATGTGTTGGACACACTGAAAGAATACAATGCTAAGTTAGGAATCAAGTAAGCAAGAAAAAACCATGAAACCGAATTTTAAGAATATAGATATATACGCTGGATTTCAGCCACAGAATGGCATGGAATGGCAAAAAGCAAACGGCATCACAGCCGACTGGAAAACCCCGGAGCACATCCATGTGAAACCGGTCTACACTAAAGAAGACCTAGAAGGCATGGAACACTTGGACTATGTGGCCGGCATCCCTCCCTATCTCCGTGGTCCTTACTCGATGATGTACACTTTCCGCCCTTGGACAATCCGCCAGTACGCAGGATTCTCTACCGCCGAAGAAAGTAACGCATTCTACCGCCGCAACTTGGCATCGGGTCAGAAAGGTTTGTCGGTGGCATTCGACCTTCCGACACACCGTGGTTACGACCCCGACCATGAACGCGTGGTGGGCGATGTGGGCAAAGCCGGTGTATCCATCTGCTCGCTGGAGAATATGAAAGTCTTGTTCGACGGCATTCCTCTGAACAAAATGTCTGTCTCCATGACCATGAACGGTGCTGTGCTTCCCGTCATGGCGTTCTATATCAATGCCGGACTGGAACAGGGTGCCAAACTGGAAGAAATGGCCGGAACCATCCAAAACGACATTTTGAAGGAATTTATGGTGCGCAATACCTATATCTATCCGCCCGCCTTCTCAATGAAAATCATTTCGGACATCTTTGAATACACCTCGCAGAAAATGCCCAAATTCAATTCCATCTCTATTTCGGGTTATCACATGCAGGAAGCGGGAGCCACAGCCGACATAGAACTGGCCTACACACTGGCCGACGGACTGGAATACCTTCGTGCCGGAGTAGCGGCAGGCATCGACATCGATGCATTTGCTCCGCGTCTGTCCTTCTTCTGGGCCATTGGTATGAACCACTTTATGGAAATCGCCAAAATGCGCGCCGCGCGCATGCTGTGGGCAAAGATTGTGAAACAGTTCAACCCCAAAAATCCGAAATCGCTGGCACTGCGTACCCACTCGCAGACTTCGGGCTGGTCGCTGACCGAACAAGATCCGTTCAACAATGTAGGCCGTACCTGTATCGAGGCAATGGCAGCAGCATTGGGACACACCCAGTCATTGCACACCAACGCGCTGGACGAAGCCATCGCATTGCCCACCGACTTCTCGGCACGTATCGCACGCAATACCCAGATCTATATTCAGGAAGAGACATACGTCTGCAAAAATGTAGACCCATGGGGCGGATCCTATTATGTGGAATCGCTGACCAACGAATTGGCACACAAGGCATGGGAACATATCCAGGAAATCGAGAGTCTGGGCGGCATGGCAAAAGCCATCGAAACTGGAGTACCCAAAATGCGTATCGAAGAAGCAGCCGCACGCACCCAGGCACGCATCGACTCCGGAGCACAGACCATCGTGGGTACCAACAAGTACCGACTGGAGAAAGAAGATCCGATTGACATCCTTGAAGTAGACAACACTGCCGTCCGCTTGGAACAGATAGAAAATCTGAAACGGCTGAAAGAAGGTCGCAATCAGGAAGAAGTAGACAAGGCATTGGCCGCCATCACCGAATGTGTGAAAACCGGCAAAGGAAACTTGCTGGAACTGGCAGTGGAAGCCGCTCGCGTACGTGCCACATTGGGTGAGATTTCGGACGCATGCGAAACAATTGTAGGACGTTATAAAGCAGTAATCAGAACAATATCAGGCGTGTATTCATCAGAAAGTAAAAAAGATACAGATTTCGCAAAAGCTTGCGAACTGACCGAAAAATTCGCAAAGAAAGAAGGCCGCCGTCCCCGCATCATGATTGCCAAAATGGGACAGGACGGACACGACCGTGGTGCCAAAGTGGTAGCAACTGGTTATGCCGATTGTGGCTTCGATGTTGACATGGGACCTTTGTTCCAAACTCCGGCCGAAGCAGCTCGCGACGCAGTGGAAAACGACGTACATGCCGTGGGAGTATCTTCATTGGCTGCCGGACACAAGACACTGATTCCACAAATTATCGAAGAACTGAAAAAACTGGGACGTGAAGATATTCTGGTTTTTGCCGGCGGAGTGATCCCCGCACAGGACTATGATTTCTTATACCGGGCCGGTGTAGTAGCTATTTTCGGACCAGGTACTTCGGTTGCCAAAGCAGCAGTCCAGATTATGGACATCCTGCTGGACGAAGAAGAATAATTCCTCTAGGAAGACGCATATAAAAAACGCGGAAGACACGGATTTGCATTTTGCCAAGCTAAACACAAAAGCGCAGCATAATAAGATCCGTGCCGTCCGCGTTCTATTTTTTCATTACTTTTTCTTGCCGAAACAGTTTGTCTGCCCATTTTCCACAGGCGAAACAATCAGTTTATGAGTCGTTCCTTCGACATAAATCAACACCTCCTCACCCTTTTTCAAATCAATTTCATAAGTTTGTCCATCCAGACGGGTCACCTTCGGTGTGCGTCCTCCGTGAAACACAGGATGCTCTATATCCGTCACCACCGTACAAGGTTCGCCGGCAAGGCTACGTATGGATACAAATTCCGTCTTTCCCCTTCGGCGACTAGCCGTGACCTGAAAGGCTCCTTCCGTACGGAAATCCTTGAAGGCAATGTCATGCCAGGCAGAAGGGACAGCCGGAAAGATCCGGATCTTTCCGCCCCAACTTTGAAGTAGCATGTCGTGAATGGACTGGGCGGCCGACAAAGGTGTCTCAATCACGGGTCCCGATTCACGATAAAGCGTATTGACCGACAGATAAGAATCGAACAGTCTGTCCAGATAGGTCAGCGCATCATCCCCTTTTCCCAATGCGGAGGAAAGCGACGAGGCACCGGTAAATGAATAGCCCCGGAGAGCTTCCGGCTTGCTCTGCCAATGAGCCAGCGAACGTTCTATCAATGTCCGTTGCACAGGATCTTCTTTATTGATCAAATACAAAGGATAAGCGGCTAGCAGATGGGAATAATGACGATGCGAAGAAGCATAAGGAGTGTCACGACCAATCAGCATCCCTTGTTCGGGATCGCTCGGATAGGGAGTCAGGTTTTCCAGCACATCTTTCCAGCGAGGGATAAGTTCGTCATCCAACGACAAGCGTTCGGTGATTTGAAGCAGTGTCTGGCATCCCCAGCGCAACAGAGCCAAATCGAAGTTGCAATCTTCCGAACTGCCATATTCAGGTGAATAGGTGGCAGGAAGATGCCATTTTCCATCGGCCTCCTTACGCAGAAAATGCAAGTAGTAATTGACAGATTGCTTGAGCAAAGGGTATAACTTATGGTGCAGCAAGGTGTCGTCCATCTTATGACGATAAATAAGCCACAGGTTGTGGCAGGCCCAAGGAAGCAAACCTACCTCGGCATTGGGAGTAACGCCGGGAATGCCCACTTCGCCCGACACACACTCTAAATCGGAAGAACGGTTGATGGCAAGAGAATTCGCCCGATAAGGTTCGGGAACATTCCGGCGCAAGTTATCGGTGTTTCTATAAAGGGCGTTCTCTAACGAAGCTGCCAGATCCAGATGATTGGACGTATTGAGCGGCCAATAAGTGAGCTGCACGTTCAGGTTCCACCAAGCATTAGGCCAAGGAGTGACGGTGAGCCAAGGACCGGTATTATCTATCAGGGCACGGTCGGCGCGTGTGGCACAGGCCAGCTTGTACATTTGCATCCAGTAGAAGTTTTCCTTCACTCCATCGGACAAAGTGAGAAAACTTTGAGGATAATAATTGTTCCACCAGCTGCGATGTTCTTTCCGCAGAGTGTTCAGTGTCTTAGCTTTCACTTGCTGCAAGGTCCGTTCGGCCTCCTGCACAGCGGTTTGCTGCGGATAAGTGTGGGCAATAGAGATCAACCAGGTACGTTCTTTTCCATTCTTTTCGATGGCAGTTTTCCATACTACGGCTGTTTCACCTCCTGCATTCAGGCGCTGTACAGACAGTCCCGGTGCCGATTGTTCGGGCACCGGATTAGGCAGATAATCTGCCGGAGGAGTAATCCAGCTTCCCGAAGGAGTATGTGCGTAAAGGTAACGTGGGCTTTGAGCTTGTGCGGGTACCCATTCCCAACGGAAGTCTTTCTCGCCATCGGTAGCCTCGGCCTGTACAAGGATGGCCATTTCATGGGCATGCACCAAAGCATGCAACTCTATCTTTCCCCGGGTGGTAACAATCTGTGCATGAGTTTCGGCATTCCAAAGATCCAATCGCATGGTTCCACTCAAGATGGTACCTTGGGGATGCAAGGCAAAATGACCGGTCAGCAGGCGCGGATTATTGAACAGACCTGCCCCCGGACGATGATCGTGTACGGCGCAATGGCCGGTTTCTAGACGAAGGTAATTGGCATCAGGCTCTTTGTAGATCATGAGGCCCAGCATGCCGTTGCCCATAAAGGCGGATTCGTACCAGTGTTCGGGCAATACATCCCATGTAGGGTCCTGTCTTTGCATGAAAGCAGGCCAGTCTATATCCGCCTTGATTTTGCCGACGGAAGGAAGACTCCACAAGGTTTCTGTCATGCAACACAAACAGAGAAATAAAGTAATCAGTGTTTTTTTCATTGCGCTTTTATGAAAGGGTTATTAATTTCTATCAATCGCTTTATAAAAGAAACTGTCTTGATCTTATAGGAAATTCTCTGCAAAAGTAATTTTTTTCATCCTTACCCCAAAAGAAAAACTCCCTATGAAGGCCAAAACAGTTTCATGGTTACCGTCTCCTCTCCTCCCGAAAAGGAGACGACACTCTTTCTACCTTATATTATATAATCACAGCTCGTTCATCAGTCTCTCCAGCCATCGGCCAAAGTCAAATTCTCATTCAACTGGCGTTCGCTCCACGGAGCCGGCCATGTGTATACCTGATCGCCGCTCCATGCATATTTGTACTGGTGTTCTCCCCAAATCTGCTTCAAGCCGGCGCCTTCGAAGAATTTGCTTTCTTTCCAGGTACCCCATCGCATTTCATCGAAGAAGTTCACACCTTCACCATTGAATTCCCAACGGCGTTCGTTGCGGATGCGTTCACGCAAATTATCCTTTCCGGTCACGGTGGTAGGCGCATTGGAGTTCAGCAAAGCAGCTCCGGCGCGTCCACGTACTTGGTTCACACATTCCACCGCTTTGTCTGTCTGATCCATCTCGTTGTAGCATTCTGCCAGATTCAGCAAGATGTCAGCATAGCGGATCAACGGAATATCGATGGGCGAATAAGCACGGTTCGGAATTTCGGAAGCCCCCTCGGCCACGAATTTACGGAACAGGTAGTAGAAACGGTTGTTGGTATCCGTTTTCAGGTCGAACGGAGCTGCCGTGTCATATCCGCGATAAGGCCAGCGCAGGGTGTAAGTAAACTCGTTGGAGTTATTTGCACCATCATATTCGGCATACGGAGTGATGATGGTAGCAGTCAGACGCGGGTCGCGGTTGGCATACGCAGCCTTGATTCGTTCTTCATTTCCTGTGGGCAAATACTTGCTCATGTCAGCACCTGTTTTTTCCAAGCTTTTGATTTCATCCTCTGTCAGGCCATCGCGGAAGAAATAAACCGAACGGGCAGCCGGTTCCATCTCGTTGTAACCCGGCAGATAATCATCCCAGTCGAACTCACTTCCGTCAGCATTCTCGTATGTTTCTACAAAATCTGTGCTGGCCAGGAATGTATTCCAGCAAGAGCCGAATGAACTACGTGTGCCATAACGGAAACTTATGTCATTTCCCAGTCCGGGCATTCCGATACATTGCACGGAAAAAATCATTTCGGGAGACTGTTCGTTAGCTTCCTTAAACAGTTGCTTGTATTCGCCCTGAAACAAAGAGAAGCCACAATTGCCCACCGCCTCAAAGTCGCTGGCAGCTTTGGCATACTCTTTCTGATAGAGGTATGCCTTTCCGCGCAAGGCGTATGCCAGTCCTTTGGTGGCACGTCCATAATCACTGGAACCCTGTGCGTAGATATTCGGCAAGTTCGGTTCGTTGATGGCATCTGTCAAGTCGTCTATCACTACTTTCCACACTTCGGCTTCCGAGCTCTGTCCTTTGGTACATTCCGATGCTTCTATGGGTTGCAAGTAAACAGGTACTCCTTTGTACATGATATTCAGTTTGTAATAGAAATAAGCGCGCATCACCTTGGATTCGGCCATATAGCGTGCCTTCTTCTTATCGTCCATGCTCACTTCGGGAAGATGGGCAATGGCATCGTTGGCACGCGAAATACCGGAATAGTGTTGCGACCAGTAGCTACTGAACATACCGTCCGAAGTAGTTACCTTGTTCACCATGATGGAATAATCCTGATCACGGCAGTCGGCAGACACTCCGAAGCAGTCTAACTTATATAATTCCAGACCTACGTATGACTGGCGCAGGGTGGAGTAAATAGCAGTGACACCTTTGTCTGCCAGATTCTCGGAAGACCACATGTTGCCTGCTGCAACGCTTCCGTAGGGTGATGTTTCCAGCAAATCACCTTGACATCCGCACATCATCAAAGCGGCGGCGGATATGGCCATTATATTCTTTAATGCTTTCATTTTTTTCTTTCTGTTTTGTTAGAATGTAATATTAGCTCCAAACGCGAACGAACGGACAGAAGTATATTCTGGTGTAGAACCTATTTCCGGATCCTGTCCGGGGAAATTGTCTATGCTGAGCAAGTTTTCTCCCGACAGATAGACGCGGATGCTTTGAGTGAACAGTTTGTTTGTAACGTTCTTGGGCAAGGTATAACCAATGGTGATGTTCTTCAGTTTCAGATAGTCACCGCTATACAAGAAACGTGTACTGGTAGCTTGGTCCTGATGTCCGCTCTCGCCGTTGGTCAGACGACAGTACTTGCCGTTGATATTCGTACGGGGATCGCTCGGATTTTCGGGATCATAGTAATAATGGTCTTCTGCAATCATTTTAGGAAGTCCTACACCAACACGAGTACCGGAACTGTTGTAACCGGTAGTATAACCCCAATACAGTTTACGTCCGGCAGTACCTGCCCAGTTCATGGAGAAGTCGAATCCGTTCCATGCAGCCGAAGCTTGGAAACCGAATGTGTATTTAGGATCGGAAGATACATTATGGAAAACTTTGTCGTAAGAGTTACCATAGATACCGTCACCGTTGGCATCTGCATAAATCACGTCTCCATACCAGATGTTGTTTTTTCCGATGGTCTTGTTCGGCCAAAATTCGTAACCGGCAGCTATCATGGCTTTCAGCCATTCCATATCTTCCTCCGTACGGATCATACCGTCTTTCGGACCGCCTCCCGGCATCACATTGCCCTGTGCGTCAAAGTATTTTCCACTTCCTTTGTAGGCATCCATCAAGAACCATTCACCTTTCATATGGCCTTCTACAATCGGACTGCTTGAGTTACCGCTATTGAACACATCGCCGGCATTGTTACCCCATACTTTTTGCGAATCGTCAGTCACCACATTTCCGTTTTTGTCCACGTAATTGTAGTTTCCATTCTTATCGCGAGTATATCCGTAGATAGGTGCTCCGGTCGCATCCTTTCCTTTTTCATATTTCCATCCTTCATAGTAACGTCCATTGTAATTCTTTACCTTGTTGGCAGTATATGAGAAGTTACCCTTTACCGAGTATTCCACTTTGCCGATCCGGTCTCTCCAACCTAAGTCTATTTCAAAACCTTTAGCATCCATCTTGGCAATGTTTACACGGGGAGCCGACAAACCTCCCAGCGTAATGGGAATGCTACGGGTGGTAAGAATACCGGTAGTACGCTTATTGTAAACATCAAATGTAGCAGTCAGGCGATTACCCAATGCGGCAAAGTCGATACCGAAGTTTGTGTTATTACTGGTTTCCCAACCCAATGCGGCGTTAGCCAGTCCGGTCATGGCCAGACCTGACACCTGCTTGCCACCGAATGAGTAATCGGTGATACCGTAAACAGACTGGTACTCGTAGTTTCCTACATCGTCACCACCATCGTTACCCAACTTACCCCAAGATGCACGAATTTTCAAGTTGTCCAACCAAGAACGCGTCCCTGCCATAAAAGCTTCCTCCGAGATTCTCCATCCGGCAGAGAAAGAAGGGAAGGTACCCCAACGATAATCTTTGCCGTAACGGCTATTGCCATCGTAACGCAAGTTGGCTTCGAAAAGATAAATTCCTTTATAATCGTAGTTCAGACGTCCGAAGAATGAACGTGTAGCGCGGTCATTGGCAGTTCCGCCGATGCTCACCATTTCGGTTGCCGAACTGGGCACATTGATAGTTTCGTCTATCAATCCTTTCAGACTAGCGTTGGAAGTGTTCCAATACTTATACCATTCCTGATAACCTGCCATCACACCGATGTTGTGATTTTTAGCAATCGTGGTATTGTAATTCAGAATGTTTTCTAATGTATACGACCAGTTTCCTTCATTACTGAACGAAGTCGACATCAAATCGGGAGTCGTTCCAGGTTTAATCACTTCGCCTGTGCTAAACTTCACCTGATCGCTGGCGTGTGTCCATGTACGCGCTTCATACCAATAACGCTTGTAATTGAAGTTGAAAGTCCAAGTAAGTCCTTTCATGAATGTAACTTTACTGAAAGCAGTGGCGTTCACGTTCGTTTTCTTGCGCGTACCGTTCTGGTTATTCAGAAACTGCAAGATACCGTTGGCTGTCGGACTTTCTTCGGGTGCTTCGGGATAGCCATAGCTTCCGTTCCATTCAGGATAGATACCCGGAGTGGTCTGTCTGAGGTAATTGTTGGCATTCGAGAAGTTTCCGGCATCCTGATCCTGCATATCACCATACACACGCGTACCTACGGTTAGCCATTTAGCTACATCGGCTTCCAGGTTGACACGCACTTTATACTTCTTGATACCTGTGTTGTCCACCAGACCGGGATTGTCAAGGTAACCCAGCGAAGTAAGGAAACGTACGTTTTCCGTACCACCGCTCAATGAAACATTATGGTCATTGATGATACCGTTCTTGAAGATTTCATCCTGCCAGTTGGTATTGGGGTATGCCACATAATTGGGCACTCCCAGCGCATTCACCTCGTTAGGCCGCAGTGATTTTTCGCGCCACAGATCGATGGTGCTTTGATTAAAGTGAGCAGGCTGTCCGATGTTAGTGAATGATTCATTGATCAATTCCATGTAGTCGGCATAATTGTTCACAAAGTCAATCAAGTTGGTGGGTTGTGCATACGACAGACGTCCGCTGTAATTCACACTGACACGTCCCTTACCCCTCTTGGTATTGATCAAGATCACACCATTAGCAGCACGCGAGCCGTAGATGGCACACGATGCAGCATCTTTCAGAATAGAGATGGACTCAATGTCTTGTGCATTCACATTATCCATAGAACCTTCCATACCATCAATCAGCACCAACGGATTGGCATCATTCAAGGTTCCTACACCGCGTACGCGGATAGTAGCTCCATCGCTACCGGGCTGACCGGAATTTTGCATCACTTGCACACCGGCACTCAAACCTGCCAATGCAGCAGACACCGTAGTGACAGGACGTGACTTAGCTTGCTCTTCAAAATCCACGGCAGAAACAGCCCCGGTCAAGTTTGCCTTCTTCTGCACGCCGTAACCCACTACTACCACTTCGTCCAGCGTCTCCGAATCTTCTTCCAATTTGATGGACAAATGGGAAGTTGCGCCAGTCACTTTTACCTCTTGGGTCTTATAACCGATGTAGGAAATCTGTAAGGTGCAATTCAAAGGGACATTTAAAGTGAAGTTACCATCGAAATCAGTTATAACACCGTTTGTGGTTCCTTTTACAACTACGTTAGCGCCAATGATCGGTTCTCCCGCAACATCAACAACAACACCTTTTATTGCTTTATCTTGCATGACATTTTCTATCATGTCAGCATGGGGCGATGTGGAATTTCCGTCTGCCGCCCACGCAGATCCGGTAGCAACTAAAGCTAACGATGCTCCCAATACCATTTTCTTAGAAAGAGAGCAGCATTTTTTAACATTCCTTCTCATAGAACATGAATTTAAAGTTAGTTATTAAAACTTGGGCAAAATTCTATTAAAAATTGGGAACAGGGCTAATCAAATAGTCCAAACTTAGTATACAAATTGTCCACGGACGTTTTACATAGTTTCAATGGACATATTTATCACATTGATATTCTTCATCTTAACCCATACCAATATTATATATTAATTTCATCACACAATTTTTTCTGTTTGCGCAAACGGATATGTTCCGACAAGGACGAAGTTTGTGCGACAGGCCCCTTTGAAATGCCATTTCTTAACATTTGGCTTATTAACAATTCCCTGCAATACCATCTTGTCGAAAGATGCAGAATTAACGCCAGTCCGATATAATCATAGTGCAAATCGTAACTTACCACTCAATATCCTGTCGCCATGTTCAGCCTTAAAAGGCCATATACGTATCCCTAAATCTTTCCTGCCTTACTATTAAGGGATTTCTGCCTGTCATATAGTATCTCCCAAGTGCTGGGAGTTAAATCCAAAGCCTTTGGGAGATAGATTCAACCGTATGCAAAGAATTAGACATTAGGAAGAAAGACATTATATAATAAGGTGCGATGACCTGAAGAAACCAAACCGATGTTATTTCAAAACTATATATTTCAAGGACAACAGAGCATGGACAATAAGGCCGGACGTGCAGGAATGGTTTTCATGTCATCAAAAAAAACGTGCTTTTTCATTCAAGATGCCTCATTTCTTACCTTTTCGGACAATATATACAACTATTCAGGACAAAAATAGAGTGCACTATCCGTCCTTTTTCCTCATCTTTGCAATATCAACATAAATATACCATGAAACGAATTACTATTTTATTTTTTACTTTATTCTGCATAGCTACTACGTCATACGCTTACGCAGAACGTAACCTGCTCCAGAAGCAAGCCGACATAAATCGGTTAAAAGAAATTTTAGTATTAGACCAAAAATGGGTCACCTACCCCGATTATGACAACCGAGCGGCCTGGAATGCATTTCTAGGTACATTCAAAGAAGAATACATCCGCCGTGGAGAAAAACTGCTGGATTATAAATGGCAGGTCGTAAGAGCCACCGACTATTTGGCTTTCGAACGTACGGGCAACCGGCAGATGATGGAAAATCCTTTTGAAGCAAACAATCGTGCCATTGCCGACCTGCTCATGGCCGAACTGGCCGAAGGGAAAGGACGCTTCACCGACCAACTGATAAACGGAGTGTTCAATGCATGCGAAATGACCTCGTGGGCACTGGCCGCCCACATCATTGTGCAGCCCTCTCACCGGGCATTGCCTTCATACGACTATCCTGTCATCGACCTCACTTCGGGCGACTTGAGCGGATTGCTTTCGTGGACATATTACTTCATGCACCGGTCATTTGACAAGATAGACCCCGAAATCTCACGCCGCCTGCGCCATGAACTGCAAACACGCATGCTCGACCCCTATGTGAACAACGACTCATTCTGGTGGATGGGGCGCAATTACAAGGGACACATGCTCAATAACTGGAACCCTTGGTGCAACAGTAACGCCCTGATGTGTTTCATGTTGCTTGAAAACGACCGCGACAAACTGGCTCAAGGAGTTTACCTGACCATGGAATCGGTGGACAAATTCCTGAACTATATCAAGGCAGACGGAGCCTGCGAGGAAGGTCCGTCCTATTGGGGACATGCCGCCGGAAAAACGCTGGACTATCTGGAACTGCTTTCGGCCATCACCGGAGGAAAGGTGAATATCTTTGCCGAATCCATAATCAAGAATATGGGAGAATATATCTCACGGTCGTACGTCGGCAACGGATGGGTAGTCAACTTTGCCGATGCATCGGCACGCGGAGAAGGAAACGCCTACCTGATTTACCGTTTCGGCAAAGCCGTGGACAGCGACGAGCTGAAAGGATTTGCCGCCCTCATGCGGAAGTCGCCTACCCTGCCCCACAACGGACGTGACATTTTCCGCACCCTGGCTTCCATCGCCATCGACAAGGAACTGCAACAAACCACTCCCATGCACGAAAACCGCCCCTTCACTTGGTATCCCGAAACCGAATTCTGCTACCTGTCTACCAAAGACGGACTGTTTCTGGCAGCCAAAGGAGGATATAATGACGAAAGCCACAACCACAATGATGCCGGGACCTGTTCGGTATGGATGAATCAAACCCCGATATTGATAGATGCCGGAGTGGGCACTTACACGCGACAGACGTTCAGCAGCGAACGCTATTCCATCTGGACCATGCAAAGCAACTTTCACAATCTTCCGATGATAAACGGAGTGGCCGAAAAATATGGCAAGAAATATAAGGCTACTGAAGTGAAGGCCGGAAAGAACACCTTTTCGGCAAACATAGCTACCGCCTATCCGGAAGAAGCCAAAGTGAACAAGTGGATACGCTCTTATACCGTGACAGGCAAACAAGCCCGGATCAGCGATACGTTCGAACTGACAGAAGCCACCGCGCCCAATGTAGTGAACTTCATGACATGGGGGGAACTGGACTACAGCAAGAAAGGGCAAGTAGGAATCCGTATCCAAAACACACAAGCTATAATGCAATATGATGCAAATCTGTTTGAACTGATCGTAGAACCGATGGAACTGACAGACGCCCGCCTTTCCAATGTATGGGGAAAAACCATCTACCGACTGTCATTCAAAGCCAAACGACAAACAATAAAAGGAAATTATTTATTTACAATAAAAAAGATTTAATATGAATCTGAAAAAATCTATTCTAACAGGCTGTGCCGCCCTGCTAATCGCATCATCCTGCAGCACACCTGAAAAAAAAGTGTCATGGCCTGAAAAAGCTGTGGAAAACGCACGCGCACAAATCGGTATGGAAATCGACACGATTGAAGCCAGCGGAAAGTGCCTGAATCCGGTCACGCTCAACGGAAAAGGCGGAGTATATTATTGTGGTTACGCCGACTGGCGAAGTGGCTTTTTTCCCGGCAGCGTATGGTATTTGTATGAACTGACAGGCGACCAAACCTTGCTCCCATTGGCTTACAAATACACAGAGGCCATCAGCGAAGCTCAGAACCTGACTTGGCACCACGACATCGGTTTCATCATCAATTGCAGTTTTGGAAACGGATTGCGCCTCACTGCAAAACCCGAATACAAGGACATCATGATACAAGCAGCCAAATCACTTTGCACCCGTTTTCGCGAAAAACCGCAGGTTATCCAAAGCTGGGATGTGAAAGGAAACAGCTGGCAGTCTGAACGAGGATGGGAATGTCCGGTTATCATTGACAACATGATGAATCTGGAACTACTGTTCGAAGCCACCAAACTTTCCGGCGATTCTACCTTTTATAATGTGGCTGTAGCTCATGCCGACCGTACCCTTGAAGAACATTTCCGTCCCGACGGAAGTTGCTATCACGTGATAGATTACAGCATAGAAGACGGCACTGTACGCCATCGCCATACCGCACAAGGATATGCCCACGAATCGGCATGGTCCAGAGGACAGGCATGGGCCGTGTATGGATTCACCGTATGTTATCGCGAGACCAAAGAGCGCAAATACTTGGATCAGGCACTCAAGACCTTCGGGTTCATGAAAAACCACAAACGTATGCCAGCCGATTTAATCCCCTACTGGGACATGGACGCACCCGGCATTCCCAACGAGCTGCGCGACGTATCGTCTGCATCGGTCATTGCATCAGCCTTGTATGAAATCAGCACCTATCCTGTAGAGAACCCTCAATCTTATAAGGAATATGCCGACAAGATGCTGGAGTCGCTCAGTACACCGGAATACACTGCTCCCTTGGGCGAGAACGGACGTTTCATCCTGATGCACAGCGTAGGAAGTATCCCCCACAACAGCGAAATCGATGTGCCGCTGAACTATGCGGATTATTACTATCTGGAGGCATTGAAACGGAAAAAAGATCTTGAAAAATAACGGACAATCATAAAGCGAGGCAAACAACCGCAAGTATGGATAAGACGTCCGATGAAACAACTTTTCAAATTAAGAAACAGACTATGAAACTACGATTACTAACCATTGCATTATGTTCGGTGGTTTTCCTGACAGGAGCAGCCGCAAGGAAAAAGACGCCCACACCGGTCAGCGACCGCCAGCAATGGGCCGAACTTTGTTACCGCATTGCCGCACCGGTATTGGAGAACATGAGTAAAGGAGAACTTCAAAAGAACATGCAACTTGAACTCAGCCCTACTTGGGACGGACGCGACAAGCGCGTGGCCTATATGGAAACCTTCGGACGCCTCATGGCAGGCATCTCTCCTTGGCTGGCCCTACCCGACGACGACACGGAAGAAGGACGGATGCGCAAACAACTCCGCGAATGGGCCGTGGCAGCCTATAAGAATGCTGTCGACCCGAAGAGTCCGGACTTCTTATTGTGGGAAACCAATTCCTCGCAACGGCTGGTAGATGCAGCCTATCTGGCCGAAAGTTTCCTCCGAGCTCCGGAAGCTACCTGGAACTTACTGGACGATGTGACCCGCAAACGCTATGTAGAACAGTTCCAACGCCTGAAAATCGTGCGCCCGGCCTACAATAACTGGCTTTTGTTTCGTGGGTTGATAGAAACCTTTCTCATGTCGATAGGCGAAGATGCCGATCAGTATGCACTGACCGTAGCTGTCAACAAAATCAACGAATGGTATCTAAGCGACGGATGGTACTCCGACGGTCCGGAATTCGCACTGGACTACTACAACGCATACGTAATTCATCCCATGTATGTGGAAATGCTGGAGGTGCTGAACAAACACAAATTCTGGACACCAATCAGCCTGGAACTGGGTATCAAACGCATGCAGCGTTTCAACGTCTTTATGGAACGCCTCATCTCTCCTGAAGGGACCTATCCTGCCTTCGGACGTTCGGTAGTTTATCGAATGGGGGCTTTTCAGACACTTGCCATGGCGGCATGGAAATACGGACTGCCCGAAGGATTGACCAACGGACAGGTGCGCAGCGCACTGACAGCCGTCATGAACAACATGTTCAAAGTGGAGGGTAATTTTAATGAAAGCGGATTTCTTCAGTTGGGTTTTGCCGGACATCAGCCCGACCTATCCAACTACTACACCAACAATGGTAGCCTGTATATGACCTCGCTGGTATTCATGCCACTGGGACTCCCCGCCGACCATCCTTTTTGGACAGATCCCGCCCAGCAATGGACATCGCAAAAGGCATGGAGCGGACAACCGTTTCCCATCGACGGACATCATTCATTAAGAAGTAAATAGTAACATCCGGAGTAAATTACTATAAGATTAGCCAACTGATTCTTATTTAAAACATTGCGAATCGGTTGGCTAATTCTATGCAATCACCTGCATTATCCTAAAGAAACAAACTCACGCATAGCTATATTCCATTACTCTCCTCCGTTTTTTTCAGTCCGTTCTTCACTCTTTTTTTCCTTCTTATAATTCTGAGGCGAGCATCCGTACTGATTCTTAAAGCAACGACTAAAATACATCGGCGAGTTGAAGCCACAACGGTCACTAACCTCGGCAATGGGAAGATCGGCATACTGCCTCAACAGCGTAGCAGCATATTTCAGCCGATAGTTCAAAATGTAATTATTGGGAGTCATGCCAGTCAATGCTTTGAACTTCATATAAAGCAACGAGCGCCCCACACCCACTTCACGGCAAAGCAGAGGAATATCGAATTCCAAATCACTGATATGCTGTTCTATTACCTGCGATACCCGTTTCAGCAAATCCTTGTCCAAAGGATTGATACTGGTCAGGTCGATCTCCGAAATGGGTTGCTTGTCGAACTGGTGCTGGATAAGCAGTCGGCTCCGTATTAGATTGTTGACACGGGTCAGTAACAAACGAGCATGGAAAGGTTTGGTAATATAGTCGTCCGCTCCCCTATTAAATCCCTCGATATTCTGTTCGGGGGAATTGAGTGCAGTCAGCAGAATAACAGGAATATGACAGAGATCCAGATTATTCTTAATCTGAAGACACATTTCGGTACCGGTCATTTCAGGCATCATCACATCGCTGACTATCAGATCGGGCTTACACTGATATACCTGCTTAAGCCCTTCTTTTCCGTTGTGGGCACAGATAATCTGATAAAACGGAGTGAAAAGTTCCACCAGCACCTGTAGCAATTCCTCATTATCCTCCACCAGCAGCAAAGTACGCGACTTGTCGGCCACAGGTTCCGTTTCTTCAGACGACAACTTGTCCTCATACGGTTCGGGAAACGAGCCTTGCACAATCGCTTCTTCCAGCTGTCGGGTAGTGAGGCGGACATTCTGGTCATCGGCAAACTCCTCTTTCAGCCGTGGCAGTTCTACGATGAACGTAGTACCCTCGCCCACTACGCTCTCCACCCTTATCGTACCATGATGTTTCTCCACAATGGTCTTTGTCAGTGCTAGTCCGATACCGGTTCCACTGAAAAAGCTGTTTTTCTTGGCAGGATCCTCACTTTGATAGAAGCGAGTAAATATTTTGCTGGTTTCTTGTGCAGAAATACCGATACCAGTGTCGGTAATACGCAAAACAATCCGATCGGAAATAATCTCGCCCGACAAGAAAATGGAACCTCCGTCAGACGTATACTTGAAGGCGTTAGAAAGCAGATTGAAAAATACTTTCTCCATCAGTTGTGCATCAAACCAGCATCCAACAGGAGCATCCAGCAGACGGAAATCGTAACTGATTCCTCGCTGATGAGCATAATCGGCAAACGACAAATAGATTTCCTTCAAAAAAGCGACAATATCCTGCTGGCTCAACTGCAATATCTCGTAGTTCTGTTCCAACTTCCTGAATTCCAGCAATTCGGATATCAGATTATTCATCTTGCCGGCATTCTTTCTAATCTTCAGAATCTGATTATAGATGGAAGGAGTCAATGAATACTTTTGCAATAGGATATCAATATGGCTAATTATCAAAGTAAGCGGTGTTCTGAATTCATGGCTCACATTAGTAAAGAACACCAGTTTCTCATGATTCAATTTCTCGATCTGCTGTTTTTCAAAGCGTTCTTTCTCCAGCGAAAGTGCCAACGTGCGTTTGGCTATCCGACTGGTAATAAAGTAATAAAGGCAGCTGCCCGATAGTATAGCATAAAAAATCCATGCCCACCAGGTGTCGTACCAAGGGGAAGTAATGACCAATTTCAGGCTGATCTCGCTTCCTGTAGTGTTTTGTCCGTCATCGGCCATAGCCGCCTTGAAGATATAGGTTCCCGGAGCCAGATTGGTATAGTGAGCTTCCGGCTGCCGGGTACGAATCCATTTCTGATCGAATCCTTCCAGTTTGTAACGGTATTGTTTCTTCGATAACAATTGCTCATAATCGGGCAGGGCAAATCCTATAACCAGATTATTCTGCCGATGGTTCAGCGTAAGCCGATCGGTGTAAGGAAAAGAAATATTCAAGATTCCGGTTTCGTCTTGTGGAACGACCAACTGATTGTTTACCCACAATTGCGAGAAATACAGATCGGGCGTATGACGGAAAACGCCTGCCTTATCAAAATCCTTTTCAGAAAGCACCGTCACACCTTGAGTGTCGCCTATGAATATTCTACCCTCATCGGACACAAACATGCCACACCCGTTGATGATGTAGGAAGAAGAGAAGTCATCGCGTAAATTCAGTGTGGTAAACCTGTTTTCATATGGCTGGAAGCAAGTCACTCCCTGGTCGCTGGTAATCAGCACCCGCCCGTCACGCGATGTGCAGACATTATAACAAAAATCGCTGGGCAATTGCTGATCACCCGCCGTATAACGATGGAGTTTTTCTGCTATACGTTCATAAAAAAACACTCCGCCTCCCAACGTACTGGCATACGCTCCCGAAGTTGTAGCCCAGATATGAGTGATTTGCGCTCGATTGTTCTTCAGCGGCAGACTGACAGTCTGCACATCGTCCAGCCTATCCAAATTCACCAACAGAAAGGATGTTTTCCGAGCCAAATACATATTCCCATCCGGATCAATATCAAAGTATTCACAATAAGAACTGGGCACATCCAGTTTATGAAAACGCTGGGTACGTACATCGAGCCGGAACACTCCGTTACGCGCCGACAGATAGAGTTGGTCATTCCACATTTTTACATGATAGACAATTTCGTTGGGAGCCTCTTCGCCGTTTTGCATATCCAGGTAGTTGTGGAAATGTCCGGTCCGTATGTCATAACGCGACAATCCACCCAAGTAAGTGCCAATATAAAGACAATGGTTCTTTTCGTCATACGCAATGCTTTTGATATTATTATGCGGAAGCGAATTGGCTCCTTCTGCCGTCAGCTGGCACACAATATTCCATTCCTTGTCTGTGCAAGTAATTCCTCCGCCATCGGTACTCAGCCACAAATGCCCATCCCTATCGGTCAAGATATCACCTATATAAGAATAATAGAGCTTTCGAGTGGCGCTTTTGTCATAATCATACCGCATGAAACTTTCGCTCCGAGGAATAAAATAGTTCACCCCGCCAAAATAGCTTCCTACCCATATCGTTCCCTGCCTGTCTTTATAGAGTGAAAAGATGGAAGGATGAGTGAGTCCGCTGGCATACTGAGGAATTCGGATCAATGAATATTCCTGTGTACGTGTATTGTATTTCTGCAATCCGTCAAAGGTTCCGAACCATACATTGCGTTCATTATCTTCTACAAATGCACGTATCTGCCAGCTGCTGACACCTTCCGGCGATCCGGGAGTAAAGGGCACACTACGCACCTCCTCCCCTTCCTTCATCCGGTAGAGTCCGTGCATTCGAGTCCCCAGCCAGATTTCCTTGTCCGAGCTTTCGAACACCTGATATACATCCGTTCCTTCGAGCACATGTGTCTGTTGCAGAGAAACCCGGTCAATAAAATAAGCCCCATCCAGCGTACCGATAATAATTTTGTCGGGCAATATGGTCATGCAGGACACCGATGCCTTGATGTGGGTTTTGGCCACCAAAGTATTCTGGCCGTCTGTAGTTCGATGACAAAAGATGGAATCGTTTCTCATATACCAGATGTCCCCCCCCGAAGCGGCCAGCACCGGTATCTGATTGTGATAGGAAAGGCGAATAAACTTTTCGGCCCGTATATCGTATTCAATCAGATCGTCATCTACCAGAAAGAAGATATTTCCCAAGCTGTCTCCTACAATGGCAGATACTTCATTTCCCAGCCACACGGAAGTATCTGGAGCTATTCCAGACACCCATCCTTTGAACGAAGTGACCTGTTTTCCATCATACATATTAATTCCTTCACGAGTGCCAAACCACATCCGGCCCAACTGATCCTGATAAATGGCCATAACGGAAGGCTGTGTCAGCCCTTCAGCCAATCCGATCTGTCTGAAATATTCGGCAGACACCGACATGCAGGACAACAACCATGCGCATATCAGGAGAACATATCTGTAGTTCATTTCATTCTTCTTTCAATAATTCGACATCATCAAATTCTGAAAGCATCCGGTTTTCCTTGCGGACAGGCCGTTTGCTTATTTCGAGTCCAGCTCGAATTCCGTGAGGACAAAGCCATGGTCGGATGGATAGAAAAAGTCTTCTCCCTTGAAAGTGAATATCTTTCCCAAACTATTATCATAGCAATCGGATGCTGTCGCCCGGATCGTTTTTCCTTGATAGTAGATGAAGTCAATACGATCCATGCGGCATTCGGTTTCCAAAGAGTCGGCATCTGTCAGCCACGTCACTCCGGGACTGGCGGCCGGATCGGGATTCAACTGACGGAAACTGTCTTTGAATCCGGCTTCCTCAAGAGCCACAGAAACAGGCCATCTCACTACAGCGCCTCCATGATTATACAAATGGCGGGTAGCTTCGGTCCAGTCCAAATGAGAATGGGTATTGAAATCACCACCCATAATGACAGGGATGCTATCTGTCTCGGCCAATATAGGCTGGAGGACAGCCAAAATCTTATGAATTTCTTCATCGCGCGTTCCTTCCTTTTCCCAAGCCAAAATTTCTTCCTCCGTCTTGTCGGTAGGTGCCAAGCGCATATCAGGCAAGTAATGCAACCAAGTGTCGAAAAGACGAACCGGTGTGCCGTCTACATCAATCATCACTCCACCAAAATTGAAAGTACTTATACTATCGCTGAAAGTGTATTTCTGAGTAATGGGATAGCGGCTGTAAATGCATAGGTTGTCGGAAATAAGATTATATGAATATCCCAATGAGTCGGCTACCTGAGGGGCCGTTCCATACGTTTCGACCATCAATATCACATCCGCACCGCTTTTCCGAAGAATGCCAATAGTTCCCTCACATCCTTTTCCGGGATAATGTTCCGAATGGCCACCATGCCATACATTCCATGATAAGACAGTCAGTTTCTTTTTCGACTCTTTCAAAGGAGTACAAGCAGCCCCAACCAACAGGTAAAGAACGGCCAACAAGCATAAATTCTTTGTTTTCATTATAGATTCAGATTCATTATTGAAGTACAAAGATACGAATTATTCGGCAGATAATATCACTTAAAAGGGCATAAAGTATGGTTCATATAAACTTTCCATACTGCCACTACAGCCATCCTGATTTCACGGCCTTTCATATATTGCGACATAAATCCGTTTCGACAACAATAGAACAAATGCCCGAACTAAAGCGTCTCCTTTATTACCAGCAAAGAAGGAAGAGAAGTGAAAATATGTCTGGCGGCAAAATCTTCACAGGCTGCATAACTCAGAACAAGCAATCCATGAGCCGGCAATAATGCCAGTTCCTCCGTCTCTATGCACGGACAGCAACTGAATCTGCCGGCATACCGCCCGGCAAAATGCTGCACCTGCCCGCTGTAATCTTTTTCCGCACGACCAGAAACATAAAGACGAACCAGGCCATCTCCTTCTTCCAACAGACGTTCCAGATAGGCAAAAAGGAAAGCATCCCGGCTCCCATTTATCCAGATTGTCACTTCGTTTCCATCCTGATAACCACGATTCACAAATATAGCTACGGGACAAGAGACGCGAAACAATACATCATCTACCTTCTCACGAAACAGGCCGAAAAAAACAGTCATTGATTTCTCTCCGTCAGCCATGAAACGTGGACCTGCACCCAGCAACAAGATGTCCGGAGCTTCCGCTTCTACAGTGGCAATCATATCAGATACTAAATTATCGGTTACTCTATAACGTTTCTCGACAGATATGCCTAAATAATTTGCCCGTTCGTCTACCGGAATAAAGCTTTCTTGCCTAAACTGTTCTGCATTGACAAGATTCACATCGGTACCCATGGTATAATGGACAGCAATCACCCGATGACAAGAAAGCTGTTTCCCAAAAAGAAGTTTGTAAACCGACAACAAGATAGCCCCCGTTTCGGGACGTCCGAAGAACAAAAGCAGTCTTCGCTGTGCAGAGGGGGTACGAGCTTCGGAGGCAAATCGGCGTTCTACCAGATTCAGCAACGGAGTGGTCATAAATGTAGTTACCAACGCCATGAGGACAAGAATGACAAAAATAGGTGGAGGAAGTACTCCCAACTCATAACCGATGTTCAACGCCACCAACTCCATCAGCCCACGGGTATTCATCAAAGTGCCTATAATGAAACTATCTTTCCATGACTCGCCTACCAAACGGGAAGCCACAGCACAACCGCCAAACTTACCTATCACCGCCACGAGCACCAACAATAAACATACTCCCCACAATCCGGGAGTATTGACTAGTCCGACTTGTGTGCGCAAGCCTGTGAAAGCAAAAAACAAAGGCAGAAAAAAAACCAACGCAATGTCTTCCACCTTTTCCACCATCACCTTGCGAAAACCCGGATTGGAAGGCATCACCACTCCTGCCATAAAAGCACCAAACAGAGCATGAATACCCAAAACCTCTGTCAAAACTGCCGAAACGGCCAACAGCAGAAAGACGAACCCTACAAAAGCTTTGTTTATCACCTCCTTATTGGAATAAAACGCGCCAAGTTTCTTCAGAAACGGGCGCACTCCGGCAAACATCACAACAATGTAGACAATCGTAAGCAACACTGTATACAAGGCTCCACCCAAAGTGCCTGCCTTAGCTATAGCAATGACAACAGCCAACAAACACCAAGCCGTCACATCATCATTGGCCGCAGAAGCTATCGTGAGAATCCCTACAGGCCGACGCGTCATATTCCGCTCTTGAACAATACGTGCCAACACAGGAAAAGCAGTGATGCTCATGGATATGCCGATAAACAACGCAAAAGGCAAGAAAGCTGTCTGATGAGAAGCATACTCCCCGTATACATAAAAAGAAGCCAATATACCAAGAAAAAAAGGGACCAAGATGCCGGCATGACTGATGATCAACGTCTCATGAATCTTGTTTTTCAGCACACCAAAGTCCACCTCCATCCCGATGACGAACATGAACAACACCAGCCCCAACTGGCTGACCAGTTCTAAATTGGTCAAAGAATCAGGCCGGAACAGAAAGCCAAACATATCGGGATAAAGCGCCCCAAGTACCGATGGCCCCAGCGCAATACCCGCTACAATCTCGCCGATTACCCCCGGTTGCCCCATCCAACGAAACACAAACGAAAAGGCACGGACAGTAACCAACACCACGATTATCTGGACAAGCAACACAGCAAAAGGATGCATCAAATTATCGTGCAAAACAGTTTTAAACTGTGTAAACGCATCAACACCTGCTGCTACAGGGCGCAACGGCGATGCATGCAACCAATGTCCACCCCCCATTACAGCAGCATAAATCAACCCTCCGAAAACCAATATCATCGTCAGATAAATCAGATAGTTCTTACGCACTGCTCTCATATTCGTCAAAATAGCTGTAAATTAAAGAAAAGAAAACAAATAAAATATTCGGATAGTTCATCAACCAAGAAGGTTTTCCTACCTTTGCGAGGCCAAAGACTTACATGAAAATGACCGGACGAAAGATAATACATATTGATATGGACGCATTTTATGCATCGGTAGAACAGCGGAACAATCCAGAATGGCGCGGAAAACCGATTGCCGTAGGCCATGCCGAGAAACGGGGCGTAGTGGCCGCAGCCAGCTACGAAGCGCGCCGCTACGGAGTACATTCGGCCATGTCGTCGCAAACGGCCAAGAAACTCTGTCCGGAACTGATCTTTGTCCCCGGACGGATGGATGTATATAAAGAGGTATCCCGACAGATACACGACATTTTCCGCTGTTACACCGACGTTATAGAGCCGCTGGCACTGGACGAAGCGTTTCTGGACGTAACCGAAAACAAAGCCGGAATTCCGCTGGCGGTCGACATAGCCAAGGAAATAAAACGACGCATCCGCGAAGAACTAGAACTGGTTGCCTCGGCCGGAGTGTCCTACAACAAGTTTCTGGCCAAAGTTGCCTCCGACTACCGCAAGCCCGACGGACTATGCACAATACATCCCGACCAGGCCCTGGATTTCATCGTCCGCCTTCCTATAGAGTCATTTTGGGGAGTAGGACCGGTAACTGCCAAAAAAATGCATGCACTGGGCATCCACAACGGAAGCCAACTGCAAGCCTGCACGCTGGAAATGCTGACCCGCCAGTTTGGTAAAGCCGGCCGCCTATACTACGACTTTGCACGGGGCATCGACCTCCGTCCCGTAGAGCCTGTAAGAATCCGCAAGTCAGTGGGATGCGAACATACACTGGAAAAAGACATTTCGCGGCGTTCTTCCGCCATTATCGAACTTTATCATGTCACTACCGAACTGCTGGCCAGACTGGAGCGTACCCGCTTTGGCGGCAACACGCTTACACTAAAAATAAAATTCCACGACTTCACCCAAATAACCCGCAGCATCACCCAAAGCAATGACCTGACCAGCATGGACCATATCTTGCCGCTTGCCAAACAACTGCTGAAAGAAGTGGACTACGAAAACCATCCCATACGGCTCATCGGACTGGCCGTGTCCAATCCTAAAGAAGAGCGAACAGACAAACCGACA
Source organism: uncultured Bacteroides sp. (assembly GCA_947173895.1). Lineage (GTDB taxonomy): Bacteria > Bacteroidota > Bacteroidia > Bacteroidales > Bacteroidaceae > Phocaeicola. Next base: position 968 of record CAMWGU010000025.1, on the reverse strand, counting down.
TGGAAACAACTCGCACTGGAGTTTAAAGAGTAGAACGAAGATAAAGAAGGAAGGAATCGATATAAGCTTCCATCATTCCAAAGTCTTTCACCCCGTTCGTCAAGCCCACACCATAATAAAGGCCCGCCAACAAACCGGTCAACGCTCCTACCGCATCGCTCGACTTGCCCGAATTTATGGCCAAGAACACACACTCTGCATAATTATTCCCCGCCATGAAACAATTGACAACAGACTCCACCGTGTCTACCACAAAATTTCCGTTGCTAAAGTTCTGTCTGTTTACACACACATCGCACTTCCGCTCAACCCGCCTCAACGCATGCTCCTTTTGCTCCCCTCTCAGCAACTCGCGAATCAGCTCGATAAAAAAACACGTGTACTTAGCATTATACCGACAGTTATGAGTAGCCTTGACAAACGGAAGAATCTCCTCACGAGACAAAGAAGTAAAAGCCAGCACACAACACCCCATCAGGCTGCGGTTCCCACTATGAGCATCCGAAGACACCGCCCTGAAATTCGTCATGACCGATTTCCTGATAACCGAATCCACATCAAACTCAATGTGCTCGCCGGTATACTTTTTATGAAAGCACCACTCCTTTAAGTTCTGCCGATAAAGCACCAGATCACAACGACTGTCTAGCGCGCACAACAATAGCGAGGTATTGCCCGAACATTTACCTCCCCGAAGGTAGGATTTAGTACGTACAGGCCTGAATGTCCCTTTTCCTTTTCCCCGATAAGGCATTCCCAACCAGTCGCCCAAAATGAATCCGGTCAGCCCTGCTTTTATTTTCTGCATATTCCAATTCAATAAGAAAACAAAAGTATATAAAATTTGTGAGGTTTACATCCGCAATGTAAAGAAAGGAATTTTATTGAACAAAAAACCGGAATCGCTTTCGCTTTTCCCCCTTCAAAAAGAAGCGTACCGACCCATCGTAAAACACGTACGTACGTGT
>CAMWGU010000024.1 GCA_947173895.1 uncultured Bacteroides sp. | reverse complement strand
ATTCAACGCATTCCACTCATATTTCGGAGGTTTCAAATATCTCAAATATGAATATTATAAATAGGTTTAAAAATTATTCTGAAGTTTATCAACCATTTATAGGTCTAAAAAATGAAGAAAGAATGCATATACAAAGGTTTTTAGATGCCATAAGGTGTAATATTCTATTTGCAAAAAGTGTTATCTTAGTAGAGGGAGATGCTGAAGAAATACTTATTCCAATTATGGTAAAGAAAACGTTAGGAGTTAGTCTTGATGAATTAGGAATAAGTTTAATTAATGTTAGAAGTACTGGTTTTGAGAATCTTGCACTGTTATTTCATAATCAAAGAATAAAGAAAAGATGTGCCATTATTACAGATTTAGATAGATCTATAACTGGAAAAGTTACCAAGGCTCATAAATTAGGATTAAGTAGAAAAGAAAAGTTGAGAGGCCTAAAAAAAAGGAGCAAGTGGATTGGCTCATTTTTTGCTGAACATACATTCGAGATAGAATTTATAAAGGCTGGAAATGTTGATGCAATCTTGTCAACTATTAAAGATGTTTATGTTGACAATGCTACAATTAAAATATCCGAAGAAGATATAAAGTCTGATGACATAAAGAAATATGGAAAACGGATTCTAACGATGGCTGAAAATAAGGGTAAAGGGTGGTATGCAATACTTCTAAGTAAGTATATAACTCCATCTATATGTATTCCTAAATATATATTAGATGCTATTGTATTTGCAAAAACTAAATTTTCAAACGAATTAATTGTTCAAATGCTAGAATATGTATTAGATACATATAATGAAGATGAAGAAATTGATAATCTTAAAAACGAATTAAAATCGTATAATGAAGGACGTACTTCTTTTGACGATATTAAGAAAACTTTAAAAAAAGTATTGAATAAAAATGAGCCAATATTATATATATTAAATCAACTATAGATATGTTTGTTTGGGGAAAGAATGATTTGAATCCAGAGCAGGAAAAGGCTATATATAATGAAAACAGTATCTTATTAATAGCATGTCCAGGGAGTGGAAAAACAAGAACAATAACGTATAAGATAGCTTATGAACTTTCTAAATTAGAATCCAATAAACAGTATATTATTGCTATCACATATACAAATCGTGCTGCAGATGAAATAAAAGAACGAATAGAATTATTGGGGGTAGATACTGAACAACTATGGATTGGAACTATTCATTCATTCTGTGTTGAATGGATTCTTAAACCGTACCATATGTATATAGAAGAACTAAAATTTGGATATGATATTATTAATACTAATGATACTGAGAATTATCTAGTGTCTTTATGTGACTCATATTCAACACCGAAGAAAAAAATTACATATTGGGATTGTCTTTGTTATTGCTTCACATCGGAAGGCTTGAAGATAAATTGCACCAAATCTACAATAAAAAAGACTGTAGAATCAATTATCTGTGATTACTATCAGATTTTAAAAGAAAAGCATGAAATAGATTATGAATTAATATTATATTATTCATATTGTCTTTTGAAAGAAAATCAAAGTATATGTAAGACTCTGTCTAATATTTTTCCTTATATTTTAATTGATGAATATCAAGATACAAAAGAATTGCAGTATGTGATTTTAGGTGCAATTTTAAAAACCGGAAAAGATAATAAAGCTTTTATTGTTGGTGATCCGAATCAATCTATATATGGTAATTTAGGAGGTTTTCCAATGGATAAAGCTCAATTGGAAAATGTAACGGGATTATATTATGACGAATTATCATTAAGCTATAATTATAGATCATCATCTCTTCTTGTATCATATTTTGATTATTTTAAAACTTATGCAAACAAAATAGAGGCTGTTGGAAAAACGAAGGACTACCAAAGCGTTATTAGTTATAATAAGACTGTTTCAGTTGAAGATTTAGAAAATGAAATAGTTCGTATAATTAAAACAAATATTGATGAATATCGTATTTCTCCGAATGAAATATGTATACTTGCACCCCAATGGATTCATTTATCAGGTTTAACTAGAAATTTAATGGCACGCTTACCTCAATATAGTTTTGATGGGCCCGGCATGGCACCATTTGCACGTGATATTGATAATTTTTGGTATAAATTATCACGTATTATATTAACAGACTCTACTCCGGGTTTATATATCAGAAGATTACGCTGGGCAAGTGAAATAGTAACAAACCTTTTATCAATTGGAGTAACAAATATTGATTTATCTGCCAAACAAATATTATATATTTGTAATAGCATATCAATAAACGAACAAGATGGTTTGGAGTATCTAAAAAAATTTTTCGATGCATTTCTTGAAAGAGTCAATATTGACATTAATCAGAATAAATATTTAAAAATGCATTATGATGCTTTTTTTGATAGCTCTGAAAAACGTATTGATAGTTTAAAAAAGAAAGGTGCAGAGTTTATAACGCACATTGATGCATTTAGAAAAGTCTTTCAACAAAAAAAAGGAATTACTATCTCAACAAACCATGGGGTAAAAGGAGCAGAATTTGATACAGTAATAGCTTTTGGACTGTTAGATGGCTATGTTCCACATTTTAGTGAGTCAAATAAGGAAGAGAGTGCTAAACGAATATTGTATGTTATTGCTTCTAGAGCAAGGAAAAACTTATATTTAATATCTGAGCAAGGTCGAAATAAAACTCCAACTCCCATACTTAGTAAATATGGATATAAATATAAGTAAATATTTGTGGTAGTCTAAATAATATAATGGGGTTCACCTTAAAATCTTAAAATTAAATAAAAAAATAGAGGGCTGTCACCCCTCTATGCGCTATTTACCTTTTAGCAGGTAAACTTCTACAATGTTCTCTCACGTATTCCAGTTTGCCAAATCGGAACCTCTAGTAAGAACGAACATGTACAGGCTTGCCACATGAGCACTGGACTGTTATCATTTTTTGAGACAGAGCCCAACCCTAACAGTTCAAAAAGTTGAGATGTCTTTTTATACTTTTATTCATATATTTAACCTTGTCATTTTTACATTGTATCTTGTTTGGCTTATACAATGGATGGCAAGGAAGACAAAGGTAATTATATATATTGAAATGGGAAAATGTATTGATGATTAATATTTTTAGTGTTTTTGATTATCTTTTTATTGAACGTTCATCATCAACATTATCATAGTTACCTTTCTGACCAACTTCCCACTCACGTTTCTCACTATGACTGCCACCACCTCATCACGCAGCTTGGCTTTGCTAGAGAAGCGTGAAGTAGGTTTTGTTGGTTGTTGGGGTTTATATCGTTCAATTTGCTTCATCCGCTGTTCCTTTAACCGTTGAAGATTAAAGTTCTCTTCAGTAAGGTTTATAATGATATGCTGTTTGAAGTTGATGGCATAAGTTGCATCCTCATCATGACAGATAGTAAAACCTTCTTCATGCAGTTGCCTTCTGATAGAGGTTACTGTTTCATCATTGAATATCTCACGCAAACGGTTTACAGCATCAGTATGATATTGTGTTCTTTCCGGAGATATATCTACTAAATCTTTCCGGGAAACCTTAAATATCTTACAAAGCAAATCCCGTTCAGCCTCAGTAGCCGGACTGAACATTTCTACCATAGCTATACGGTTATTACGGTCAATTGCTTCTGCCATAAAAGGTTTCAACGGACGGCTTTGGTCATCAAAATAGATGATACCTTTCTTGATATAGGCACGCTGCTTCCTGATTTTACTGTATATTTCACCCTGGGTAATCTTCGGATTGAGTGTTAGTAACCGGTCAATATAGTCCTCAATCCGATTGAACCGTTCTTCAGGAGTAGCGAAGTCCAGAAGTTCCTCTACAGCCAGCACTCTTGCACCATGAATGACGGTCTTGTTTGAATGATCAACTAGCATATATCCGTATGGAGAATCCTTCTTGCCGAAGAACACAATGTCAATACCGAACTTCGTTTTCAGTTCCTTCTGCAGTTCCTCCTTGTTGGAACTTACATCACGGTACTTCTTTAATATACTTCTGAGCTGACGGCAACGGTTCCTTTCCCGATAACCGCTCTTGAACAGGCTTTCTATTTCAGACAAAGGAATGTCCTTCTGAACCTTTCCACCATGCTTGACGAATACATCCTCATCTTTCTGATAAACCTCATAGCCCATGGAAACCATTATTGCCTTGAACTGGGCAAATGAAGAGAACGTGTACTGCTTGGCCAAATTAATGTCATCTTCAGTTTTCTTCTTCCTGTCGTTACCAAGAATACGGTCAATGACTTCCTGAGAACGTCTGCGCTCATGGCTGTGCTTAATCTTTCTTCCATCAGGTGCCACTCTCGAAGTAATAATATGAAGATGGGTATTCTCTGTGTCATAATGGGAGTAAACAAGCAACGGCTGACCGGATTCTCCGTATCCCATTTCCTTGAGATACTGGTGTGCAAAATCCAGCAACTCATCTTCCGACATTTCGTGTCCCTTACATGATATGGCTACATGAAACTGCGGTTTCCTGATTCTGCTGTTCTGTGAACTGTACTTCTGGAGATAACCGACCAGTTCACTTGGGGTAGGCTTGTGAAAAGTTCCGAGTGAACCGAAATTCTGAATCTCGATAAGCCGTGCAACACCTTTCGATACTTTATGTTCATTATATCCTACAGCATGAAAGTTCGTGCTTCCCGGTAATATGGTTGCTATCATATTTAATCCTAATTATCATGGTTTAAGTTACTGAGTAACCGAAATACTTCAAGTTCATTAATCTACGGTTACACAATAATAATATCTGAAATGATTGAATACCGTGTAACTAATAACTCAGATTCTGACAGCTTTCTGTGTCAGAGAATCAAGGTCTTTCTTTATTCGGTTCAATGTTTTCTGAGTTTCAAGAATAACCGGTAACAGAACTTCCTGAATATAGCTGGGTGCGAGTAACCCGGCTACCGCAAGCTCATTGGCACGTTTGACCGACTGATTAAGGTTTCCTCCTGCCCAGGAAAGTTCATTCTGATATTTCCGGTAAAACAAGCCCAAATCATTCATCAGTTCAAGCTGTCTTTTGGTCCCGATATTTGAATACTCTGCCAGTGCCGAGCGTATATAATGGCTCACGGATGAATAGGAGGCAGATTTCTCCTTAAACTGTTGTACTTCCTCAGGTGTCATCCTTACCTTGATGTACTTGGTTCTCTGATTCTTCATACTTTGATACATTGGTGGTTTGGTATCTCGGACCATCTTTCGCTATGCGAAACAGCGGTGCAGCCGCTCCGATGCGCCAGCATTCGGCAAGTTACTTTTGTGAGTACGAAACGGAGTTTTGTGGCCACAAAAGTACAACTTGCTTGGAAAACTCTGCACAGCAGAACGATGCCTTCCGGGAATGATTATTACACCCAAATTTACCGGAGAAAGCCGTTGCAAACCGAAATCAACAACACAATTCTTTGGAGGAATATTCCTGCTTACCATGTGCTGTAGCATCCGGTTGTCTTGGAATATCCACATAGTGGAATATTGTTGTATAGAGTTCTAGAACCTATCAAGCCAATATCAGTGTGTTCTGAAACAGATGCTACAAGCATTATTCAATCATAGAACCATACAAATCGCAGTAATCAGTAAACAAAGTTCCGTTATCTATGGTTGGATAAACCAAAGTTTCAAAAACACATAAGATATAGTTATACGGTATAGATGACTATTGCTCTCATAAAACCTATATCCCAATATAATATGTAGTTCCGAAACCATGATAGCATGGTAAAAGTAACCAGATTATCTAAGCTACAGGAATCCCAATAAAAGGGAAAATAAAATCTTGTAGCTTATTCTGCTGATGAAATGTCTATCGGGAAATCTCATTTTATCTGAACTGTATTGCAAAACATTCAGGTAGAATAACCCTGTAATCAGAGTCTGGAAATACTTCGTTATCATGGTGATATAACACTGATAATCAGTAGAAAATTTACTCGAATATTAAGAAATAGTGTTGCGTAAATTTCTGTATCTCATTGATTTTTAGTATATTTATATGCTAAAACAGGTTTTATATGCACTAAATATTACACGATATGTTTGAATTGCTGTTGATTATATATCTGCTGCCGGTACTTATTATCGGTATGCTGCTCCTGAAGCTGGTGTTCTGGCTTTTGAGGATTGCCATACATCTTGCAGTCTGGTTGGTCAAGAAAACTTTCATCCTTATATGGAAGCTTATCGTACTTGTCTTTGCCATACTTATAGGCCGTGAAGTATTGCCCTGGAATCAACCGGACAAATAGAAAGAACCGCACCAATATGAGAAATGGTACAGTTCTGAAATAAATGGGCTGATTTCCCCTATATGTTCAAATTTAGAATCCCTTGCCTTTGCTTCTGACATATACTGCTTCTTTTTGAGAATCACAGTTTGTCAATCGGAACTGTACATTACATCCTATGGGGATGTCATTAGGAAGTTGATTGGCAAGTGCTGAAATGACATCATCAACGGTATCAAAACCTATGTCTGTAACTTCGGCAATAACTTCGCCTTTGAAATATGCTCTTCCATATATCATCATCTTTTTTGTAATACGAAACATTTTCTCTGCAGGTGATTCAAAGTTACGAACCAAACTCTGTTTACTGTTTTTATTACTGAAAAATATGAAGTCTATGATTTTTGCATTAAGTTCCCATGCTGGAGTAAAGTCTATTTTTACATAGCCTCTTGTTATATTAAATCCATGGCTATGGTTCATACCAAATGCTACCTCATACATATTTGCTCCACAATCGTTTTGAGCAATGGTTGCCCAGGTATGACGAAACGTATAAAAGCAATAATATTCCTCCTTGGACATTCCCATATCTTGGCATATTCGCCTGATTCCCATATTTATATTGGCATTGAAACTATCGGAATTACTATAACGACTATGAAAATTAAACAGATATTCATCTGTCTGGTCCGTAGATAAATATTTATTAAATGTATCCTGTATAAACGGTTCAATACGAATCTCCATGTATGCTTCATCCCTACGACTATGTCTTGTTTTCGCTCTCTTATATCCTATAATACCATTTTTATAATCTTTCTTTTTCAGTTCGTAAAGGTCTATCGTGTTAATACCACCCATACACAATGAAAGCAGGGCTATATCTCTGCCGAGTTCAGGAAGGGGAGATACCATTTTACTTTGTGGCAGAGGACGATTAAAGAATTCACGACAAGCTTCTGCACTGATTGCTCTTTTCAGTGTATTGTCTGATTTTGGGATTATAATTTTTAGCCATGGATTGTATTTTATACGCAAAATACCACGTTCTTCGTCATTCAATTCTATGATTGCTTTCTTAAAAATCTGTCTGATGCAAGTGGGATACATTTCTTTTGCTCTGCTGGTCTTATACAATGTGTCAATCCATTGTGTTAAAACAGAAGTCGTAAGAATGCTAAACATGATTTTGGTAGTACCTATATACCGTTCTAAATGATTGACTGCAAGTTTATAGTTTTTAGCATTACGTTCATGCCCTTCAGATTCCATCTTCGAAATAAACTTTCTCGCATAATCACTGAAGCAAGTCTCTTCATCATTTTTGTGAAGGAATTCTATGACATCCTTAAGTTCCCAAAATGTAGCGTCAACACGATTCAGTTTGTCTGTATATTGGCGTATGATTATGGCACAATATTCATTCACTACCGGGTCTGTTAACTCACCACTACTGGTTATATGAGCCGGATCAATAATCTTGTTAGTCTTGATGTAACTTGTTTTGCGCTGATGTGTGACTCTAATGTAAACTGTATAGAATCCATCTGATCTTGGCTTTTTTACCGTTGCTTTGAATGTTGTCATACCTACTATATTTTAATGATAAAACAATGGGGAAAACTTTGGGGTAAACGGGGTAAACATGGCCATTTTTGGGGTAAACATAGAGTAAAACAAATACGTTTATTTGGCTCATTTTTTGCGGTCAAATGTACGAACCGTCTAAGCGCAAATCAGGCTGTAACTACCGTAAAACGGTGAATTACAGCCTGATATAAAAATAATATTTTTAAGAGATTATTCCTCTATTGCAGCCTGCGCCGCTGCCAGTCTGGCGATAGGCACGCGGAACGGAGAACAAGACACATAGTTCAAACCAACTTTATGGCAGAATTTCACAGAAGAAGGTTCACCACCATGTTCACCACAGATACCACACTTCAAGTCAGGACGAACTGAACGGCCTTTATCTACAGCCATCTCAATCAATTGGCCTACACCATTTTGGTCGAGTACTTGAAATGGGTCTACCTTCAAGATTTTCTTTTCTAGATATACCGGCAAGAATGAAGCGATGTCATCACGAGAATAACCAAAGGTCATCTGAGTCAAGTCATTGGTTCCAAATGAGAAGTACTCTGCACGGCTGGCAATACGGTTAGCTGTCAATGCGGCACGAGGAATTTCGATCATTGTACCTACCTTGAACTGAATTTCCATACCTTCTTTTTCAAATAATGCTGCTGCTGCATTACGGATTACCTTTTCCTGAGCTTCAAACTCATACAGGATACCAGTCAAAGGAACCATAATTTCCGGATGTGGATCATATCCTTCTTTCTTCAATTCAATTGCAGCACCTAGAATCGCTTGAGTCTGCATCTCTGTGATTTCGGGATAGGTGTTACCCAGACGGCAACCACGATGGCCTAACATCGGATTGTGTTCACATAAACTTTCTACACGTTTCTTGATTTCTTGTACGGTTACGCCCATTGCCTTAGCCATTTCTTCCTGACCTTTTGCATCGTGGGGAACAAACTCGTGCAAAGGAGGATCAAGCAGACGAACATTAACCGGACATCCATCCATAGCCTTGAAGATGCCTTTGAAATCGGCTTTTTGATAAGGCAGTAATTTAGCTAGAGCTTTTCTACGTCCTTCTACATCTGGCGATAAAATCATTTCTCGCATGGCAACAATCTTTTCTGCGTCGAAGAACATGTGCTCTGTACGGCAAAGACCAATACCTGAAGCACCAAAAGTACGAGCCACTTCAGCATCATGCGGAGTATCGGCATTGGTACGGACATTCAGCTTGGTATATTTGTCACAAAGCTCCATCAGAGCAGCGAAATCACCTGAAACTTCAGCTGCCTTGGTTTCCACTTTACCTTTATATACTTCACCGGTAGTACCGTTCAAGGAAATAAAATCTCCTTCTTTTAAAGTTATACCTTCAATCTCTACAGTGCGTGCCTTATAATCTACATTAATAGCACCTGCTCCAGATACACAGCACTTGCCCATACCACGAGCTACAACGGCAGCGTGTGAAGTCATACCTCCACGTGCAGTCAAAATACCTTCGGCAACAGCCATACCTGCCAAATCTTCAGGAGAGGTCTCGATACGTACCATAACAACTTTTCTGCCATCGGCAGCCCATTTGGCAGCATCATCTGCAAAGAATACAATCTGACCTGTTGCTGCTCCCGGAGAAGCAGGAAGACCACGAGTCAACACTTTGGCTTCTTTCAAAGCTTGCTTATTGAAGACAGGGTGAAGCAATTCATCCAGTTTGTTGGGTTCGCAACGTTCCAATGCTGTTTTTTCATCAATCATTCCTTGGCGCAACAAATCCATGGCAATTTTCACCATAGCGGCACCTGTACGTTTGCCGTTACGAGTTTGCAGGAACCACAATTTGCCTTCCTGTACAGTAAATTCCATATCCTGCATATCGTGGTAATGGTTTTCTAGTTTGGTTTGAAGCGCATCCAGTTCTTTGTATATTTCCGGCATCGCTTCTTCCATTGAAGGATATTTGGCTACACGCTCTTCTTCAGAGATACCGGCACGTTCTGCCCAACGCTGAGAACCTATCTTAGTGATTTGTTGCGGGGTACGGATACCGGCTACAACATCTTCACCTTGTGCGTTGATCAAATATTCACCATTAAACAAATCCTCACCGTTACCTGCGTCACGAGAGAAACAAACACCGGTAGCTGAAGTGTCACCCATGTTACCGAATACCATGGCTTGTACGCTTACAGCAGTACCCCATTCGGCAGGAATACCTTCCATCTTGCGGTAAAGAATGGCGCGTTCGTTCATCCAACTACGGAATACGGCACAGATAGCGCCCCAAAGTTGTTCGTATGCACAAGTCGGAAAATCTTGTCCGGTTTGTTCTTTTACAGCGACTTTAAAGCGTTTAACCAGTTCTTTGAGGTCTTCCACTTCCAATTCGTTGTCTAGCTTTACACCTTTTTCTTCCTTTACTTTTTCGATGATTTCTTCAAAGGGGTCGATGTCTTCTTTATTCACAGGTTTCATTCCCAATACTACATCGCCATACATTTGAACGAAACGACGGTATGAATCCCAAGCAAAACGTGGACGACCGGTTTTACGGCTCAAACCTTCTACTACTTCATCGTTCAAACCCAAATTGAGGATTGTATCCATCATACCCGGCATAGAGGCGCGAGCACCCGAACGTACAGAAACCAATAACGGATTTTCCACGTCGCCGAATTTAGAATTCATCAAATTCTCAATATTGGCGATGGCTTTTTCGACATCCTCTTTCAGTAGTTCTACTACTTTATCTTTACCCAGTTCATAATATTCGCTACAAACTTCAGTGGTGATTGTAAATCCCGGAGGGACGGGAACACCAATAAGATTCATTTCAGCCAAGTTGGCACCTTTTCCACCAAGCAGATTTCTCATGTCTGCCTTTCCTTCAGCTTGTCCATTACCGAAGGTGTAAACTCTTTTTTTATCCATAATTAATGTATTTAAAGTTAACTCTATCATAAATGTAGTCGCAAAGCTATATATATTTTATTTATCTCCAAACGATTTAATGAAAAAAAATAGAGGAAATTGCAATTTCTACTTTGCAATTTTAATATCTTTCGATTTATGATGTGATATTCGGGAAAAATACTTAATTTTGTACCCAAATTAACTTATTCAGAAAAGTGGCTAGAAAGAAGAAAGAGCTTCCATTATTAGAGAAGATAACTATAACAGATGTGGCTGCCGAAGGAAAGGCTTTGGCAAAAGTGAATGACTTGGTAGTATTTGTGCCATACGTGGTACCGGGTGATGTGGTGGACTTGCAGGTGAAGCGCAAGAAAAACCATTATGCGGAAGCTGTTGCCGTGAAGTTTCATGAATATTCTGCTATGCGGATGGTACCATTTTGCCAGCATTATGGAGTGTGTGGAGGTTGCAAATGGCAATGTTTGTCATATGCAGAACAGATAAAGAATAAACAGAAACAGGTAATGGATAATCTGACCCGCATTGGTAAGATCGAATTGCCGGAGATTTTACCAATCTTAGGTTCGAAGAAAACGGAGTTCTATCGGAACAAACTGGAATTTACCTTTTCAGACAAGCGTTGGCTGACAGAAGAAGAGGTGAAGGAAGATGTAAAATACGATCAGATGAATGCAGTGGGTTTTCATATTCCCGGAGCCTTTGACAAAGTGCTGGCTATCGAAAAATGCTGGTTGCAGGATGATATTAGTAATCAGATACGAAACGCCATTCGTGATTATGCTTACGAACACAATTATTCTTTTTTCAATCTGCGTTCTCAAGAAGGAATGTTACGCAATTTGATGATACGCACCTCAACTACGGGAGAACTGATGGTATTATTGCAGTGTAAGATAGTGGAAGAGAAGGAGAGAGACCGGATGAAACAGTTGCTGGCCTTTGTTGCGGAACGTTTCCCGCAAATTACTTCCTTATTATACGTAGTCAATAACAAATGCAACGATACCATCAATGATCTAGATGTGATGGTATTTAAAGGAAACGACCATATTTTTGAGGAAATGGAAGGCTTGCGTTTTAAGATAGGCCCCAAGTCTTTCTATCAGACAAATTCCGAACAGGCATATAACTTATATAAAGTAGCTCGGGATTTTGCCGGACTGACAGGCGATGAGTTGGTATACGATCTCTACACAGGTACCGGAACTATAGCCAACTTTGTTTCACGTCAGGCAAAGAAGGTAATAGGAATCGAATATGTACCCGAAGCTATAGAAGACGCTAAGGTGAATTCAAGAATCAATGGCATTGATAATACTTTATTTTATGCCGGCGACATGAAGAATATCCTGACTCAAGAATTTATCAACCAGCATGGGCGTCCGGATGTGATTATCACTGATCCTCCTCGCGCTGGCATGCATGATGATGTGATCAATACCATTCTCTTTGCCGAGCCACGTAGGATTGTATACGTCAGTTGCAACCCGGCCACTCAGGCACGCGACCTCTCATTGTTAGACACTAAATACAAGGTGACGGCTGTACAACCCGTAGATATGTTTCCTCATACGCATCATGTAGAAAATGTGGTGTTGCTGGAAAGAAGAGGATGATACTCCTCTAGAATGTTCGACAAGTGTAAATTGTTTAAACCATAAATAAGCATGATGGCAAAAGGTAGAAAAATAGATGTAGATAGACCAAAGGCGAGAGCAGCATCCCGATATACTATATATAATGTGACAGAACCTGCCGAATTAATGGATTTCTTGATGAAAAAACTAGCAGGAATCAGTCGTAACAAAGTAAAGTCATTGCTTTCCAATCGGGTGATTCTGGTGGACAATGTTATTACGACCCAGTATAACTTTGCTTTGAAACCGGGCATGAAGGTACAGGTGACTAAAGGAAAACATAATCATGAGTTCAAACACCCGATGCTGAAACTGGTATACGAGGATGCCTACCTGATAGTGGTAGAAAAAAAGGAGGGATTGCTTTCTGTCAGCACCGATCATCAGAAAGAACGTACGGCACAGCATATATTGAATGATTACGTAAAGCGAACTCATCGTTTTAACCGCGTGTTTGTGGTACATCGCCTGGACCGTGAGACGTCGGGACTGATGATGTATGCCAAAGACGAGAAAACCCAGCATACCTTACGTGATAATTGGCATCAGATTGTGACAGATCGCCGATATGTATCCATTGTTTCGGGGGACATGGAGAGAGACTATGGCACCATAGAATCTTGGCTGACCGACAGGAAGTTGTATGTCAGTTCCAGTATGGTGGACAATGGAGAAGGAAAGTTTGCCATAACCCATTACAAAACGATAAAACGGGCCAATGGATATTCTTTGATGGAATTGGATTTGGAAACAGGACGAAAGAATCAAATCCGTGTACATATGGCAGATTTGGGACATCCGGTAGTTGGCGACCAGCGTTATGGCAGCGAGTGTGATCCTTTGGGACGGTTGGCGTTGCATGCTTTCAAGTTATGTTTTTATCATCCCGTAACCGGAGAACTAATGGAATTCGAAACTCCTTATCCTTCGGCGTTCAAAAGCCTCATGCTGAGAAAATAGGAGATAATCTCGTGCTTTGCTTACACGGGAATTCCGAATGGCATATAGCCCTATCGTCATTTGACAATAGGGCTATATGGGTTACACCTTTTTTACGCAAAACACCCTGTGAGGCATATCTACTTCACGATAATGCTTGACGATGGTATCGATTAAACTCATTCCATTGCGAAGCGCTACATTTTGCGAGGCAAGATTTGTGTCCCTGATAATGGAATACAAAGCATTGAAATGCAAGACGTGGAATCCATATTCCCGACAAGCCGCCGCGGCCTCAGTTGCATAACCGTTATGCCAATGGCTGTATGCAAACAAATAACCGATTTCAGGAACTTGTATCGCCTTATAATCCTGCATTGTAATGCCACACTGGCCTATCATTTCATTGGTGCTTTTAAGGAATACACCCCACAGGCCAAAGCCAAAATCTTTATATCGCCGAAGCTGTTTTTGCATCCATGCCATGGTCTCTTCTTCATCAAAAGCTCCATTATAAGCATACATTACCTTCTCGTCCTGCAATATCGATGCCAATGCTCCCATATCGGAAAGAGACATTTCACGCAATTGCAACCTGGAAGTTTCTATAATCACGTCCTTCATATATAAACTATCTGATTCTATTAATTCATCACTTATGAGCGTTGTTTTCTGATCCGCATCATGTTCATGTCAATACTGCAATGAGGCGATAGAGTCGGAGGCAAAAGAAAAGAACAAGGCATAACAAAGGCTTTTTTCGGCCAATTTGTTACGCCTTGTCAAGACTTGCAAGCCGTTTATGCTTTATTTATACTTGCCTTGTCTGATGTCTTTTCTTGGGTCGGACGCTTATTTGAGCCATTTGTCCAGCCAGCTGAAGAATGTGCGTTGCCACAACACTCCGTTTTGTGGCTTCAACACCCAGTGGTTTTCGTCCGGATAAAGCAACAGTTCGGCCGGAACGCCGCGCAATACAGCCGCATTGAATGCCGACATGCCTTGCGAAGCCAGAATCCGGTAATCCTTTTCGCCATGAATGCAAAGAATCGGGGTATCCCATTTGTCGACAAAGCGATGGGGCGAGTTGGCAAAAGTACGTTGAGCGGTCGCATTGTTCTTGTCCCAGTAGGCACCGCCCATGTCCCAGTTGGCGAACCACATTTCTTCCGTCTCCAGATACTGTTGCTCCATATTGAAGATGCCATCGTGTGCGATAAACGCCTTGAAGCGTTTGTCGTGGTGTCCGGCCAGCCAGTATACGGAGAATCCGCCGAAGCTGGCACCTACGCATCCCAGGCGGTCGGTATCCACATACGGTTCCTTGGATATGTCGTCGATAGCAGCCAGGTAGTCCTTCATGCATTGGCCTCCATAGTCGCCGCTGATCTGTTCCAGCCATTCCATGCCGAACCCGGGCAGCCCGCGACGGTTGGGGGCAATGATGATGTAGTCATTGGCCGCCATGATCTGGAAATTCCAGCGATAACTCCAAAACTGGCTGACAGGGCTTTGCGGGCCGCCTTCACAGAACAGCAGGGTGGGATACTTCTTGCTGGCATCGAAATCAGAAGGATAAATCACCCACGAAAGCATTTGTTTGCCGTCGGTAGTCCGGGTCCATCTTTCTTCCACTTTGCCCAGCTTCAGTTGTGCAAAGATAGGGTCGTTTTCATGCGAGAGTTGTGCCACCTGTCCGTCTGCCGGAGTGAGCGCATAGATTTCATCGGCCGCACTGATGGAATGGCGCTTAGTGATGACTTTGTCGCCTGCCATGGCTACGGAGCCGTAGTCATACATGCCATCAGTCAGTTTTTTCACGTCCCCGTTCAGGTTGGTGCTGTACACCATGCTGGTGCCGTGCCACACACCGACAAAGTACAGGCTTTGCGAGTCATTGTTCCAGCAATAATCATCTACACCCGATTCAAAACTTTCGGTGACGAAGCGTTTCTCGCCGCTGTCCAGATTGTATACACACAGCCGGTTGCGATCGCTTTCATATCCGTCGCGTTCCATGCTTTGCCAGGCAATGTATTTGCCATCGGGACTGAACTTGGGATTGGTGTCATATCCTCTCATTTCGTCTTTGCCGTCCGATGCCTTGCCGTTTTGTTTGCACAGGTTCAGCGTCACGCCTTCTTCTATATTATATAGGTATATGTCCGAATCGGTGGATATGGCATAGGCTAAGCCTTGTTTCTTTCGGCTGGTATAGGCTATTTGTTTGGAGTCCGTGCTCCATGCCAGTTGTTCCATGCCGCCAAAAGGCTTCATCGGTGCTTCAAAAGGTTCGCCTTCCATGATGTCGGTGGCCGTTCCCACGCGGTTGCCGTCAAAGTCGGCCACAAAAGGATGGGGGATACTTTCCACCCATTCGTCCCAATGCTTGTACATCAGGTCGTTCACAATGATGCCGCTTGCTTTTGGCAGGTCAGGGTAGAGGTCTACGGTGCGTTGCCCGTATTTCACTTGCGAGATGAAAAGAACCTTTTTGCCATCTGGCGAGAAAGAGAATCCTTCGATGTCGCCTCCTTTGAAATCGGACAGGATGCGTCGTTCCGTTCCGTCGGGATTCATCTCCCATATCTGGCTACCTCCGCTTTCGTTGCACAGGAATGCGATTTTGGTTCCGCCTTTTATCCATTGAGGCTCGCCTTCGTTCCAGGCCATACGGGTAAGCAAGGTATTGTTTTGTCCGTCGGCATCCATCACATAAATCACACGGTGGCTTTTGTTCTCCGAAACGCTGTAATAGGCCACGGTATAGGCAATCCGCTTGCCATCGGGTGATACACTCAGGCTGCCTATTCGTCCCATTGCCCACAGGGCTTCGGGGGTGAGCCGTCCGTCCTTGACGGTTATTTCCTGTTTGCCTATGATAGGCTCGTGACTCTTTTCTTCCTGTTTCATTTCGGCACAGGAAGAAGCCAGCATCAATGCTGCTGCCATGATAGTCGCGCTTGATTTGTTCATGATATGTAATGTTTGTTTTTTGATGATTAATTGATTGCAAAAATACGCATAAAAACCGGTGATGTGAAATGTTCCGGTTACTTCTTTTCCTGCCTGATGTACACTTTGTACGTTCTTCTTCCTTGCGAAGTGATGCCGCTGTCCGGGTCCTTGTCCCAGAGTTTCAGCTCTTGTGTGGCTTTCGTCCGGCGCAGTCCGGTTATTTCCATATAGTCTGCCACGCGCATGAACGGATGTTCCTTCAGGTAGTTTTTGGCCGCTTTCAGCCGCTCTTCGGGTGTGTAGGGCGATTGCCTCACTCGGCTCACTCCCCCTCGCGTCAGGTCGCATTGCAGTCTTGTTGCTTTCACCAGTTCCTTGCTGGCGCGGAAGTTCACGCCGTCTACTTCGATGCTTCTGGCGTTTCTCTTCTGCTCTTGGCCGTCCATTGTATCCATATCCTTTCCTTTCACCAGCCCGAGTGTCGGTTTGAATGTCCCCACCTCGTCGATGGTCACGCTATACCCCTGTGCCAGGTAATACGCCAATTCATCGGCCAGTGTAGTGAGCACGTGTAGCACGTTTCCTTCGCTCAGTCCCGATCCCGGATGTGCTATTTTCTCGACAAACTGCTTGGCATTGATGTTTCGTAGCGTCTTCATTCTGTAGAACACCCGTTGTTTCCCCGACCCGTCCAGGTCATTCATTTCCTGCTTGATGTATTCAGCCATACTTACTTTTATGTATATAATTGGTTCGAATAGTCTCCAAAGTTTTTGGAGGCCCTATACAAAGATAATCATTCCCTGTTCGTTTTCCTAATTTTCGGCGGTGTTTTATAGAACTCCGGCGGCGTTTTATAGAACATCGCCGAAAATCATTAGAACACCGGCGGTGTTTTAAGAATAGAAGCGGCCGGTGACAAGTATTTGTAGGTCGACGAAGGGGTTTGGCGGCAAAAACATTGCCAATGAATGGCTGAGACCAGTAACCGACGAGGGATTCGGTTTCGACGGCAAAAGCTGGCATCGGCGTATTTCGTGCAATGCTTGGATGTTTCGGCAAACACCTTCATTGCGGCAGGATAGGCTGTGGGGTTGGTTATTGTCAGAGGCCATCGGCAT
This sequence comes from uncultured Bacteroides sp., assembly GCA_947173895.1. Lineage (GTDB taxonomy): Bacteria > Bacteroidota > Bacteroidia > Bacteroidales > Bacteroidaceae > Phocaeicola. The sequence continues at coordinate 17,709 of CAMWGU010000024.1, read as the reverse complement.
CTGTGATCATGCTCCGTTCATTAACATCAAAGTCGATATGGGAAATTATATTTCCTCCTTCGTGATATCTGACGGATAGTTTTATCTGATTCGTCGCATTCGTCTGCCAGAAAAAGGCCGATGACAATAATGTGCTTAGTAATACTTTGCTTCTCATAATACTTTGTTTCATTTGGGTTATCGTAACATGTTCCGCTTGTTTTTGCTTTAATGAAAATACTTTGCTGCTTTTATCAATGTACTGGAATATACTTATGCAAAGTGTATATAAAAAATAGCGAAATCCTGCATCTGTAATCAGACAACGGAAGCCGCCCGCTTGCAAGCGGACGGCTTCCGTTGTCTGACTTCCTTCGAAAAGGTAGTATGTATATATCCTCTGTTCGGACTTTATTTCTTCCCTCTATTCATTCTTTCCTGTTGCAGGCGTTCTTGCTCCTTCTGCAAAGCCTCCAGTTTGGCCATCAGGCCGCTATTTCCCGGCTTGTGCCCGCTTTTCTGCAATTTCTCTTTACGGGCTTCCAAGATGGCAAGCAGCTTTTTCTCATCAGTTGTCTTGCGCAGAATCATCATAGTAAGGATACCGATCAGTCCCGAAATGAAGTAATAATAGTTCAGACCGGAAGAGTAACCGTTGAAAATGAAGATGAATGTAACTGGCATGATGTACATCATCAGTTTCATACCTGGCATTTGCTGTTGTCCCATATCCTGCTGCTTCATGGTGTACATGGTATTCAGTATATTAGTAACACTAAACAGCAGACAGAACAGGCTCAAATGATCACCCAGCAAAGGAATGTTGGTTCCCCAGTTGATCACATCATCGTAAGTGGACAAGTCTGGTGCCCACAGAAAACTTTGTTGACGCAACTCGATGGCATTGGGCACAAAGAAGAATAAGGCCATGAATACCGGCATTTGTATCAGCATGGGCAGACAGCCTCCCATGGGGCTTACACCATATTGGCTGTAGAGTGCCATGGTTTCCTGTTGCTTTTTCAGTGCGTCTTCCTGTTTGGGATATTTCTCGTTGATTTTATTAATGTAAGGTTTCAATACACGCATCTTGGCTGATGACATATACGATTTGTAAGTGGCGGGATAGACCAGTGCTTTGACGATGATGGTCATCAGTAGCAATACAAGTCCCATGTTCAATCCCCAGCCCGATAACCAGTCGAACAAATTAATGGTGATCCAGCGGTTGATCCAGCGGATAACGGGCCATCCCAGATAGACAAGGTCTTCCAGTTCCAAGTCTTTATCAGAAAGGCTCAGTTCATTGCTGTTCTGTAAGGTCTTGAAATGATTCGGACCGAAGTAGAACTGCATGTTAGTGGGCTGTTTCCCTGTCGGATCGAAGAACGTGGTCATGTCGGCGGTATAGTTTTTCATGTATCCGCTACCTTCCTGTTGTGGGATAGAGGCTAGCATGGCTTTGTTAAAGTCCTGATGGGCGATAAGTACGCTTGAAAAGAACTGATTCTTGAAAGCGACCCAGTCCAGTCGTTCAGTCACTTCTTCCTTTACTTCTTTCATTTCACTCAGGTAGTCCGAAGTGTCGTCTACTGGCTTATAGGTGAGCGATGTATATCGTTGTTCAAAGCTAAATCCTTTTTCCTGTTGCCGTGCTCGCTGATGCCAGTTGATCTGAACAGTGTTCAGTGTTGTCGGGAATACATGCTGCATGCCGTTGGCACGGATGCTGAAATTCACCATATAGGCATCCGGAAGGAGTTTGTAATCGAAGTCGATATAGCCTCCGTTGCTTGCGGCCAGGCGCATGGTCACAGTGCTATCCGTCACATTGGTAGGCTGAAAATACATATCCTCAGTCAGGATGTTCTCTGTTTTTCCCTCGAAAGCGAAATTTATGCCAGAGTCTTTTTCGTCAAAGAGTGTCAGTGGATTGCCGTCTTGACCATTATAATCTTTCAGTGTAGCTGCACATACGCGTCCTCCCTTGTTGGTAAAAGTCAATTTTACTACATTGTTTTCTAGAGTTGTAAGCTGTTCGGTTCCTTGACTTGCTCCATAAAATAGGGAGGTGGAATCTAAATACAATGTTTTGTTCCTACCCTCTGCCATGACTGTTTGTGCCTGCTGTTCAGCTTCTTCCCGGGCTATTGCCTGAATGGAGTCCTGATAATGTCTAGCTCGTGCCATTTCTTCCTGACTAGGACGATTGTAAATGCTAAATCCTATTACTACCGCGCCAATCAGGGCAAACCCCACTAAAGTGTTTTTGTCCATTTTCCTTTATTATATTATAATGCTCGTTTCTTTTATTTGTTTATTGCTGCCTTGATGAATGACAGGAACAGCGGATGCGGTTTCAGCACTGTACTGCTGTATTCTGGATGGAATTGTACTCCGATGAACCATTTCAGGGTAGGGATTTCAATGATTTCCACCAGATCTGATTCTGGATTGATGCCTACACATTTCATACCAGCCTTTTCGTATTCCTGCTTGTAGTCATTGTTGAACTCGTAGCGGTGGCGGTGGCGTTCCTGTATATGCTCACTTTTATAAGCTTCGAAAGTTTTTGAGCTTTGATCCAAAATACATTCATAAGCTCCCAGACGCATCGTACCGCCCATATTGGTGATAGCCTTCTGTTCTTCCATGATATCTATTACATTATGTGGAGTCTTTTCATCCATCTCGCGGCTGTTGGCGTCTGTATATCCCAGTACGTTACGGGCAAATTCAATAGCTATACACTGCATGCCCAAACAGATACCAAACGTAGGCATATTGTGTGTACGTGCGTATTTGATAGCCACGAACTTTCCTTCTATGCCGCGTTGCCCGAATCCCGGACAGATGATGATACCGTCCATGTCTTTAATTTGTTTTTCCACATTGTCGTCTGTCAGTTTTTCACTGTTGATAAAGTGAATATCTGCTTTTCGGTCATTGTAGGTGGCAGCTTGTGACAATGCTTCCAGAATAGACTTATAAGCGTCCTGCAAATCGTATTTACCTACTAGTCCTATTTTCACTTTCTCTGTGGCTTTGTGGCGGCGATTCAGGAAATCTCGCCATGGGCCAAGACTAGGAGTCTCGCCTACGGAAAGTCCCATCTTTTGGAGAATAGTTACATCCAGCTCTTGTTCCTGCATACGCAGGGGGACTTCGTAAATGGTAGGCATATCAATGGACTGTATGACTGCACTGTCGTCCACATTGCAGAATTGTGCTACTTTCTTTTTCAAGTTAGCGCTCAATTCGTGCTCCGTACGCAGTACCAGTATGTCCGGCTGGATACCTACGGATTGTAGTGCTTTTACCGAATGTTGAGTGGGTTTGGTCTTCAGTTCGCCTGCCGCTGCCAAATAGGGGACGTATGTGAGATGCACGCACAAGGCATTACGTCCCATTTCCCATTTCAACTGGCGGATACTTTCCAGATAAGGAAGTGATTCGATGTCGCCCACCGTACCACCTATTTCGGTGATGACAAAGTCGAATTTATATTTGTTCCCTAATAATTTCACATTGCGTTTGATTTCATCGGTGATATGGGGGATCACCTGAATGGTCCTTCCCAAATAGTCGCCACGGCGTTCCTTGTCAATTACGCTTTTGTAGATACGGCCTGTCGTAATGTTATTGGCTTTAGTGGTCTGGATACCCAAAAAACGTTCATAATGTCCCAAGTCGAGGTCAGCTTCATGCCCGTCTACTGTCACATAACATTCACCGTGTTCGTATGGGTTCAACGTTCCTGGATCGATATTGATGTACGGGTCAAACTTCTGGATTGTTACGCTATAGCCTCTAGCCTGTAATAATTTACCTATTGATGATGATATGATGCCTTTCCCTAAAGAAGAGGCAACACCACCTGTTACGAAAATATACTTAGTTTCTCCCACTACTTAATATTTTTAAATGTTATTCCTTTATTGTCAATGCCATAATCATTATCAAAGTTGCAAAAGTACAAAATCTTTTTCAATATCTTCGGATATGCTTTAAAAAATCATTAGGCGAAATGGAATTTATGATTCGTTATTATTATAATGGAACTTAGTTTTTTGGGAAAAGGAAAATTAAATGTAATTTTGCACAAAACTAAAAATAGATTATGAAAAAAAATGTGTGTTTGACTATAATGTTTGCTGTATGTTGTTTGGGGGCATCAGCACAGAAAGTTACCAATAATCCCCAAGAGAGTCCGGTAGTAAAAGCCTTTTCCGATTCTTTATCGGCCTTGAGTGCTTCTTATTTTGCTTATTTCAGGATGTGGGACGATTTGAATGCTCCGGCTCCCCGTCGGGTACGTCCTAATCCGGCATTCTATAAATTATTTGTTCCGCCTACGTATTATGAAGCACCTATTAAACAATTATTTGAAATCAATTGGACTCCCGAGGCGAAAACTATGACTGCTGTCGATTCGCTGTATATGGGAAAACGTGAATCTGCGTCCTTCGCTATCTATCAGTTGCCCAATCTGGAAACATTGGCTGCGGCAGATCGGTGGTCAAACAATTTATTAAGGGATTTTTATTTAAAGCACCCTGACATGCTGGTAAATAACGAACTTTTTTTAGCTAACTTAAAGCCATTAGAGGAAAAGCAGATTGTGAAGAACCCGAGAAAAGAGAAAATCAAGAGCTTCCTGCATTTGGAAGCACCGGTGGAAAGTCTTGCTACTGAAAACGAGCTGGTGGTGGTGCGCCCTAATTTCTGGACACACAAAGGAAACGGATATATGCAATTCACACAGAACTATATTTCCGACAATTGGTATAAAGGGGGTGAGAGTACAAACGCTTTGTTGGCCGGACTGGTGCTGGAAGCTAACTTCGATGACCGTCAGCGGCTGGAACTGGAAAACAAATTGGAATTGAAGTTAGGTTTCGTCACTGCTCCATCAGACACGGTACATAAATATAAGACCAATGCCGACTTGCTCCGTTTGAACAGCAAATTGGGTGTGAAGGCGTTTAAAAATTGGTATTATACATTGGCTGGGGAGTTCAAAACCCAATTCTTTGGGAATTATAGAACAAATACAAATATCATGAACTCCAATTTCATGTCTCCTGCACAATTGGATGTAACCCTCGGTATGGACTTTAAGCAGAACAAGAAAAACTATTCATTATCTTTGTTGGGTTCTCCACTAGCTTATACCCTTATATATATTAATAATGATAAAATTGCAGATCCGAGTGCTTTCAATGTAGAACCTGGACATAAGACAGCGAATCTTTTCGGTTCGAAATTTACAGGCAACTTGAATTGGAAGATCATCCCCACTGTCGTATGGGAATCAAAACTGGAGTATTTCACCACATACGAGAATGTAATTGCCAGCTGGGAAAATACATTCAATTTTGTATTGAACCGATATTTGTCCACTAAACTGTTTGTCCATGCACGATATGACGATGGTGTGACGCTGACAGAAGACAACAAAAGTTATTTCCAGTTGCAGGAATGGCTGAGTTTTGGTTTAAATTATACTTGGTAAGCAATCTTTCTGCCGAATATTAAGAGAATAGCCTTATCCAAACTTGATGCAAAGTTTTTGGATAAGGCTATTCTCTTAATATTTCTTCACGAGTCGAAGGACGAATGTTATTTGTATTCTTCTAGCAGCGTCTGTATGATCCTTTCGGCTGCGCGTCCGTCCCATCGTTCGGGCAGGTGTCCTTCCTTCCATTCTCCTTTGTTCAACACTTCAAGTGCTTTTTCCAAAGCTTTCGGATCTTCTCCCACCAAGCAATTTGTTCCGATAGCTACTGTTTCGGGATGTTCGGCATATGTGCTGAGTGTCATACAAGGGATTCCAAGGAACGTTGCTTCTTCGGCCACATTGCCTGAGTCTGTAATGATGGCTTGGGCGTGGTTGGCCAGATAGCCGAATGCCAGATAGGGTTGCGGCGGAAGTATGTATAACTTGTCGGAACTGATACCCAATGAAGTCAACCTGTTCTTTACATAAGAATGGAGAGGTGCAACAATCGGTTTGTTTGATTTTTCCAGTAAGACGCGAAATATAGACTTCAACATGTCGTCGTTATGCAACAAAGCATGTTTGTTCAAGGTTAGCAAAAGGTATTCTTTCTCCTTTAAGCCCATGATAGAGAAAGCTGCCGGCCGTTGCAGACGTGCTCGGTTATAGCGCAACGTATCGATCAAAATATTGCCCACAAAATGTATATGTGCCTGTTCGGTTCCGGTTTGGTTCAGATTGCGGTTGGCTACCATTCCGGCCGTAAACAGATAATCGGATAGTCCGTCTGTTATCATGCTGTTCACCTCTTTGGGCATATCCATATCGAACGAACGGGTTCCCGCCACTAGATGAGCCACCTTTACTCCTTTCTTTTTGGCCACGATAGAACAGGCCATAGTGGGAGTAAGATCGTCCACCACAAGTACAATCTGTGCTGGATGTTGTTCCAGTTCGCGGGAAAAAGCTACTAGTATGCCTGCCATTCGTTGGAAGAAGTCAATATCGTCCACATGCAGATATACATCAGGGTGCGGCATGTCTAAATCAGCAAACAAAGAGGGTTCCAAACTCTTGTCTTTGTCCGATCCAGTATACACCAGACGGGCAGTGATGTTTTTTCCTGCTGCCTTTGCAGCCTTGATGGCACGCATTAATGGAGCAATTTTCATGAAATTGGGGCGTGCACCTGCGATAATTGTTATTTTCATCTTATTTCGAACTATTTTCTATTGGCAAAAATACATTTTCTTATCGAATTTATTTGTTACTTTGCAGGCAAATAATAATCATTATGCTAACATTTGTTGAAGTTTTAGATTTTATAGGCACCTTTGCCTTTGCTATTAGTGGCATCAGATTGGCGTCTGCCAAACAGTTTGATTGGTTTGGGGCGTATGTAGTAGGGTTGGCGACTGCTATCGGAGGAGGTACCATCCGTGATGTGCTTTTGGATGTAACTCCAGGGTGGATGACCGATCCCATTTATTTAATATGTACTGGCTTGGCATTGTTTTGGGTGATTGCTTTTGGCAAGTATTTGATTCACATGCACAATACGTTCTTTCTGTTTGATAGTATAGGCTTAGCCTTGTTCACTGTAGTAGGAGTGGGCAAAAGTATTGCTTTGGGCTATCCGTTTTGGGTGGCCATTATTATGGGAAGCATTACCGGAGCGGCAGGCGGTGTGCTCCGCGATGTCTTTATTAATGAAATTCCGCTTATTTTCCGAAAAGAGATTTACGCAATGGCCTGTGTCGTGGGCGGCTTGGCCTATTGGATATGCACTCAGTTGGCCCTGGAACCTTATATTTGCCAGATTGTGGGGGGAAGCACCGTATTTCTGACGCGGATCTTAGCCGTTAAATATAGTATATGCTTACCCATCCTGAAGGGCGAGCAACGTTAGAGAGCACCCGAAAACTATTAAAAAGGGGGGTAAAAACTGATAATTGTCTGTTTTTACCCCTTTTTTTGATAGTTTTTTCTTTGTCCTCCACTGAAAATGCACTATCCTTGCAGCACAAATAGTAAGAACCTTAACTCAAGAATTTATGAATAGTATTAGTTTTAAAAAGAACCTCCAACAGTTGCAGGCAATTTCGATGAATGTATCGGACGATGCAAGCGAATATCTTCTTCATACGCATTTCAAGGGATGGGCCTATGCCATCATACGTAGCCTATTCACTAATAACATCCGGAAAATAATGCATAGGCAGGCGTTTATCGGCCATGCGGACAACTTGTATCCTTTAAGTTTGCCGCAAGATTCCGGACTTGATACGACCGGATCGGCTTATGACTTGAAAGAACTCCGTCACCTCATCGACAAGCTTCCCCAAGAGCATCGCATACTGTTTGCCATGCATGTGTCAGGATTCAGATATCGCGAAATAGCGGATAAGCTGGGGATGCCGCTGAGTGTCGTGAAACACAGAATCTATCTGATCAGGCAACACATGCTATGTATTCATGAGTAAAAAAGAGAAGCCGAATAAGAGTCTGTCTTTATTCATTTGTTATATTTGCAATCCCTAATGTGCAAGTAAGGAGTCCGTATAAGTCATTGCTTGGTAACAATGCCAAGCCGATTATCAGTTGCTTATACTGGCAAAAAACGGAATAAATCAATAAAGAAAACGATATGAAAAAGAAATATGCCTGTTTGTTGGCAATGATATGGGTAATGGCAGGAAACTTTTGTCCGGCTTCGGCAGCAGAAAATGATAGCATAAAAGTAGAAAGACTACTTCGAGAAGCGGCCCAGCTGCCGGCTGACAGTAGTAGGATTTTGTTTTTCGCTCAAAATCTGTTGGACGTTTCCTATGTGGCGAATACATTAGATAAAACAAACGAAGAAATACTGACGGTTCGTCTGGATCAGTTGGACTGCACTACACTTGTCGAGACAGTGTTGGCTTTGAGTGTTGCCAATAAAAAGGGGAAAGGCGACTTTGGGAGCTATAAGCGAGCACTACAGACAATACGTTACCGTGACGGAAAACTGGACGGTTATCCCTCACGTCTGCACTATTTCAGCGACTGGATTAAGGATAATGAGCGAAAAGGCATTGTGCGTGAGCGCACAGAAGAACTTGTGCAAGTGCAAACACAAGTGTTGAATCTGAATTTCATGTCCACGCATTCTGACAGTTACCGGCAACTGAAGGATTGCCCCCTGATGGTGAAACGGATGGAAGAAATAGAGGCAAAATGGAAAAATGTTTCGGCCTTTTATCTTCCTAAATCCTGCCTAAATGCTTCTCCTAAAGAACTGGATATCAGAAATGGAGATATTCTAGCCATTACCACCAGCATGAAAGGACTGGATGTAGTACACACCGGATTTGCCTGCTGGATAAATGGAAAACTCCACTTGCTGCATGCTTCGTCTGTCATGAAGAAAGTGATTCTTGACCCACAAACATTGTTCGATTATTCCAAGAACAAGAAAGCACACACCGGAATACGGGTGATTTCTTTCCTCCGTTGAAGGTAAAGCCCCTTTTGGGATATACCGCTCTGTAGACACCGGCTTTGTTCACACAACAAAATAAAAAGGACTCCTATCTCTACACTTGAATGCAGAATAATGATAGGAGCCCTTCAAGCTATCTCGTTCAAATTATTGCAATGTTCCCGCTTCCGCTTGCTGAATCATCTGCTGGCTGGCATACATATATACTTCTACACGACGGTTTTGTTGGCGCCCTTCGGCAGTATCGTTGTTGCCCACCGGATCGGCCTGTCCCAAGCCTTCTACCAATTTGATTTGCGCGTTATTCACGCCACAACTCAACAAATAGCTGGCCACACTCTGTGCACGCTCTTGCGACAAAGCAAGATTCTTCTGAATACTTTGCTCGGCAGTGCTGTTCTTCCATCCCTGATTATCCGTATAGCCATAGATGGATACGTCCATATCTTTGTTTTGGTTCAACACATTGTTGGAGAACTTGCTCAAGGAGGATTTGGCCTGCGGGCTCAAAGCCGCATTTCCTGTATTGAAAAGAATACCGGAATCGAAAGTGACTTTTACTGCCTGAAGTCCGTTGTTGTCTGTCACTTGCTCCACCTGAGCCCCCTGGATTTGTGCGGCCTCTTCTGCCGCTTTATCCATTTTTTTACCAATCAGCACGCCGGCACCTGTACCTACCGCCGCGCCTACTGCCGCGCCAATGGCCGCTCCTTTGCCATGACCGGCTATTCCGCCAATAATCGCTCCCAGAGCCGCGCCACCGCCACCGCCGATCAAGCCGCCTTTGGCAGTGTTATTCATGTTCCCACATCCACTGAATACCAATGTAGCACTCAGCATTAAAGCCATAATTTTAGTCTTTTTCATAATCATGTTCATTTTAATATATTAATGATCAAATGCAAAAAATGTTCACTGAAAGATCTGATTATTTAAAGCTTTTCTTTTGATAACCATAAAACAGATCAAACATATCATTCCCTTTATGATGCTGGTGATGCTAATACTCCACCAGATTCCGGACAATCCCCATCCCCACGATACAAACAACAAGGCCATCGGAATGCGCAAGTAATTACATGCCACACTGATTACGGCAGGAGGCATCGTGCGCCCCATGCCATAAAAAACGCCTTGTATGGTAATTTCCAGCATCATGAATAGTTGGGAGTATCCATCGATGCGCAAAAACACGCCGCCGGTCTCATACGCCGCCTTTTCGGGAACAAAGATACGGAATATTTCGTTTCCGTAGCATATAAAAAGAAAAGTGCAAAACGATCCGAATAAAAATGTCATCCACAGCGTAATGCGATAGGCTTTCAAGACGCGGGCTATCCGGCGTGCCGCATAGTTTTAGGCCACAAAGGCACTGAGGGCGGTAGAAAAACCTTGTGAAGTGTTCCAGGTGATGGCCTCTATCTGTCCACCAGTGGTAAGTGCCATTAGGCCCAAATGTCCGCCTTGTTCGGTGGCGGCCCTGCCAAGAAACATATTGACAAAAGCAAAAAGAGTATTGAGCGTTGCCACCGGCAAGCCTATTTTCAAGATGCGATATGCATACGGTTTCTTCAGCCCGGTCAGTAGCTTGAAATCGTCCCACAACGCTTTTCTCCGTTTCAATTGGTAGATAAACAGCAAGCACACGGTCGCCTCGGCCAGCCAAGTGGCAATGGCGGCACCAGTGGTTTCCCAACCTAAACCAAAGATAAAGATAGGGTCTAGTATCATATTTGTAATCAGTCCGATACCATTAATGAAAAATGGCGTATTGCTCCGCCCGGCCGCATTGAAGATTCCAGTAAAAGCGGCAGACAGGAACACGAATGGAAAGGCAGTCGATATAATCCGCAGATACCTCACTGCCATTTCGGCTATGTGTGGCTCCAGTTCGTAAATGTGGATGATAGGAGCGGCAAAGACAAACAACAAGGCTCCCCAGCTTAAGGAAATCAGCAATGATATAGTAAGATTATGCGACGCGAATGTGCGGGCAGCCTGTTCGTCTTGCGCTCCGATGGCTTGCCCTACACTGACTTCTGAACCTACTTTGTTCAGCAGGGAGATGGATGTGGACATCCACGTAAGGATACCCACCGAGCCTACGGCAGCTATAGCTTCACTTCCTATTCTTCCCACCCATGCCATATCGGTCAGGCTGTATGCCATTTGTATGAATGAGGTGGCCATAATGGGCATTGCCAAAGTAAACAGTTGCTTCAATATGGATCCTTGGGTCAGATTTTTTGTTCCTTTCATTCGTCATTAGCGGATAAATTGCCTGCAAAGGTAGAAATTTATACTTATTCTCATGCGTTTTGCCGATAAAAATGCATTGATAGGAGCCACGTAACATGCAAGTTATACCCCTGAAAAATACACGTATTGTCGCATCGCAAAACACGTACGTACGTGTGACCCTTCGCGACCGTATGTGTAGGCCTACACGTACGTATGTGTGAGCCCACACGTACGTACGTGTTTTATAGTGCGTTTTTATGTGTCAAAAAACGACAAACCGCGTCTATCATGCAGACGAGGAAAAGGGTGTTTTCCTATGTCTTGCAAGAGCGGGAAAGCGTCTTTAGAAGACATAAAAAAAGCTTTGAAGCCTATGAAAAGAGGAATCAGATTCTTCACACAAACTTCAAAGCCTATGATTAGGAACGATAAGGAGCCGACCGATTAGTAAGCGAAGAGGGGATATTTTTTCATTGTTTCGTTTACGCGTGCGCGCACTTGTGCTATCACTTCTTCATTGTCCACGTTCGAAAGAACTGTTTCAATCATTTCGGCAATTTCCAGCATCAAGTCCTCTTTTGCACCGCGAGTTGTGATGGCAGGAGTACCCAAGCGGATGCCCGAAGTCTGAAAAGCCGAACGGCTGTCAAACGGGACCATATTTTTGTTCACAGTGATGTCGGCTGCAACCAATGCTTTTTCTGCCACCTTACCGGTCAGATCCGGATATTTAGTCCGCAGATCCACCAGCATGGAGTGATTGTCCGTACCACCGGAAACAATCGTAAAGCCGCGGTCCATCAAAGCTTGTGCCAGCACAGCCGCATTCTTTTTCACTTGTGCTTGATATTCCTTATATTCGGGTTGAAGGCATTCGCCAAATGCAACCGCTTTTGCAGCAATGACGTGTTCCAGCGGGCCTCCTTGGATGCCAGGAAATACGGCGGAATCCAATAATTGTGACATCATCTTGATCTCGCCTTTTGGGGTTTTCTTGCCCCATGGGTTAGGGAAGTCCTTGCCCATCATGATGACACCGCCACGCGGACCGCGCAATGTTTTATGTGTAGTAGAAGTAACAATATGTGCATATTTCACCGGATTGTCCAGCAGACCGGCAGCAATCAGGCCAGCCGGATGTGCCATGTCTATCATCAGGATAGCTCCCACCTTGTCGGCTATTTCGCGCATTCGCTTGTAATCCCACTCACGGGAGTAAGCAGAACCACCGCCGATAATTAATTTGGGCTTTTCGCGCAAGGCGGTTTCTTCCATTTGATCGTAGTCCACGCGCCCCGTTTCCTTATTCAGGTTGTATTCGCATGGTGTATAAATAATGCCGGAAGTATTGACCAGCGAGCCGTGTGACAAGTGGCCGCCGTGAGACAAGTTCAATCCCATAAATTTATCGCCCGGATTCAATACGGCCAGAAATACGGCGGCATTGGCTTGTGCTCCGGAGTGGGGCTGTACGTTGGCCCATTCTGCGCCAAAGATTTGTTTTAGTCTCTCGATAGCGATTTGTTCGCTCTGGTCCACCACTTCGCAACCGCCATAATAGCGTTTGCCGGGATATCCTTCGGCATACTTGTTGGTAAGGCACGAGCCCATGGCTTGCATTACTTGGTCACTAACAAAGTTTTCGGATGCGATCAGCTCGATGCCTTTGAGCTGGCGTTGATGCTCTTTTTCGATAATGTCGAAAATCAAATCGTCTCTTTTCATTTCTTTATTATAATAAGTTTTATGTACGATATTCGATTTTGTTTCCACAAAGTTATGCCTTTTTAGAATATAAGGAAATTATTTGGAGGAAAATATTTAAAGCGAAGACCGAAAAAACAAGTTCCCCTTTGCACATGCCGTTCTTATGGCATAGACAAAAGGAAACTTTAAGGGATGTCCTTGTATAAGGAGGAGTATTGTGCTCATCGACTTTTCTTCACATCCTTCTTTGCATCCCTCGTTTTGTTCTTTTCTACCGACCAGCCGAACTTACCTACGGAAGGACCTAGCTCAAAATAGCCGCCATGGACATATACCAACGGATTGGCTTGCGCCAATTCAAATTTTCCGGTCTGTCCGTTCAAATACTTGTTGTCCGCCTTGACGTTCACCACATCGGCAATAAACATATCATGCGATCCCAGCGAGATGATTTCCTTTACCCTACATTCAATGCAGAGCGGCGATTCCTCGATAATGGGCGCACTGACCAGTTTGGCCTTTCCCGGAGTGAGTTTCATTTCGGCAAATTTATTGTAATCCTTTCCCGACCGTACCCCACACCAGTCGGTGGCAAATGCCATGTCCTTGGTGGTAAGGTTGATAACGAATTCCATATTCCGCTTTAAGATGGAATAAGAATGGCGTTCCGGCCGTACAGATATATAGCACATGGCGGGATTCGTACAAATAGTACCGGCCCACGCCACTGTAAGGATGTTATATTCTTCTTCTGTACTTCCGCAACTGACCAATAAGGCCGGAAGAGGATAAATCATAGTTCCCGGTTTCCAGTCTTGTTTCATGGCGTTATAGCAGTTTGATACCTTCTTTACTCTGTTCCTTCTCGCAGTAGTGACATTTTAAGACTCCGTGTTCTTTGTCAATGACATGAAACAATGTTGTCATGGGTTCATTGTTCGTGATACATTTGGGATTGGCACATTTCACTATGCCGCGCAGTTCTTGAGGCATCTGCACCTGTTTCTTCTCCACCACTTCGTAATCACGAATGATATTCAGTTTCACGTTCGGGGCCACCACGGACAGGCGGCTTATTTCCTCGTCAGTAAAGAAGCGGTCAGCTACTTTTATGATTCCTTTCTTACCCAGCTTCTTGCTCTCGAAGTTGTTTCCGATGGTTATGTTGGAATCCGAATTCTGCAATTCCAGCAAAGTGACTACAGTGAATAACTTGTCGGAAGGTATATGATCTATGACAGTGCCGTTTTTTAAAGCGGCCACCTGTAATGCTTGTTTGTTATCGCTCATTTTCATTTTCTTTTTTATTTTTTTGCATCTTCAATAACGTCATCCAAAGTAATGCCCAACACATCGCAAAGAATGGCCTGGCGCGCATAGAGTCCGTTTTGTGCCTGTTGGAAATAGTAAGCTTTCGGATTTTCATCCACATCGTATGCTATTTCGTTGACACGAGGCAGCGGGTGCAGGATACGCAGGTTGGGGCGTGTATGTTCCAGCATCTTATTCCTTAATATATATACGTCTTTCACCCGTTCGTACTCCATCAAGTCTGTAAAGCGTTCGCGCTGTACACGGGTCATATAAAGAATATCAGCATCGGCAATAGTCTCTTCGTTAAAGTCGGTGTATTCTTTATATTTGATATGATGTTCCTTGCAGTATATCTTATATTCCTCGGGCATCTTCAATTCTTCTGGGGCAATGAAATGGAAGGTGGGATTGAAGTGGCGCATGGCCATCAGCAGTGAATGAACCGTGCGCCCGTATTTCAAGTCACCCACCAGATAGATGTTCAGATTTTCAAGTGTCCCTTGTGTTTTGTATATGGAATAGAGGTCGAGCATGGTTTGCGACGGATGTTGGTTGGCCCCGTCTCCGGCGTTGACAACAGGTACTGGAGCCACTTCGCTGGCATATCTTGCAGCACCTTCCAGAAAATGACGCATCACGATAATATCGGCATAATTGCTTACCATCATGATGGTGTCTTTCAGTGTTTCTCCTTTTGACGAGCTGGTCACTTTGGGGTCGGTAAATCCGATGACACGCGCTCCCAGTCTGTTGGCCGCAGTTTCAAAACTGAGTCGCGTACGGGTTGAAGGTTCAAAGAACAAGGTAGCAACCACTTTACCGTCCAAGATTTTGCGATTTGGTTTTTTTTCGAACTCTTTTGCCATTTCCAGAAGGTAGAGGATTCTTTCTTTCGAATGTTCGGCAATAGTAACTAAACTTCTATTTTCCATATTGGTTTGCATTTATGATTACAACTTATACGGAGCGTAAAGGTATGAAAAAAAAATAAATAAGCGAAGATTTAAAAGATATTTCGTTGAACTTTGTTAGAAACACCTTCTATCTCAAAGTTTTTCTTTACTTTTGCACCGTATAATTATTATTATGTCATGAGAAAGAAATTTATATACGTGCTTTGGGTACTTGTTTTGGGAGTTATTTTAGTTATAGGCCTTATATTCACAGCTATAGCAAAAGGGAAAATCGGCTATGTTCCGCCAGTGGAAGAACTGGAGAATCCGAATCTGAAGTTTGCAACCGAAATCATCTCGGATGATGGCAAGATGCTGGGTACGTATTCGCTCAGCAAAGAGAATCGGGTGTTTGTAGGTTACGAACAGCTGTCGTCTCATTTGATCCGGGCCTTGATAGCTACCGAAGACGAACGTTTTGCCGAACACTCGGGCATCGACGCACGCGCTTTTATCCGAGCATTGGTAAAAAGAGGAGTGATGATGCAAAAAAATGCAGGAGGAGGAAGTACCATTACCCAGCAGTTGGCCAAGCAGTTTTATTCTCCTACGGCCGACAATGTGATGGAACGCTTGTTACAGAAACCCATCGAATGGGTGATTGCAGTCCAACTGGAGCGTTATTACACCAAGGAGGAAATTCTGACTATGTATCTCAACAAGTTTGATTTTCTGAACAATGCTGTCGGCATCAAGACGGCTGCCAATACATATTTCTCCAAAGAGCCGAAAGATCTCTCTATTGAAGAAGCGGCCACCTTGGTGGGCATGTGTAAGAACCCATCGCTCTACAACCCGAAGCGTTTTAACGAACGTTCGCGCGGACGGCGCAATGTGGTGATAGACCAGATGCGGAGAGCTGGATACTTGACCGATGCAGAAGCCGACTCTCTGAAGGCATTGCCCTTAGTACTGAAATACCGTAAAGTAGACCATAAAGAAGGGTTGGCCACTTATTTTCGCGAATACCTGCGCGGAGTGATGATAGCCAAGGAACCCAAGAAAAGCGATTACCGCGGATGGCAGATGCAGAAGTATTATGAAGACTCATTAGCATGGAAGACAAATCCGCTTTTCGGCTGGTGTGCCAAAAACAAGAAAAAAGATGGAACCAATTACAATATCTATACGGACGGTCTGAAGATTTACACCACCATTGACTCACGTATGCAGAAATATGCCGAAGAAGCTGTATATCAGCATGTGGCACAATACTTGCAACCCCGTTTCTTTAAAGAAAAGTTGAAAAAGAAAACCGCTCCCTTTACCAATCAGCTGACCGAAGGAGAGGTAAACGCCATCATGAACAAAGCGATGAAACAAACCGACCGTTATCGCATTATGAAAGAGGCCGGATGTTCGGAAGCGGAGATTAAAAAAGCCTTCAATACCAAATATGAAATGTCTGTATTTTCATACGAAGGAGAGAAAGATACCGTAATGACCCCAATGGACTCGTTGAGATATTATAAGTTCTTCCTTAGAACCGGGTTTATGTCGATGGATCCGCTGACCGGTCATGTGAAGGCGTACGTGGGAGGACCCAACTATAACTATTTCCAATATGACATGGCAATGGTGGGACGGCGCCAGGTAGGATCCACCATCAAACCTTATGTATATACATTGGCCATGGAAAACGGATTTTCTCCCTGTGATCAGGTCCGTCACGTAGAACAAACTTTGATAGACGAGAACGGCCGTCCGTGGTCTCCGCGCAACGCCAACAAGAATAAGTATGGAGAAATGGTTACTATCAAATGGGGACTGGCCAATTCCGACAACTGGATCACTGCTTATCTGATGGGAAAACTGAATCCTTATCAACTAGTTCGCCTGATTCATTCGTTCGGCGTGCAAAACAAGCAGATCGATCCGGTGGTATCACTCTGTCTGGGCCCCTGTGAAATTTCTGTAGGAGAGATGGTCAGTGCTTACTCGGCTTTCGCCAACCGGGGCATTCGTACGGCACCGATATTTGTAACCCGCATCGAAGACAATGAGGGCAATGTATTGGCTAATTTCACTCCGCAAGTAGACGAAGTAATTAGCGAAACCAGTGCATATAAGATGTTGGTCATGCTGCGTGCCGTAATCAATGAAGGTACCGGAGGGCGTATACGTCGCCTGTATGGCATCACGGCCGACATGGGAGGAAAGACAGGTACGACTAATCGCAACTCCGACGGCTGGTTCATGGGCTTCACTCCGTCATTGGTGTCTGGCGTATGGGTAGGCGGTGAAGAGCGTGACATTCATTTCGATACGATGCTGGACGGACAAGGAGCTGCCATGGCACTGCCCATCTGGGGACTATATATGCAAAAAGTATATAAAGACAAGAGCTTGGGATACTCTCAAGATGAAAAATTTCAGATTCCGGATGATTTTGATCCCTGCAAGGATACGCTGATAGAAGAAACTCCGGCAGAAGAAACCGGAGGGCTAGACAATATATTCGAATAAATCAATTATTGAACAAAGAGGGTGTGTCAAAACTGGCATATCCTCTTTTTTTATGTTCAAAGCCCAGA
>CAMWGU010000023.1 GCA_947173895.1 uncultured Bacteroides sp. | reverse complement strand
GCTGTATCCTGTGTGAAGGGGCAACCATGCAAAAATGTTGGTTTCGGACAATTGCTGGGCCGAAAGAGGATGGTAATGCGTCGGTTTCGGCAGGCGAAGAGGCTCTTAACCAAAAAGCAAAAAGACTTGGGAATACAGATACTACCGGTTGCGATGTTCCTATGATTATATCGGACTGACGGAATATTACCAACCGGAAATATCCGCTGACCCATATTCTTTTAGTTGCTTTGTTAATAGCAGTGGCAAACACCAAAAAGATAGCCCCTGTTTCACAACAAGGGTTACCTGCAAACTTAAAACAACCAACAAAAGAAATAGATAATCTTTGGAAATTATCTAATAAAAAGTAATTCTCTATATTTAGGTAATGTCCACATTTGATTGTCTACAATTAGTTCTAATTTATCAATGTGGTAACGTATCTCTTCCAACATCGGAGCGATGTTGTCATGATAGGCGATTGCTTTTTCACGTTCGCTTTCTATTTTATTAGCTACTTTGCGAGCCTCTATCATGGCATTCACATGTTCGGTAATGAAGATGGTACGTTCCGCAATCTCTTCGATGAGTTTCATGTTCTCTATAGATAACTGAGAGGATTTCTCCGTCGGAAACAATTTTTTCATCTTATAGACGTTGTCTATCAGTTTGCTTTGATATTCGGTAGCTACAGGGATGATGTGGTTCATAGCCAAATCGCCAAGTACGCGTGCTTCGATTTGGATTTTCTTTGTGTACATTTCCCATTTTACTTCGTTGCGTGCTTTCAGTTCTTTACGTGTCATGACACCTGTTGCTTCGAACATAGTGATGCTTTCGGGCTTCAGGTAGTTGTCGAATATCAGCGGACAGCTGGTCTCGCAATCCAATCCGCGTTTGGATGCTTCTTTTTTCCATTCATCTGAGTAGCCGTTGCCATCAAAACGGATAGGTTTGCACTCTTTGATGTACTGACGAATGATTTTGATAATGGCCGAAATCTTCGGTTCACCTTTTTCAATTAATGCGTCCACCTCTTTTTTAAACTTCGCTAACTGGTGTGCCATGGCTGTGTTCAGTGCAATCATGGCACAGGAACAATTGGCTTCCGAACCTACGGCACGGAATTCGAAACGGTTGCCAGTAAAAGCAAAAGGAGAGGTACGGTTACGGTCGGTATTGTCAATTAGCAATTCCGGAATTTGAGGAATATCCAGTTTCATACCTTGTTTACCTGCCAGCGAGATGAGGTCATCGTTTGTACTCTCTTCCATGTGGTCTAGCACTTGTGTCAGTTGTTTTCCTAAAAATGAAGAAATGATGGCAGGAGGTGCTTCGTTGGCTCCCAAACGATGTGCGTTGGTGGCACTCATGATAGAAGCTTTCAGTAGCCCGTTGTGATGATAAACTGCCATTAGGGTATTGACTACAAAGGTGATGAAGCGCAGATTGTCTTCTGCCGTTTTTCCTGGGGCCATCAGCATAATGCCGTTGTCTGTTCCTAATGACCAGTTATTGTGTTTGCCCGAGCCATTTACACCTTTGAACGGTTTTTCGTGTAATAGCAGGCGGAAGCCATGGTTGCGAGCAACTTTGCGCATCAGTGACATGATGAGCATGTTGTGGTCTACCGCTAGATTGCATTCCTCAAAGATGGGGGCCAATTCAAACTGATTGGGAGCCACTTCATTGTGGCGGGTTTTTACAGGGATTCCCAGTTCCAGTGCTTGGATTTCAAGGTCTTTCATGAAAGCGGCTACACGGGTGGGAATGGCTCCAAAGTAGTGGTCTTCCAATTGCTGGTTTTTACTTGCTTCGTGTCCCATCAGTGTGCGTCCAGTCAGTAACAGATCGGGGCGTGCGGCGTATAGTCCTTCATCTACCAAAAAGTATTCTTGTTCCCATCCCAGATAGGCCATTACTTTCTTAACCTCAGGGTTGAAGTAATGACAGACGTCAACTGCTGCTTTGTTCACGGCGCTCAATGCTTTCAGTAAAGGTGCTTTATAATCGAGAGACTCTCCGGTATAGGCAATGAATACAGTGGGAATGCACAAGGTATCGTCCACTATAAATACAGGAGAAGAAGGATCCCATGCGCTGTATCCGCGTGCTTCGAAAGTGTTTCGGATGCCTCCATTAGGGAAACTGGATGCATCGGGTTCCTGCTGAACGAGTAGTTTACCAGAGAATTCTTCCATCATTCCGCCTTTACCATCGTGTTCTACAAACGCGTCATGCTTTTCAGCGGTTCCTTCGGTTAGTGGTTGGAACCAGTGGGTGTAATGGGTTACTCCTAATTCTGTAGCCCAACGCTTCATGCCTGCGGCTACTTCATTGGCAATGCTACGGTCTAAAGGAGCACCGTTATCCATAGCGTCTGTCAGTTTGATATAGACATTACTGGGCAGGTACTTGAACATTTTTTCTCGATTGAATACATATTTAGCAAAGTACTCACTAGGCCTTTGGGTAGGCGTTTCTACTACTGTTGCCTTTTTTTTGAAAGCTGTTTCTACTACTCGGAATCTTAATTTTGACATAATACCTAAATTTGCTTAGTTATTAAATATTTAGAGTGAATAATACTCTCATGTATGATCTTGCTTTTTCAAGATGATTTTAGTGGTATGCAGATTCACCATGTTTGCCATATATTGAACTCTTGCTGCATTTGCCAATATGTGGTTATAGGATTATTTTAATGCCCCCTTGGCGTGCTTTGTTAATATCTCTTAGTCCGGAATCAAGAAAAACATTCATTTTTTATTGTTGTATTTGTATTTTGTATATAATGTTTTGTTTAGGGCTTTAAAGACTTATATCTCGTTTTTATATTCTTGTAAAATGTCTTTAGCCGTTAGAAACTCAGTCCGAAAACAAAATGAACTCCTTCGGTGCGTGGGTTTATGCTGATCTTGGCAAAAGCCGGAACAGAGAATGAGTCGGTGATTTTTATCTCCTTGGATGCTTCCAAGCTAATGTCGCATACGGCAAAACCACTAGAACCGCTACAGACGGGATCTTCGGAGTAGTTGTAATAGTCGGTTGACCATGGAGTCGCTCCGATTTCGGCAGTCCATTCCAGTCCGGCTAGTTTGAAGGGTACGGCTGCTGATACGTAAGAAGAGTAAGCTCTGTTTCCGTTATTGTTTATTCCATCCATTCCGGCGAAATTGGTGTACCAGTTCAATGCCAGCGGACCGAAGTCATAACCAACCTGTGCTTCAAAAGTATGATTGGTGTTGTGCGAACCGTAATGGAAATAGCCTGGTCCTTCGTTAAACCAATAATCTGTGACGGATATGCTAAATCCACCTGTGGTATAACCCAATGTGAGGTCAATTTCCTTTGTGTCGTCTTTATCGATACCTGCCGATCCCCATGCGCTTAAAGAGAATCCTTTATAAGCGACTGATAGTGAAGGTTGGATACTGGCACCGCCCAAATCCTGGCCGCGCCAGGTATATCCGCTGACTATGTCGGCTCCCACACTGGCTTCCACTTTGTCTTGGGCTATACTTGTAACCGGGACTGTTGTAGCTATACTTACTAACATTACTACATTTCTCAAACTTTTTTTCATTCCTTTTTACCTTTTAAAAATTAATAATAAGTATGTGATATCTCGTTCGTATCCGGTATCCGATGATGTATTGTGTTTGTTCTTGCGCTTAATGTTCTTGTTTTATAATATCCATTTTCTGATTCGCTTCATTGCTTCTTCGCAGTCGTTTCGTTCACCAAAAGCGGTCAGTCGTATGTAACCTTCTCCGCTGGGGCCGAATCCAACTCCGGGCGTACCTACTACATGGGCTTCGTATAACATCTGTTCAAAAAACTTCCATGAACTGATTCCGCGAGGTGTCTTTACCCATAGGTAAGGTGCATTTTCTCCGCCGAATACTTTCAGTCCGGTACTTTCCAGTCCTTCTTTCATGATTTTGGCGTTGGTCATATAATAGTTTATAGTAGCTTTGGTCTGTTCCTTTCCTTCGGGGCTGTAGATGGCTTCCGCACCGCGTTGGGTGATATATGAAGTGCCGTTGAATTTGGTACATTGGCGGCGATTCCATAATCGGTTCAGTGGGATACGTTCGCCTGTCAGAGTAGCCGCTGTCAGTTCTTTGGGTACTATAGTGTATCCGCAACGTACTCCGGTGAAACCGGCGGTCTTGGAAAAGCTACGGAATTCTATTGCTACCTTTTTGGCTCCTTTTATCTCGTAAATGGAATGGGGGATCTCGGGATCCTGAATATATGCTTCGTAGGCAGCGTCATAAAGAATCAGTGTATCGTTTTCTAATGCGTAATTCACCCATTTCTTCAATTCGGCTTTGCTGATTACTGTGCCGGTCGGATTGTTGGGATAACACAGATACAGAATGTCTATTCTGCGGTTGGGAATAGAAGGGATGAAATTGTTCTCGCTTAGGCAAGGCAGATAAATCACGTTGCTCCATTTTCCGTCTTCGAGGACACCGGCTCGTCCGCACATTACATTCGAGTCAATATACACCGGATAGATGGGGTCTGTCACTCCGATACTGTTATCGTGGCGAAGGATGTCTCCAATATTTCCCGTATCACTCTTTGCACCATCGCTGACGAATATTTCGCTGGGTTCCAGATGCACTCCGCGTGATGCATAATCGTTTTTCAAAATGGCATCAATCAAGAAATCATACCCTTGTTCGGGACCGTATCCGCGGAACGTATTTTTGTTTGCCAGTTCATCTACAGCTTTGTGCATTGCTTCAATAGAAGCTTGGGGTAGTGGTTGGGTTACGTCTCCAATGCCTAGGCGGATAATATCCTTTTTGGGATGAGACACCCTGAAGGCGTTTACTTTTTTGGCAATGTCTGAAAACAGGTAATTGTTGGGCAGCTTTAAAAAATGCTCGTTTACTAGTGCCATAATGTTTGTTGTTTTATAGTTTGTCTTTACTGTTTCTTTTTTTTGATTCCTGTTTTTAAATCTCTATTTCGCCATCGAATACTTTCACGGCGGGACCGGTCATATACACATGTCCGTCTGTTTCGCTCCAATGGATGTGAAGGTCGCCTCCATCCATCCTTATCCATGACTTTCTGCCGGCTTTGTGGTTCAGATATGCTGCAACAGCGGTGGCACAGGCTCCTGTTCCGCAGGCCATTGTGATGCCTGATCCCCTTTCCCAAACTCTCATTTTTAAGGAGCCGTCAGGTAATATTTCTACAAATTCCACGTTAGTTCGTTCAGGGAATAGCGGATGATTTTCCAGTATCGGCCCTATCGTTGGCAAAATTACATTTTTTACATCATCTACGAAAATAACTAAATGCGGATTTCCCATACAAATAAAGGTTCCTGTGTATTCCTTTCCATCTGCATTGATTGTTTGTGCCAGCATTTCACCTTTTGGGGTATCAATTTGCTTGGAATTTGCCAGCAAAGGGATACCCATGTCGACTGTCACTTCATCCACCTGTCCATGCTCTACATGTAGCTTCAATATCTTAATGCCCGAAAGTGTTTCTAAAGTGACGATTTCTTTCTGAGTCAACTTATTGTCGTATACGTATTTGCCTATGCATCTGGAGGCGTTCCCGCACATCATGGCTTCGGAACCGTCTGCATTAAATATGCGCATGCTGAAATCTGCTTTGGAGGATTTGCCTATTAATACCAAGCCGTCAGAACCAATTCCCGTGTGGGAGGAACTCCATTTGGCGGATGTCTTTGCGGGGTTTTCTATGGGATAGTCCAGGGTGTTTACATATATATAATCGTTGCCTGCTCCATGCATCTTT
This sequence comes from uncultured Bacteroides sp., assembly GCA_947173895.1. GTDB lineage: Bacteria > Bacteroidota > Bacteroidia > Bacteroidales > Bacteroidaceae > Phocaeicola. The sequence continues at coordinate 29,400 of CAMWGU010000023.1, read as the reverse complement.
GTAAACTTGACTGTGGTTGCCATTTTGATTATAACTTATTTGTTGCTATTCCTTTTTGTTCTAATTCGATGCAAAAGTATTTCTTTTTGTTATTGTGTAAGCTATGTTTCTTTTCATTTTCTTATTTATTTTTATTTTAATACTAAATACGAATGATATTTAGGTATTTCTCTTTCAGATTGAAGCGAAACGTGTCTTGCATTTGTTAAATCGTAAGCATGGCGTGGCGTTTACTATTCTTGTTTGCCTGAATAAGAAGAAACGGTAAGCAGGATTTGTGGATAAAACTCTAGGTGGGAAAACGAGGTGATTACCTTTTGAAAGAAGGAAGAATGGACTTGCACCTGTCTGTATCTCAGCTTTTTTGCCAATGTGTTTGTGGCAGGCATTGTAATGGTGAAGAATTTGGTCTCCAGTTATAACAAAATGATTAGATATTGCCATGCTTAAATATTATTTTGCTACCTTTGCCGCTTGTTGGACAAAAAAAGAATTGTAATGCAAAACATTATCGCGATAGAAAATGGCGTAACTCGCCATCCATTATACCGGATGAAGGAGCCGGTAAATATGACACTTTCCGCTGGAGAACATATTGCTATTGTAGGAAGAAACGGCGCCGGGAAAAGTATTTTAGTGGATACGATTACAGGTCGGTGGCCGTTGTTGATGAACGAGGTGAAGTATGATTTTTCTCCTTCTCTTTCGAAAATGGCATACGAGAATATTAAATACATAGCATTTCGTGATTCATACGGAGATACTGACGGGAATTATTATTATCAACAGCGCTGGAATGCTCACGATTTGGATGAAACTCCTTTGGTGCGTGATTTGTTGCCCGAAGCTACTGATCAGGAATTGAAAAAAGCATTGTACGAGTTGTTTGGCATTGAAATGATGCTGAATAAACATATTATTCTGCTTTCTAGTGGCGAATTGCGTAAATTTCAGTTGACGAAGACTTTGCTGAGCAATCCGCGCGTATTGATTATGGATAATCCTTTCATCGGATTGGATGCGAGGACACGTTGCCAGCTTCAGGGGTTGCTGGGCAGACTGACCGAAGTGACGGACTTGCAGGTTATTCTCGTATTGTCCAAGTCGGATGATATTCCTGCTTTTATCACGCATGTTATTCCTGTGGATGACAGGATATGCGGAAGAAAGATGCCTTTGCAAGAGTACTTGGAGATTTGCGAACCAGTGCCGGAACGGGTACTTTCCGAGGAAAAAGAAGCACGGATTCTGAACCTGCCCTATAGTAGCGAAGTGTATCACGCAGAACATGTGGTGGACTTGAACAAAGTGAGTATCCGTTATGGTGAGCGTACTATATTGAAAGAATTGGACTGGACGGTGAAGTGCGGTGAAAAGTGGGCATTGAGCGGAGAGAACGGTTCAGGAAAATCTACTTTGCTGAGTCTGGTTTGTGCGGATAATCCCCAAAGTTATGCTTGCAACATTGCCTTGTTCGGAAGGAAACGGGGGTCAGGTGAGAGTATTTGGGAAATTAAGAAACATATAGGCTATGTGAGTCCCGAGATGCACCGTGCTTACTTAAAGAATCTTCCCGCCATAGACATTGTGGCAAGCGGACTGCATGATTCTGTGGGACTGTATAAGCGTCCGCGCCCTGATCAGATGGCTGCTTGCGAATGGTGGATGGATATTTTTGGCATTGTCGGTTTAAGAGACCGCAATTTCCTGCAGCTGTCTAGCGGCGAACAACGTCTGGTGTTGCTGGCACGTGCCTTTGTGAAGGATCCCGAACTGCTGATTCTGGACGAGCCTCTGCATGGATTGGATTTATACAACCGCCGTATGGTGAAAGATGTGATCGAGGCTTTTTGCCGCCGTAAGGAAAAAACCCTGATTATGGTTACTCACTATCAGGAAGAGTTGCCTGCCTGCATAACCCACTCTCTTTATTTGAAGCGGAACTGAGTGACGGGAAGAAGGCTCAGTTCGCATATAAGGCCTCGGGATGCATGGAACCGGCTTCTTTAGTCCCAATCCTCCGGCGTTGCTTACTGCGGAGGCCGGTTGTCATCTGTTGCACCACACCATTCCTCCCTGTATAATGGGATACTTTATTCCCAAAAGGCAGCAAATTCTGTTCATGCTCATTATCGTTAATAATGAATGGATGTATCGACTGATGAGTTGTCCCTTATTACATAGTAAGAACAAACTTTTAGGGAATGCTTTGAGGCAACAGTAGTGAAAAAAGGAAAAAAAACATGTATTTCTTAAGGTTTATAGGAATGAAATGGTTTATCTTTGTTAGCAGAATTAAAATTGTATTTTTATAAACAGATAAAGATCATGTTACTACAACTGTTATTTGTGTTTGTCGCTATTATTGTGGGTGCCCGTTTGGGCGGTATCGGATTAGGGGTGATGGGAGGTGTGGGCCTTGCCATATTGACATTTGTTTTCGGACTTCAGCCTACGGCACCTCCTATTGATGTGATGTTGATGATTGTTGCCGTCATATCTGCGGCGTCTTGCATGCAGGCTGCCGGCGGTTTGGACTATATGGTGAAACTTGCCGAACGGCTGTTGCGTCGTAACCCTTCGCAGGTGACTATTCTGAGCCCTTTGGTCACTTATCTGTTTACGTTCGTTGCAGGTACGGGGCATGTGGCCTATTCCGTGCTTCCCGTCATAGCCGAGGTGGCTACCGAAACAAAGATACGTCCTGAACGCCCTTTAGGCATTGCTGTGATTGCCTCGCAGCAGGCTATCACTGCCAGTCCTATCTCGGCCGCTACCGTGGCATTGTTGGGACTGTTGACAGGTTTTGACATCACATTGTTTGATATACTCAAGATTACCATCCCCGCTACTTTGATTGGTGTCCTGGTCGGTGCTTTCCTTTCAAAGAAGGTGGGCAAGGAACTGATGGAGGATCCTGAGTATTTGCGTCGTTTGGAGGCTGGAATGATTGATATGAAACATGTGGAACTGAATGATGTGAAGAATATGTTGCATGCCCGTATGTCGGTGATTATCTTTATTCTGGCTACATTCCTGATTGTATTGTTCGGCTCGCTTCCTTCTATGCGTCCCGTATTCAACGGCACGGTGCTGGATATGCCTTCTATCATTGAAATCTTGATGCTGTGTGCGGCGGCTCTCATTCTTCTTGTTTCGAGGACGGACGGAATGAAGGCTACACAGGGGAGTGTGTTTCCTGCCGGAATGCAGGCAGTGATTGCCATTTTTGGTATTGCGTGGATGGGGGATACGTTTATCAATGGAAACATAACAGAACTGACCGATTCCATTGAAGGAATCGTGCGCCAGATGCCTTGGCTGTTCGGACTGGCTTTGTTTGTCATGTCTATTTTGCTCTACAGCCAGGCGGCTACCGTGCGTGCCATTGTGCCTTTGGGAATTGCTTTAGGCATTTCTCCGATGATGCTGATTGCTCTGTTTCCCGCAGTCAACGGATATTTCTTCATTCCTAATTATCCTACGGTGGTGGCGGCCATAAACTTTGACCGTACCGGAACAACGGGCATTGGGAAATGGATATTGAACCATTCGTTTATGATGCCGGGACTAGTAGCCACTATCGTTTCTCTTGCGATAGGCTTGCTGCTGATACAGGTATTATAATAAGAAGAAGGTTGGTGCGTTTTTACGGTCACAAACTTTTTTGTTCCCTTACGAATACTTGTCGTTGGCCGTTCTAATTCTTAAAACACCGCCGGTGTTCTAATGAACACCGGCGGCGTTTTAAGAAATGTATAGGGCGTGAATCTCTTTATGTAGGGCCTTAAAGAACTATGGGGACTATTGAAATCCGTTATACCTCATTGGGGTTGTGGCATGACAGCCCTGTTGTCTTCTTACCTTTTTCCAAAGCACTTGTCGATGATCAGCGCGATTGCTCCGTCGCCCGTCACATTGCAGGCAGTCCCGAAACTGTCCATGGCTATGTAGAGTGCTATCATCAGTGCTTGTTCGCTTTCTCCGAATCCCAGCATGGAGGACAAAATGCCCAAAGCGGCCATAATAGCTCCTCCCGGAACTCCCGGTGCGGCCACCATTGTAATGCCCAGCATAAAGATGAATCCTGCAAACATGGGGAAATCAAAGGACATGCCTTGCATGATCATCAGTGCCAGCGCACAAGCAACAATCTTCAATGTGCTTCCCGATAAATGAATCGTGGCGCATAAAGGGATTACAAATCCGGCTATGTCTTCCGTTACTCCGTTCTTGACGCTCTGTCGCAAAGTGACCGGAATGGTAGCGGCCGATGACTGTGTGCCCAACGCTGTGAAATAGGCCGGCAGCATCCGCCCTAGTAGTTTGAAAGGGTTTCGGCGGACAAACAGCGCCGCAACGGTGTATTGAAAAACCAGCAGAAAGATATGAAGCAGGAAGATTACTCCGATAATCTTGATAAATACCATCAAGATGTTATATACCTGTCCGGAATGAGTCATATTCAGAAAGATGCCGAATATATAAATAGGAAGCAGGGGGAGAATCACTGCCTGAATGGTCTTGACTATAATCTCTTTGAAGTCATTGCACACATTCTTCAGTGCCATACCGTCTTGATGGGCAATGCCCAGCCCCAGGGTGAAGGCCAAAATTAGAGAAGTCATCACATTCATTGCTGGAGGAATGGCTACTGTGAAAAACGGAGAAATGTCATGAGCCTCACTGATTTGTTCTATCGGAGCTCCCGGGGTAATCATGGAAGGGAAAAGAGTCACTCCTGTGAAATAAGAAAGGAATCCGGAGAACAGAGTGGCGCTGTATGCCACCAGCGTGGTTGTCACCAGCATTTTTCCTGCTTCTTTGCCAATATCGGCAATGGCGGGAGTGACCAGTCCAAGAATAATCAGCGGGATGATGAAACCCAAGAACTCGCTGAATATTCCGTTGAAAGTAACAAACAGCCTAACAAGTTCGCCTGACAATATATTTCCAAATCCGATGCCCAATGCGATGGCGATGATGATGCGGGCCAATAAGCCGATTTTGAGTCTTTTCATAGTAATGTATTATTGTTTTGATAGTGCAAAGATAGAACTATTGAACAAATTACCTGCTTAAACAGTTAAATATAAAAAACAATTTTATGGAAAAGGCAGATATAGGATTAATCGGATTGGGCGTAATGGGGCAGAACCTGGCGTTGAACTTGGCAGGCAGAGGATGGAAGGTGGTGATATGGAACCGTACCCTGCCCGGCAAGGAAGAGAATGTGGTGGCTGATTTTATGGCAAATCGTGCTAAAGGAAAAGGTATCATTGGCAGCAATGAACTGACAGGTTTTGTTGAGGCTCTGAAGTCTCCGCGGGTCATCCTCCTGATGGTGCAGGCGGGCGCGGCTGTTGACGAACTGATAGACTCGCTCTTTCCTTTGCTGGATAAAGGCGACATCATTATAGATGGGGGAAATTCTTATTTTGAGGATACGGAGCGTCGTGTGAAAACGCTTTACGATAAAGGCATGTATTTTGTGGGTTGCGGCATATCGGGAGGTGAAGAGGGGGCCTTGCACGGAGCGTCTGTCATGCCTGGCGGTGCGCAGGAAGCATGGCCGATTGTCCGACCGATACTGAGGAGCATCGCCGCCAAGGCCGAAGACGGAACTCCTTGTTGTGAGTGGATAGGTCCCGGTGGAGCCGGCCATTATGTGAAGATGGTACACAATGGCATAGAATATGGGGATATGCAGTTGATAGCCGAAATTTATTATGCTATGAAGCATTTGCTGGCATTGAAGAATGAACAAATGGCGGATGTTTTCGAACAGTGGAACAAAGGGCGCCTGCACAGTTATCTGATAGGAATTACTTCGGCCATTTTGCGTCATAAGGAACAGGGAGGCGGTTATGTGGTCGATAATATTCTAGATGTTGCCGGACAAAAAGGTACCGGACGCTGGAGTGTAGCCAATTCGATGGAACTCAATATGTCATTGGACGTGATAGCCGGTGCGGTTTTTGCCCGTAACTTGTCGGCAGAGAAAAATTTGCGTATGCTGATGGCCAATGCTTATGTGCATACGGAGAACCGTCCGGTATATCATTATCAAGACACAGTGGCCGGACTGGAGACCGCATTGTATGCCGCCCGTCTGACAGGTTATGCGCAAGGCTTTGCTTTGATGCGGGCCGCCGGCAAACGGTATGGATGGAAGCTGGATCTTTCTGCTATTGCCTTGTTGTGGCGTGCCGGCTGCATTATCCGTTCAGCTTTTCTGAGCGATATGGCCGAAGCGTGGCGCCATACGCCGGATCTTCCTCATCTATTGCTCGACAAGCATTTCGGACAGGAAGTGGCCCGAGCGCTGCCCGTATGGAAAAAGTATATGGGCGTCATGCTGAAAGAAGGATTGGCGGCACCTGTACTTTCTGCCGCGTTGAATTATTATCTGGGGCTGACCACTCGTCATTCGTCTGCCAATCTGATTCAGGCGATGCGTGATTATTTTGGCGCACATACCTTCGAGCGGGTGGACAGTCTGCGGGGAGAGTTCTTTCATGAACATTGGGAATGAAATGATTGAAAAGGTTATGTAGCCCTCCTTATGAGCCATGCCGGTTCGACAGGCGAAAGAACGGCCGCTGGTACTGAAGCTGATAATCAGCGATGCCGGATTAAGAAAAGGATATACTCAATAAAAGAAAGGATTATGCATTCACCCTATGACTTGTTTTTAATTATTTTCGGCGCTTCGGGCGATCTGACCCGCCGCAAGCTGATGCCTGCCTTGATAAAGATATACGGCAAAAGTAGTTCAGCCGGATCTTTTATTATCATTGGCTGTGCCCGTACACCGTATACAGACCAAAGTTATCGCGCTTATCTGAAGGAAGAACTGATGCATTCTGGTGCTCTGACCGGAGAAGAAACGGAAGTGTTGGACGATTTTCTCTCTATCGTCCATTACCAGCCTATGGACCCGGCAGACGAAAACACTTATCCCTTGCTGAACAACCGTTTGAAATTGCTTTCCGGCCTTTCCGGCAATCATGGAAATTATCTGTTTTATCTGGCTACTCCGCCCTTGCTCTACGAACTGGTGCCTGCCTGTCTGTGCCGTGCCGGCTTGCTGGAACAGCCGGGGTTGAAGCGCATCATTGTCGAGAAGCCTTTCGGATACGATCTGGCTTCTGCGCAAAGTCTGAACAAGATATATGCAGCTTGTTTTAGGGAAGAAGACATCTACCGCATTGACCATTTCTTGGGGAAAGAGACCGTGCAAAACATTATGGTGACTCGTTTTGGAAGTGCAGTTTACGAACCGATATGGAACCGTAACTATATAGATCATGTAGAGATAACGGCAGTAGAAAATATGGGTATAGGCACTCGTGGCGGATATTATGATGGGGCAGGGGCTTTGCGTGATATGGTGCAGAACCATTTGATGCAGTTGCTTGCCATTACTGCTATGGAACCGCCCGCTCGGTTTGACAAGAACGGCTTCCGAAACGAGGTAATCAAAGTTTATCAATCTCTTCGTCCGCTGACAGATGAATATATTCGCGACAATGTGGTTCGTGGTCAATATATGGCCTGCGACGGCCGTATAGGTTATCGTGACGAGAAAGGTGTTCGCCCGGATTCGCGCACGGAGACATATATAGCCATGTGCTTATATGTAGACAATTGGCGTTGGCAGGGAGTACCTTTCTACATTCGTACCGGAAAGCAAATGCCTACCAAGGTGACCGAGATAGTGATTCATTTCAAACCTGCTCCCATGCAGATGTTTCAGAGGAAAGGGGGCCGATATAAGGGCGAGGCGCTGATTATCCGTATTCAGCCCGACGAGGGAATTCTTCAGCGCATGGTCATGAAGGAGCCTGGAGCCGGTTTTTATATGGGAACCATGGAAATGGATTTCACTTATGACCGTCACGATCGAGACACGGGAGATGCCTACGTCCGCCTGTTGGAGGACAGCCTGGCAGGTGATCCTACGCTTTTTACCCGTTCCGATGCCGTGGAGGAAAGTTGGGCTTATTTTGATAAATTGCTGGCTTATTGGGAAAGCTATCCCGATACTCCTCTTTATGGATACCCTGCAGGTACATGGGGGCCGAAAGAAGCGGATGTGTTGATAAACCGCAGCCATGCACGATGGACCAATCCGTGCAAGAACCTGACACATGCCGATTTATATTGTAGACTGTGACTCTTTTCTCTGTGTTTTTTCCTGTAGGGATAGAGAGGGATGAACTTGCATCGGGAATCATGTTGAATGATTGATTGGAATAAAAGTATGAAATGTTTCTATGCGTCGCCAATACAAGCATCGCGAGCCTTGATTACGGGTCTGCTGAAAGCTGTGAGTGGAGCTTCCGGACGTCTTTTTACCATTGCTCTTTCGGGAGGAACTACTCCTGCCACTTTGTTTGAAGTGTGGAAGCGTGAATATGTCTCTTGTACTCCTTGGTCTCGTATCCGCTTCTACTGGGTGGACGAGCGTTGTGTGTCGCCTTCCGACGAGCAGAGCAATTTCGGCTTGGCAAATCGTCTGCTGCTTGGCCAAGTCGGGATTGCTGCCAGTCATTACTATCGCATTGCAGGCGAGGAAATTCCTGAAGAAGAGGCCAGACGATATACCTCCATAGTCAGAACCACTGTTCCTGCCATGGGCGGTGTGCCTGTTTTTGATTATGTCTTGTTGGGTATCGGGGAAGACGGACATACTTCGTCCATTTTTCCCGATCGCATGGATCTTCTGTATACTCGCGAGCCGTATGTAGTTTCTGTCAATCCTTACAACGAGACTGTGCGTATCTGTATGACGGGGCTTCCGATGATAAAGGCCCGCCATACCTGTTTCTTGGTGACGGGAGAGAATAAAAGGGGCATTTTGCAACAAGTGCAGGACGTGCGCAATATTGGGAAATATCCGGCTGCCTACGTGTGGCATCATGCCCGATTTCCGATGTTGTATGCCTCTTTTTAGAACAAGTCCCCTGTCGTAGTTCGTAAGCCATGGTCGTATGCTGTTCTGAATCATCTTTTCGATCCGCTGTGAACAGCATGCGAAAAGCGTTGCGCATGGAGGCGGTGTACCGAATGGGAAAGGCTGTGACAAAATGTATTTTTTTATGCTGATACCCGCAAAAAATCGAATTGTTTTATATCTTTGCCAAATAATATACGATATACATCAATAAAAAGGAACGAAGAATGAAATGACCAGCATGAGAATCAGACTGAACATCATGAGTTTCTTGCAGGCTTCTGTATGGGAACTCTCCATAGGAACTTATTTGTTTAATATCGGTTGTTTTAGCCATGCTTAAAAAATAAATGATATGAATGAAATTCAAATGAGAGTGTGCAGCATGTTTTCTACACGCAAGAGAGAAGATATGTATGTGTTGGTATTGGAAGAAGTGAATGGTGATAATAAAATGCCCGTTATAGTCGATTCATCAGAAGCGCAATATCTTAAAGAAATCATGCTGGGACAGAAAGTGTCGCGACCTTTGACACACGACCTTTTGCTGGAGGTGATAAGAAAGCTGGGGGGAGTTTTGAAGAAAGTATTAGTATATAAGGTGAAAGACGGTGTTAGCTATTCCTATATATGTCTGGAGAAAGGTGATGAGAAGATTGAAATTGACGCTCGGACTAGCGATGCCATAGCATTGGCCTTGCGCTATAGATGTGCCATCTATATGGATGAAAGTATTTTGAATACCGAATATGTACGTCAGACCGGAGAAACCAATTTTGCAGTCAATGTGAATCTGGTGGATACCAAATTGCTGGAAGAGGCATTGTCGCAGGCTGTAGAAGAGGAAAACTACGAACGGGCCGGTCAGTTACATGACGAAATTAAACGAAGAGAACAAGAAAGAAACAAATCCGTATAAGGATGCCGAATCGTGAAGTACGTACCCTGTACTACCGAGATGATGTGAACCTTGTGATTGTTTAAATTAAAAGATAACGTATTATGCATGTTTTTTATACTCCTGATATAGCGACTACTTCAGAACTCCCGGAAGAGGAGGCAGGGCATTGCCTGCGTGTTTTGCGCCTTTCTGTCGGCGACGAGATCATGTTGACGGACGGAAAAGGTTCTTTTTATAAAGCGGTGATCAGCGTGGCGGGAGGCAAACGGTGTCAGGTGAAGATATTGGATGTCATGCCGCAACCCAAAGGATGGAACGGGTGGTTACATATTGCTATGGCACCCACTAAGAATATGGACCGCACCGAGTGGTTTGCCGAAAAAGCCACCGAAATAGGATTTGACGAGCTATCTTTCTTGAGTTGTCGCTATTCCGAAAGGAAAATAATCAAGAACGAACGTATTGAGAAGATACTGGTGTCGGCAATAAAGCAGTCGTTGAAAGGCACTAAGCCGATACTGAATGAGATGATGGATTTCAATAGGTTCATTTCACTAGAATTCAAAGGCCAAAAGTTTATCGCTCATTGCCATGAAGGCGAAAAACCTTTGTTGAAAGATGAACTAGTGCTTGGGAAAGACGCTTTGGTGATGATTGGTCCGGAAGGAGACTTCAGTGAGGAAGAAGTGGCTAAAGCCATAGCGGCAGGATTTCGGCCGGTCAGTTTGGGAAATTCGCGCTTACGTACAGAAACAGCGGCATTAGTAGCCTGTCATACTTTGAACTTGTTAAATCAAAGATAATGAATATGAAGAAAAATGTTTGGGGAATTGTATGGCTGGCCATAGGGCTGTTTATGGTTTCCTGTTCCTCGAAAAAGGAATATACGCATGCCATTCCTAAGGACGCGGCCATGGTGATGTCGTTCGACTTTAAGGCCATAGTGGGGAAAAGCGGTCTCGGCAATAAAGGAAGCGAAAAGGTCGTGGCCAGACTGACAGACGCTTTGAAGAGCGGGTTGGAAGGAGAGGCGTATCAGACTGCGGAAAAAATAGTAAGGAATCCGTCAGAATCGGGTTTGTCTTTTACAGATAAAGTATACATGTTTATTACGCCTCACTCTAATGCTTTTGCCTTATTGGCTAAAGTGGAGGATAAAGGCAAGGTAGAGGATTTATTGAAGGCCTTGAATCGCGAGCATATTTGTTCGGACTTAAAAAGCGAGGATGGATGTACATGGACCCAAATGGGGGTGGCATTGTGTGCTTTTAATGATGGAGTTTTTCTGTTGATGGGAAGCAATAAGGGGGATGCGCTCAGCCTGAAAGGAAGTCTGTTTTCGTTGATGCGTCAGGATACGGAGAACAGCTATGTGGGAACAACGGACTTTGGTGAACTGGATGCGGCGACAGGCGAAATTGCAACGGTGATGAACATGTCATTCATGCCCAGTGAGGTGACCATGCAGTTGCGTATGGGGATGCCTGCTGATTTGAAATTGGAAGATATGAAATATCTAGTTACTGCTGCTTTTGAAAAAGGCAGGATAGCTGTGAATGTAAAGACGTTGACCGAGAATAAGGATTTAATTGCTATGTATGAGAAACACTCGGCCGCTTCTTCTCCCATCAAAGGGACATATCTGGAATGTTTTCCTGTCAATACGCTGGCGTGGGCAGCAGGAAACATCAACGGAAAAGGTATTTATGACTTGATTTGTGAAAATCCTACAGTCAGACAAGCTTTGGAAAACCCACTGTTGCCGATAGATATTCAAGGCCTGTTCTCTTCCGTTCATGGAGATATTGCTATAGGATATACTTCTTTGGCAGATAATGACTGGCTGGTCTATGCTGATGTGACGAATAAGCATTTCTTGCAATCTTTTGAGGATTTGCGCCCTTGGCTGGCCATGACGGGCGGACAGATGCAATTGAATTCTACGGGTAAGGATCAATATGAGTTTCGTATTTATCGCCACAGCATTTGGTTTGGTGTGAAAGATGATATGCTTTACATCTCAAATAATGAACGGTTGGCAGATGAAGCAGGACGCCGTTATGGGGTATCCTTACAGCATGCTCCTTGGAGTGGGCAGTTGACCTGCAACCGCTTTTTTATTGCATTGAACACGGTGCAGTTATTGAAAGATGTTCAGTCGAATTTTCTGTTAGGCCGTATGTTAGGTGGCCGTGTCGCTGTGCTTAATGCTGTATTGGGTGCATGCGACTATATGGATGTGATGATTCCTGATTGGAGAAGCGCACAGATGAATATAGTAATGAAAGATAAAGAGACTAATGTGCTGCAATTGATAGCACGTGGATTGGAAAACTTATGAATTCAATAGAGTTGCAACAAATTCTTCCTGTTGTTTTTGCAGGGAGAGATTCTATACAGTCTGATGTATGGCATCAAGGATTGACTCTGAAACGGGGAGAGGTCTATTTGGTGGAAGCCGCATCCGGTACCGGAAAATCATCTCTTTGCAGCTATATATATGGCTATCGTGACGATTATCAGGGCATTATTTGTTTCGATGGAAAGAATATCCGTCATCTCTCGGTGGACAATTGGGTGGATATCCGGAAACGTTCCGTCAGTATGTTGTTTCAAGAACTACGTTTGTTTACGGAATTGACGGCATGGGAGAATGTGCAATTGAAGAACTCGTTGACAGGGTTTAAGTCGAGAAAAGAAATCAGGCTTTGGTTTGAGCGATTTGGTATTGCCGATAAGTGGGACACGCCGATAGCTAAGATGTCTTTTGGGCAACAGCAGCGTGTGGCGTTGATCCGTGCCCTTTGCCAACCTTTTGATTTTATTTTTCTAGATGAGCCGATCAGTCATCTGGATGCAGAAAACGGGTGGATCATGTCACAGGTATTGACAGAGGAAGCGGGCAAGCAAGGTGCGGGGATTGTAGTGACTTCTATTGGTAAACATTTGGAATTGGATTACACGAAAATCTGGAGGCTATGAGATTAGTTTGGAAATTATTGCGCCAGCATATCAGTTTTCCGCAGTTGGCAGGATTCTTCTTTGCTAATTTGTGTGGTATGGTTATTGTGTTGCTGAGTGTTCAGTTTTACAAGGATGTATTGCCGGTCTTTACCGAAGGCGACAGTTTCATGAAGAAAGATTATATCATTGTCAGCAAGAAAGTAAGTACATTGGGATCCTTCGTCGGCAAGAGTAGCACGTTTTCTGAGCAGGATATTGCAGAAATCAAGGAACAACCGTTTACCAAAGGAGTAGGAGTGTTTATGCCTTCTCTATTTAAGGTTTCGGCAGGTATGGAAATGCAGGGGTTGCATATGTCTACAGCCATGTTTTTTGAATCAGTGCCCGATGAATATGTAGATGTGAATTTGGACCGATGGAAATTTAATGAGAATGAACGGGTGGTTCCTATCATTATTCCCCGTAATTACTTAAATTTGTATAATTTCGGATTTGCACAAACCCGCAGTTTGCCACAATTATCGGAAGGACTGATGGGGATGGTTAATTTGGATATACGTCTTAGTGGTGGGAGTCGTACTGAAAGTTTTAAGGGAAGAATTGCCGGATTTTCCAATCGGTTGAATACGATTCTGGTTCCGGAGGCATTTATGCGCTGGGCTAACTCAGTATTTGCTCTAGGGCAGAATTGTGAGCCATCGCGGTTGATAGTGGAGGTAGATCATCCTGCCGACGACCGTATTCCCCAATTTTTTAAGGACAAGGGATATGATGCAGAAGATGATAAGTTGGATGCAGGAAAAACGGCTTGGTTTCTGAAAGTGATTGCGGGTATTGTGTTGTCGGTTGGTTTGCTTATTAGTACATTGTCTTTCTATATATTGATGCTCAGCATCTATTTGTTGTTGCAAAAGAATACAGTCAAACTGGAGAACCTGTTGTTGATCGGGTATACTCCCGTTAAAGTAGCCATGCCTTATCAATTGCTTACTTTTTCACTTAATATGATCATCTTATTGTTGTCGTTAGGTATTGTGGTTTATGTACGTACCATTTACATGAATAGGATTGGGCAATTGTTTCCGCGGTTAGAAGAAGGAAGCCTGTGGCCGGCTTATGTTGTAGGTATTTTGCTTTTCATTGTTGTATCGTTGCTAAATATGGTGGTCGTAAATCGGAAGGTGGCATCTTTATGGATGCGTAAAAAATGATTGTATATTATGGTTTCTCAGATAGAATTTATACTTTGTCCCCGTGTCAGGGGATTTCATTTGATTACTGATGAAGTGATACGCAATTTGCCTTCACTTCCCAAAATGGGTATGCTTAATTTATTTATCAAGCATACCAGTGCAGCATTGAGCATCAATGAAAATGCGGATCCGGATGTTCGTAGTGACATGGAATCTATTTTCAATCGCCTTGTAAAGGAACGTGAACCTTATTATGAGCATACGTTAGAAGGATGGGACGATATGCCTGCTCATGCAAAAACTACTTTAGTGGGGGCTAGTCTGACTATACCAATTACAGATGGTAAACTGAATATGGGTATCTGGCAGGGAATTTATCTTTGTGAGTTCCGGAATCAGGGAGGAGGACGTAAGATTGTTGCCACTGTGATGGGGTAGCGATGCTTTCTGTTAAAAGGAGGGATTGATAGGTGCGGATATACAAAAAAACGCGGATTTTTTAATCGGACAAAGAGAGTTTACGATTAAAGAAATCCGCGTCATTTGGTATTGTCTGCATCTAAATAACTGTAAACACTTAGTAAGGTGCATTGGTCTGTTAGAATGCAGAGATTCAAGAGTATTTATCTTCACTAATCCCTATAAGTCGGCAGTTCTCAGTCTGTCGGTTTAGAAACTGAGGGATTGCTTTTGGGATAACAACTCCATTTGAAATCCTTTTCGGGAGTGACGGACAGAATTTCCTCACTGCGTTTATGGGCTAACTGTTCGTCTGCTTTTCGTACCTCTTTTTCTGTTCGGTTGGTTCCTTTGGGTTGCAGATCCAGTAATCCGTTGGTGGTTTGTATAGTTTCTAACGGGTGATCAATATACTGCCATTCTTCTTTCAATTTTGTACTTTGTCCTTCGTTCCAAGGGCCGCGCGCTTCATTGCCTTTTGATAAATTGAAGTGCAGGTTGCTGTATTTGGGAGAAGTTTGGAATACTCCGGGAGGGAAATTGGGTTGAATAGTCTCAAGGGCAGCTTCAAATTGTTGGAAATGTGTGACCTCGCGGGTCATCAAAAAGACTAGGGTTTCTTTTACTAAGGGGTCGTCTGTTAGTGGAATCAGGTTCTCATAGCCTAATTTGGCACGTGCCTCACCTGCCATGTTGGAACGGAGATCTGCGGTAAGGTCTGCACAGGCAGATATGTATGTGGCAGACCAAGGATTTCCGTTGCTGTCTGTTAAAGTCGGGCTTCCGGGGGCACAAATCAAGAATGATGGGTTTGTGAAAGCTTGGTGAATAAGGTCTTCTTTAGCGGACTTACCACTCATCATTGCATGTAATGGTGTATCTTCAATAACTTCTTTTCTTTTTCCGTTTATCGGACCTAAAAGCATTTGGATAGTGGCACCTACTATTTCTAGATGGCCAAATTCTTCGGTTGCAATATCCATTAGCATGTCATATTTGTCCGGATAGGGATTGTGACAACTAAATGCCTGTACAAAATATTGCAAGGCAGATTTTAATTCTCCATTAGCACCGCCAAATGCTTCAAGCATGACACGTGCGAAACGCGGATCGGGCTGAGACACCCGAGCGTTGAACTGTAAATCTTTTACGTGATAGAACATAACTTTTTGTTTTTTAGGTTAATAATAAAATTCTTTTATTGATGTACATCGTTTCTTTATGGAATCAAATTGATTTGAGCTAATAACAATGTTTTTTATGAGAATGGTTGATGTCTTTTTCTTTTTTGGGAACTTTTTAGAGGAAGAAAAGATATCTTGTATTTCTTAAAAGTCTTGTTAATTATTATTTCGTGTTTCGAACAACGGTTGTTGGCCTTTGTTTTTCTGTTATAAATATTGCGGATAAAGCGAATTTATGAATACAGTTAATGAACTTAAATATAGCGGTATGTGTTATTGGATATGTATTATGAGTGGCATTATCACCGGAATATTGTTTTGTCGGTTAAAGAAAAACAGATTCGGACTTTTTGATAATATATTGGTAGGTGTGGTGGGCGGAGTATTGAGCGGATGGGCTTTCGGGTGTTTGGAATGGAGTGGTGTGTTTAACATAGGATATACGGTTGCTTCGGTTGTGGGAGCTTTCTTGGTCTTATGGGGACTTTCTTGGCTTGATGTTCTGTGAAGATCTGAATTTCAGTTATTCTTTTCATATAAATATTGTTAATAGAGTTCTTTCTTAATGAACCATATTTCGGGCTTATTGTTTTTTTTTGTAGAAATGAATAAAATGATTCATGAGATAATCATTGGATACCTTTCACTATGGATGTTATTCATGAATGTGTGATGATGAGATCTTTAATGGAGCTAGTTGTACGGTTTTAAAAAAAAGAATAGAATAACAGTTCAAAGATGTTTGATTATATTTTTATTGTTATCAGATTGTGTTATTGATTTAGGAGGTGTATATCTTCTGAATTTATTATTAAACTTTTAAACTTAATTTTAATTATGGAAACTAAATGTTCAAATTTTTGGCTAGGACTGGGACTTGGTTCTATCCTTGGAGCGATTGTTTATCGTTATAGTCAGACTTCAAAAGCCAACCAGCTGAAGGAGAAAATCTCTCATGCTATGCATGTGGCGGCCGATCAAGCAGAAGATATGGCAGATTCAGCCAAGGAACAAGCTTTGAATGTAGGAAAAAAAGTGGCCGATAAAGTTGCTGATAAAACCTACGAAGTGGCTGAAAGAGCAGATGAGATTAAAAATAAGGTTCATGACTTTGTAGATGCTAAGAAGTAAGTAAACGTCTGTATGCAAACAGAGTGGGGATAATATGTCTTGTATATATCTCCACTCTGCTTTTATATATTTGTTAAATGAAACGATCTATGTCCTGATTCTTTCTGTTCTCCAAAAGGCCTTTTTATCCTTCAATTATCATCATTGATATTTAATAAGGTATATATTACCTGACTGAAAGATGATAATAGACCCTTGACTGGAAACACTCTTGTTGGAATGTTATTCCCACTCGATGGTGGCAGGTGGTTTGGACGATATGTCATAGCAAACACGGTTCACGCCTTTCACTTTATTGATGATATCGTTTGAAACCTTGGCCATGAATTCGTATGGCAAATGTGCCCAGTCGGCAGTCATGGCATCTGTGCTGGTTACGGCACGTAGTGCGACTGCTCGTTCATAAGTACGTTCATCTCCCATTACACCTACACTTTGTACCGGTAACAAAATAGCACCAGCTTGCCATACTTGGTGATAAAGTGATGTTTCGTTTCCATTCGCATCTTTCACTTTCCAGTCTCTTAACCCTTGGATGTAGATGTCATCAGCATCTTGCAGAATACGTACTTTTTCAGGAGTAATATCACCTAAGATACGTACGGCCAGTCCCGGTCCGGGGAACGGATGGCGTGTTATCAAGTGTTCAGGCATTCCTAACTCACGTCCTACGCGACGCACTTCGTCTTTGAATAACAGACGCAATGGTTCGCAAAGTTTCAGATTCATTTTTTCGGGCAACCCTCCCACATTGTGATGGCTCTTAATAACGGTGCCGGTAATACTTAATGACTCAATGCAATCTGGATAGATGGTCCCTTGTGCCAGCCATTTCACATCTTTGATTTTATGGGCTTCTTCATCAAATACATCGATAAATCCTTTGCCAATGATCTTGCGTTTCTTTTCCGGTTCTTTCACTCCTGCCAGTTCGCTGAAGAATTTCTGGCTGGCATCCACTCCGATAACGTTCAGTCCGAGGCATTCATAATCATGAAGCACGTTTTTGAATTCGTTTTTACGCAACATGCCGTGATCAACAAAAATGCAAGTCAGATTTTTGCCGATAGCCTTGTTCAGCAATACGGCAGCTACGGATGAGTCTACTCCGCCGCTCAGCCCTAATACCACTTTGTCATCTCCCAATTGTTTCTTCAGCTCGGCAACTGTTGTTTCTATAAAGGAAGCGGCACTCCAGTTTTGCTTTCCTCCGCAAATGTCAACTACAAAGTTTTTTAGAAGCAGTGTACCGTCTTCGCTATGGAATACTTCAGGATGGAATTGTACTCCCCATACTTTTTCCTCTTTTATTTGGTAAGCGGCGATAGCTACTTTATCAGTTGAAGCGATGATCTTGAAATTCTCAGGAATGGCAGTGATGGTGTCTCCGTGACTCATCCATACCTGTGAATGGATACGGACATTTTTCAACAACGGATTTTCCTGATCGAAAGTGGAGAGGTGTGCGCGTCCATATTCGCGTGTACCTGCAGGTTCCACTTTACCACCATTGATATAAGACATAAATTGTGCACCATAGCAAATACCCAAGATCGGATATTTTCCACGGATACTGCTCAAATCGATTTTAAAAGCACTTTCATCGTATACCGAAAAAGGGCTTCCGGAAAGAATTACACCAATTACGGACGGATCATTGTGTGGAAATTTGTTGTAAGGTACAATCTCGCAATAGGTGTTCAGTTCGCGGACACGACGCGCTATAAGCTGTGTCGTCTGTGAGCCGAAATCGAGGATAATGATTTTTTCTTGCATATAATTAAAATATGTAAATGATTTTATGGTGCAAAGATACTCAGAAAAAATAAAAAAACGGCCATGCCGGTACGGCTTTTTATATATGGAATTGAAAAAAAACTAGTGCTTACTGTCCTCTTGCGGCTAGATGGTTGAATCGGTGAGGCTTTAGTACTCTAAGTTTGGCTAGAGGATGTGGAAGTGGGTGGAAACTGATGCAAAGAACAGTGTGGCAGAGCCGGAATATTCCCACTCCGCCACACTTTTCTTATTCCTTTTCTGTTTGTTTCTTCAAAAGATCGCGGATCTCTGTCAGCAACACTTCTTCTTTGCTGGGAGCGGGAGGGGCTGCAAGAGTCGAAGTTTCTTCTTTCTTACGGCTTAGTTTGGCCAGCAGTCTAATAAATAAGAATATAGAAAAAGCGATGATGATAAAATCAAAGGTGGCTTGCAGGAAGTTGCCGTAATTTAATGTTACAGCAGCTTTTTCTACACCGTTTACTATCTCGGCCGGCTTTAGCTGTAATTTCAAATCTGTAAAGTTTACCCCACCTACCAATAGTCCAATAGGAGGCATGATCACATCAGCCACGATGGAAGACACAATTTTACCAAAGGCTCCGCCAATAATTACACCGACGGCCATGTCAATAACGTTTCCGCGCATAGCGAACGCTTTAAAATCTTGAAAAAAACTACTTTTCCCCATTTTTTTTTATTTTAATATGAATTTGTGTGCGAATATAAAAACAAATTCTTATTTTTGCATCGCGTTTTAGGAAATAAAAACTAATCGTTTAACAACATTCCAAAATAGAGTGTTTAAAAGCTATATTATAAAACCTTTAAAATTTAAACAAAATGATTAAAGTAGGTATTAACGGATTTGGTCGTATCGGCCGTTTTGTATTCCGTGCAGCTCAGAAAAGAAACGATATTCAGATCGTAGGTATCAATGACCTTTGTCCGGTTGATTATTTGGCATACATGCTGAAATATGATACTATGCACGGCCAATTTGACGGTACTATCGAAGCTGACGTGGAAAACAGCAAGTTGATTGTAAACGGTAATGCAATCCGCGTAACAGCAGAAAGAAATCCGGCTGATTTGAAGTGGGATGCTATTGGTGCTGAATACGTAGTTGAATCTACTGGTTTGTTCTTGACTCAGGAAAAGGCTCAGGCTCATATTGAAGCTGGTGCTAAATATGTAGTAATGTCTGCTCCTTCTAAAGATGCTACTCCGATGTTCGTTTGCGGTGTAAACGAAAAAACATACGTTAAGGGTACTCAGTTCGTTTCTAACGCTTCTTGTACTACTAACTGTTTGGCTCCTATCGCTAAGGTATTGAATGACAAATGGGGCATCACTGACGGTTTGATGACTACTGTTCACTCTACAACTGCTACTCAAAAAACAGTTGACGGTCCTTCTATGAAAGACTGGAGAGGTGGTCGTGCTGCTTCTGGCAACATCATTCCTTCTTCTACAGGTGCTGCAAAGGCTGTAGGTAAAGTTATTCCTGAACTGAACGGCAAATTGACTGGTATGTCAATGCGTGTTCCGACTTTGGATGTTTCTGTAGTTGACTTGACTGTTAACTTGGCTAAACCGGCTACATACGCTGAAATCTGTGCTGCTATGAAGGAAGCTTCTGAAGGTGAATTGGCTGGCGTATTGGGTTACACTGAAGATGCAGTTGTTTCTTCTGACTTCTTGGGTGACACTCGTACTTCTATCTTCGATGCTAAAGCAGGTATCGCATTGACTGATACTTTCGTTAAGGTGGTTTCTTGGTATGACAACGAAATCGGTTACTCTAACAAAGTATTGGATTTGATCGCTCACATGGCTTCTGTAAACTGCTAATCAGTTAAAAAACCATATAGCGAAAGCCGTCCGGATATATTCGGACGGCTTTTTTTATGCACTTTTGCATGGTAAGTTGCACATTTTGGTTATCTTTGTGCGACTGTTAAGAACTTGGAATGGAAAAGTACGATTTGATAACGATATTGGGACCTACCGCTTCGGGCAAAACGCCCCTGGCCGCGGCTTTGGCTTACAAGTTGAGGGCCGAAATAATCAGTGGCGATAGCCGGCAGATATACCGCCGGATGGATTTGGGTACGGGGAAAGACTTGCAAGACTACACCGTGGACGGCAAACAGGTTCCTTACCATCTGATAGACATCGTGGAGCCGGGATATAAATACAATGTATTCGAATACCAACGCGATTTCCTGAATGCCTATCACCAAGTGAAAGCGGTGGGAAAGCTTCCTGTGTTATGCGGAGGCACGGGGATGTACATCGAGTCGGTTCTGAAAGGATATAGGTTGCTTCCTGTCCCCGAAAATCCCGGGCTCAGGGCTGCTTTGGCAGACAAATCGCTGGAGGAGCTGACCCGCTTGCTATCGACTTACAAGAAACTTCATAACTCTACGGATGTGGATACCGTGAAACGGGCTATCCGTGCCATTGAGATAGAAGAGTATTACCGGCAGCAACCGCCGGAATACCGTGAGTTCCCGTTGCTTCATAGCCTGATTGTGGGAGTGGATATAGACCGCGAATGCCGCCGGGAGAAAATATCTCGCCGCCTGAGGCAACGGTTGGACGAAGGAATGGTGGGCGAAGTAAAATCCTTGCTGGATAGTGGAATTCCTGCTGAGGATCTGATTTATTATGGATTGGAATATAAATATCTGACTTTATACGTTTTAGGTGAACTTTCATTTGATGAGATGTTTCATCGGCTGGAGACTGCTATCCATCAGTTTGCTAAGCGGCAGATGACCTGGTTTCGGGGGATGGAACGGAGGGGATTTACTATACATTGGCTGGACGCTTATCTGCCTATAGAGAAGAAGGTGGAAAAAATTATCAACTTGTTACACACTAAAAACTAAATAGAATATGGCTGTAGAACCAAATAGATGGGGGATTATTTATAATCCGAAAGCCGGAAGCCGGAAGACTCAGAAGCGTTGGAACGAGATACGTGACTATATGGAAAGCCGCAAGGTGGTTTTTGATTATGTGCATTCCGAAGGTTTTGGATCGGTGGAACGCTTGGCTCGCACTTTGGCCAATAATGGTTATCGGACAATTGTAATTGTAGGCGGTGATGGAGCGATCAATGATGCTATTAATGGCATCATGACTTCTACGGTGGAGGATAAGGAAAACATCGCTTTTGGAATTATTCCCAATGGAATTGGTAATGATTTTGCCAAATATTGGGGGCTGGATGAAGATGATTATAAATCAGCGGTAGATTGGATTATCAATCGTCGTTTGCGGAAAATCGATGTGGGATGTTGTAATTATTTTGATGGTGAGCAACATACATCCCGTTATTTCCTGAATGCTGTCTATATAGGGCTAGGAGCACGTATTGTGCAGATATCGAATGGCACTAGACGTTTTTGGGGCATACGCGAGGTATCTTTCATTGCTTCCATGTTTCTATTGTTATTTGAACGTAAACTGTATCGTACTCATCTTTGTATCAATCGTGAGCATATTCGCGGTCGCATTATGACAGTGTGTGTAGGAAGTGCTCGTGGTTATGGTCTGACTCCTAGTGCAGTACCTTACAATGGCTGGCTGGATGTATCGGTCATATATCGTCCGAAGATACTTCAGCTGTTTTCTGGTTTATGGATGTTGTTGCAAGGGCGGATTTTAAACCACAAAATGGTGAAGCCTTATCGTACTCGAAAGGTAAAGGTGCTTCGTTCGCAGAATGCTTCTGTCAGTTTGGACGGACGTATTTTGGATCGTCATTTTCCTTTGGAAATTACCATTCGACCTGAAGCTATTACATTGATTATTCCTAATTAGAAATAAAGAATTCAGAGTTTTCCATTGTTTGCTTTCAAAAAATGGAATAGAGTTAACATATCTCAATAAATAGAATGAAGATGACAACAATTTCAGATTTGAGGAGGAAAGATAATTTCTTTTTATTAGCCGGTCCTTGCGTGATAGAGGGAGAGGAGATGGCTCTTCGTATTGCAGAACGTGTGATGACAATTACGGACAGACTGGGCATTCCGTATGTTTTTAAAGGTTCTTATCGTAAGGCGAACCGTTCGCGGTTGGATTCGTTTATCGGTATTGGAGATGAAAAAGCGTTAAAGATATTAGGGAAGGTGAGAGATACATTTGGTATTCCGGTGGTGACAGATATTCATAGCGCAGAAGAAGCTGCTATGGCTGCTGGTTATGTGGATGTGTTGCAGATTCCTGCTTTTCTTTGCCGACAGACGGATTTGTTGGTAGCTGCTGCTCGTACTGGGAAGATTGTAAACATCAAGAAAGGCCAGTTCTTGTCTCCCGGTGCTATGCGTTTTGCTGCAAACAAGGTGGTGGAAGCAGGAAACGATCAGGTGATGTTGACAGAGCGGGGCACTACTTTTGGTTATCAGGATTTAATTGTGGATTATCGGGGCATTCCGGAAATGCAGACTTTGGGCTTTCCTGTACTTTTGGATGTAACACATTCATTGCAACAACCTAATCAGACTACAGGAGTAACTGGTGGCATGCCGCAACTTATTGAAACGGTGGCTAAAGCAGGAGTAGCGGTTGGTGTTGACGGCTTGTTTATGGAAACACATGAAGATCCTTCTGTTGCAAAAAGTGACGGAGCAAATATGCTGAAGCTCGATCTGTTGGAAGATTTACTGGTCAAGTTGGTTCGGATACGCAAAGCATTATAAGAAGTATCACACAAATGACACAGAGAATATAGGCTGAATAAATAAGAATATATTTCTATTATCTCTGTGGCATTTTGTGTCAGAAAACGCATGAAACAGTTCTACGTAGAGAGAGACTGTTTATCCTATTTTGCTTATTTTTCTCAGTTTGTCTTCATCAATGATTTTAATCTTTCTACCATCAATCGTAATTAGCCTTTCTGTTGCAAAATTGGAGAGAGTGCGAATGGCATTCGAAGTGGTCATGTTCGATAGATTGGCCAAATCTTCTCTTGAAAGGTAAATACTTAGCGTTGACTCGTCCTCTTCCAGACCATAAGTATCTTTCAGAAACAGTAACGATTCTGCCAGACGTCCGCGGATATGTTTCTGAGTCAGATTAACAGTCCTTTCGTCAGAAATACCTAGGTCTATAGATAATTGACGGATAAAGAACAAAGCCAGTTCGGAATTATCCTTTATCAGTTTCATGATGGCCGGCATGGGGATAAGGCAGATGGTACAAGGTTCGAAAGCAGAGGCGGCCGTAACGAAGTTACCTTCGGCAAAAAAGGCGCGATATGCAAAATATTCCTTCGTTTTTAATACGCGGATAATCTGGCTTCGTCCTCCTACACCTTCCTTATAGATTTTCACCTTACCACTAAGAAGACACATTAAGTGCATCGGGGTTTCACCTTCGCAATATATTGTTTCATTCTTTTTATACTTCTGTATAGTAAAGTTTTGAGCTAAGAATTCTCTTTGCTCCTGTGTCAAAGGTTGCCATAAGTCTGGTATACTTTCAGCAATCTCTGTTTCTGATAATTCCTTTTTAACCATAAACGTGCTATAAAACCGTGTTATAAAGCACAAATATAAGAAGAAAAAATAAAAGGACGAAGTAATGTGGAAAAAAAGACAAATATATTCGTAATTTTTCTTCTAAAGAAAATAGTAAAAGGATAGGATCTTATTTTCTATCCTTTTTGTCTTGGTGTCCTGTTGCTTCCTCCCTCCCCAGTATAGCTTTGCTTTTTTTTATGATATTTTTTTCCTTTTGTGGCATCTTGTTTTTCTTCACTGATACCATGTTGCTTTTTGTCTTATCTTATTTAGTGAACAGCAATTCGCGGTATTTGGGAAGCGGCCAGATCTCGTCGTCTATTTCCAGTTCCAAATGGTCAATGTGCTCGCGGATTTCTTCCAGGCATGGCCGAACTTGCTCTTCGTAGCTGAAAGCTTTTTCTACTTGGCTTCCTAGGTGGTTGGACACCTTGCGGGCCTCGGTCATTTTGCGTACTGCTTTTTTGATGGCAAGGATGCGCTGTTGGATTTCGCGTACTAGGTTCTTCCGGTCTTCGGCCATTTCTTCGTATTCCTCGGCAGAGAAGATTTCTTTCAGTCCGCGGAGGTTTTCCAGCAATCTGTTTTGGTAAATCACTGCCGTGGGCACAATGTGGTTGATGGCCAGGTCGCCCAGCACGCGACTTTCAATCTGCACCTTTTTAGTGAACTTCTCCAGTTCCACTTCTATGCGGCAACCCAACTCATTTTCATTAAAAATGTTTTCGCCTATCAATACGGCACGCGATTGTTCGTCATTAAATTTCATGATGGCTTCGGGTACGTGGCAGATGTTGGTCAGTCCGCGGCGTGCGGCTTCTGTTTTCCAGTCGTCCGAATAGCCGTCCCCTTCGAAGCGGATGTCTTGTGAGGCGATGATGGTTTCCTTCAATATCTTGTACAATGCCTTTTCCTGTTCCATGCCTTCGCTTACCAGCTTGTCTATTTGGGCCTTGAACTCATTCAACTGATGTGCCATGGCGGCATTGATGACAATCATGGAGGCGGCACAATTGGCCGACGAACCGGCCGCGCGGAACTCGAAGCGATTTCCGGTGAAGGCGAAAGGAGAGGTGCGGTTGCGGTCTGTATTGTCCTGCAGGATGGCGGGGATACGGCCGATGCCCAGTTGCAAGGCTTTCTTTTCATCGGGAGTCAGTTCGGCATTGTTCAGGCGTGCCACCACTTCGTCCAGCATGTGCGACAGGTGGCGTCCCAAGAAAATAGACAGAATGGCAGGAGGAGCCTCGTTCGCTCCCAGGCGGTGACTGTTTCCGGCGCTGACGATGGAGGCACGTAGCAAATCTTGGTTTTTATATACCATCATCAGCACGTTGACGACGAACGTCAGGAAAAGCATGTTTCCTTCGGCGGTCTTGGCAGGTGCGAAGAGGTTGATGCCGGTGTCGGTGCAGAGCGACCAGTTGTTGTGCTTGCCCGAGCCGTTTACTCCCTTGAATGGTTTTTCGTGCAGCAGGACAGTGAAGTTATGCTTGGAGGCGATACGTTTCATCAGGTCCATGACCAACTGGTTGTGGTCGTTGGCCAGGTTCACGTCCTCAAAGATGGGCGCTAGTTCAAATTGGTTGGGGGCTACTTCGTTATGCCGTGTCTTTACGGGGATGCCTAGTTTGTGGCATTCCAATTCCAGTTCTTTCATGAAGCTGGTCACGCGCGGAGGGATGGAACCGAAATAATGGTCGTCCAGCTGCTGGTCCTTGGCCGAGGAGTGCCCCATCAGGGTACGTCCGGTCAGGCAGAGGTCGGGGCGCGCGTTGTGCAGCGCAGTGTCCACCAGGAAGTATTCCTGTTCCCAGCCCAAGTTGGCGAATACGCGTTTCACGTTCGGGTCGAACATCCGGCATACCTCGGCGGCGGCTTTATCTACCGCCCCCAACGCTTTCAGCAACGGAGTCTTGTAGTCGAGCGCTTCGCCCGTGTATGAGATAAAGATGGTAGGGATACACAGTGTGCTATCTACGATGAAAGCCGGCGACGAGACGTCCCATGCTGTGTAGCCTCGTGCCTCGAAGGTATTGCGGATGCCGCCGTTGGGGAAACTCGAAGCGTCCGGTTCCTGCTGGATAAGCAGTTTGCCCGAGAAGCGTTCTATCGCGTTGCCCTCGTCGCCAAATTCGATAAACCCGTCGTGCTTCTCGGCGGTGCCGTCGGTCAGGGGTTGAAACCAATGGGTGTAGTGGGTGACATTGAAAGTTTTGGCCCAGTTTTTCATGCCGTTGGCTATCATGTCGGCCATTTCACGATTGATGGGTGTGCCGTTTTCGATAGCGTTTATGACGGCTTTGTAAGCTTCGCTGGGCAGGTATTCCTGCATCTTTTTACGGTCGAACACATGATTGCCGTAATAGTCGGATAGCTTTTCGGAGGGATAGTCAACCTGAACGGGGCGTCTGTTGGCCAGCTCCTGTAAAGCGAAAAATCTCATTCTAGACATGTTGTTTTTCTTTTACTGGTTGTTGGCTGCAAAAGTACTGCTTTTTGATTAATTATCCGCTATATGACCGGTTGTTTTTTCATTTTTAGGTGATGTAATTCCGGCATGCGGAGGCAGTCTTTTGGTTAAGGATGTTAATAAAGCATTATCGTGTGTCACCCTGTCGGTTTTTCCGTATATTTGCTCCCGTAACCAAAGAAAAAGGAGTACACATCATGAAGCACTATATACGGATTGTCTGGTTGATGCTGTTTTGTGTCTTGTGCCCTATGGCTGTCCAGGCCGGGGACAAGCCGGTGGGTATGTCCGGCAAGCCGGCAGTCTCCGACTCCATTCTCCAGTGTATTTTCCAGTTCTCGCCGTTCTATTCGCGCATCATCGATGAATATAAGGCCGACTTATATTTAAAAGGAAGGCTGAAGGTACATAAGCGCAACCACCTCATCCGCTATGTACCTTCCATGTTTCGTTTTGAAAAGCATGTCAACGATTACCTCATGGAGTCTCTCAGTGAGTTGCATTACACGGCTCCGGACATCTACGACCGGAAAATAAAGGCGGTATCGACCACTTTCCCGCGCCATAGGGGGCAGATAACGGACGTGATGGATTATCTGAACATGAACATTTATTCTTCTTCCCTGATGTCCGACAAACTCCTGTCTCCGCTGGATAAGAAATCCAGTAAGTATTATACTTATTTATTGGATTCCATAGCCGGCTCATCCGATTGCCAGCAGTATAAGATACGGATTGTCCCGAAGTTTCGGGGCACTCAGCTGGTCAGCGGATACATGTGGGTAAGCGACCAGGTGTGGACTATCCGCGAACTTTACATCGAAGGGATTTATGATGTGATTCGTTTTAAGGTCCGTGTCAGGATGGGCGAGGAGGGAGATGTGGAATTCCTGCCGGTGCAATTCGATCTGAACCTGGTCTTCAAATTCTTGGGGAACCACTTGGAGATGGACATGGATGCCTGGCTGAAATACCATGAAATCAAGTTTTATGAAGGGGCTGCCCGGCGTAAGTCCCGGAAGAAACATCATCATGATCTCACAGACTCTTATACGCTGACCTGCAATTCGGACCAACTGGTGACGGACAAGGATACGTTCAATACCCTGCGGCCCATCCCGCTTTCTGCCTCCGAAGATTCCTTGTATAAGCAGAATGCTTTGCGTCGGGATACGTTGCAGTATATGCCTCGGAAAAAAAAGAACGAGCGGCTGGAGTTCTGGGGAGAGTTGGGCGACATGCTTATCAGCAGCTACAGTATCAACCTCTCCAGCATGGGTAGCGTGCGCTGTTCGCCGTTAATCAATCCGGTGATGTTGGATTATAGCCATAGCAGGGGGATTTCCTACAAGCAGAAGTTTAAGTACAACCGCCTTTTTTGCGATGGGCGTGTACTCAGAGTCACTCCGCAGGTAGGCTATAATTTCACGCACAAGGAACTGTATGTGAAGGCGGATGCCGATTGGCAGTATTGGCCCGAAAAACAGGCTGGTTTCGAGGTGAATGTGGGTAACGGCAACCGCATCTACAGCAGTGTGGTGCTGGACCAGTTGAAACAGTTGCCCGACAGTGTGTTCAGTTTTGACAACCTGAAGCTGGATTATTTCAAGGACGTATATTTCAACCTGTTTCATAACATAGAGGTGGTGAACGGATTGTTTATCAAGGCGGGTGTGGCCGTGCATTGGCGTTACCTCATCAATAACTCGAAGTTTCCGGCGGAGGGGCCCCTCACCGGTAAGGACTTGGCGGCATTGCGGGGCGTCAGGTCGGAGTACAACAGTTTTGCCCCTCGTATCCGCATTGAGTGGACGCCCGGCATGTATTATTACATGAATGGGCGGCGGAAGATGAATGTGGGTTCCAGCATGCCCACCTTCATGCTGGACTATGAGCGGGGCATCAAGGGGGTGTTCAGGAGCACGGGTGCCCACGAACGCTGGGAGTTCGACATACAGCAAAACCTGAAGCTGAGCGGCATCCGCAGTATAGGCTACCGCATCGGGGGTGGCATGTTCACCAAGCAAGAAGATATGTATTTTGTCGATTTCGCCAATTTTGCCCGCCGTAACCTTCCCGAAGGCTGGAACGATGATATAGGGGGCACGTTCCAACTGTTGGACGGGCGTTGGTATAACTCTTCCCGTCAGTATTGGCGAGGAAACTTTACGTATGAGTCTCCTTTTATCCTGTTGAAACCGCTGAACCGCTGGCTGGGGTTGATTCAGCAAGAGCGTTTGTATGGCGGTATCCTGTTTATGCCCCACCTCAACCCGTATGTCGAGCTGGGATATGGCATTGGCACGCATGTATTCGATGTGGGTGCTTTTGTGAGTACCATCAACGGGCAGTTTGATACCTTTGGCTTTAAGTTCACGTTCGAGTTGTTCAATAAATAGCCGGCGGTTTGTCGTTTGGATTTATTGCACACGTATTCTGTTTCATAACGAAAAGCTTCTTCCTCTTCATCCTTTCATTATCCGTTGAAACGCCCTGCTGATAGGGTTCCCGGTAGTGAAAGCACATTCCGTACGGCCCTTTCATCTTCCTTTCAGCGTTCTTTCATTCGCAAACAAGAAGCAAAATGCCGACCTTTCCTGAAGGCAGATGTGAAGGGATGGGGCACATGGCTGAAAGGAGGATGAGGGGATGTCCTGTCATTTTTAACCGGCTGATTGATAGTTCGTTTTCCAAAGATGAAAGGGTGAAAGGAGAAGGGGAGAAAGCAACCAGATGAGGGGAAGATATGCTCTGCACGTACGTACGTGTAAGCCTATACATGAGGGTGTGTCAAAACCGGCACATCCTCTTTTCATATCC
>CAMWGU010000022.1 GCA_947173895.1 uncultured Bacteroides sp. | reverse complement strand
TGGAACAACAAGCCGTTGTTGTTTTCTGGGCGATAAACTCTTTACCGCACCAAGCGCAAATTCGCTTAATTTTCAGGTTACTGCTCATTTTAATTCATCTTTATTTCTCCGTTATTACTGTAAATTCTCGTAAAACCGTGTAAAATGGCGTATAGTTTCTCTACTACCTTTCCGCTGGATTTTCGGTCTTCAACAAGCGAGCAACAAATACGGTACAAAAATGAGCTGAAAAAGCCCTATAAACGATAACTATCGCTTATAAGGCTAAAAAGAAAGGCGCTCAAAATGAACGCCTTAATAATCATTGATGATATATGCTAATCGTTGGTAATCACCACTTACTTGCCGATGCAAAAATTCTTAAATATATTTCCAAGCACTTCATCATTAGTAACATCTCCTATAATATCTGAAAGATGGAAAATACATAGTTTCAAGTCTTCGCTTATTAAATCTCCTGACAATCCCAATTGTAATCCTTCTTTTACTCTATGAATAGCATCCAAAGCTCGTGTTAAAGCTTCGTAGTGGCGCACATTTGTAACAATTATATCATTTTGATTGATTCCTGGTAGAGTTGTTACTTGTACTAAGATCTTTTCTAGTGTATCTATATTCTCTCGATTTTTAGCCGAAATGAACAATTGCTTTGTTTGCAGGTTAGCAAACATATTTAATAGCTTTTCTTTGTCTAGAGGTGATAACAGATCTGACTTATTAAATATTAGAATCAATTGTTTGCCTTCGCAATGTGGAAGGATTTGGCTTTTCAGTTTTTCGTACTGATTCTTATGGTCCGTAGGATCTATCATCCATAAAATGATACGAGCCTGATCCATTTTCTGAAACGTACGTTCTATACCTAGATTTTCAATCGTGTCAGTCGTTTGACGAATTCCGGCTGTGTCAATAAAGCGAAATGTAATGCCTTCTAAATTAATCGTATCTTCTATTACATCACGGGTAGTACCATGAATGTTGCTTACGATGGCTTTTTCCTCGTTTAGCAAAGTGTTTAGCAAAGTGGATTTTCCAGCATTCGTTTCTCCTATGATTGCTACAGGAATGCCGTTTTTGATAGCGTTTCCTACACTAAAGGAATGCGCTAGCCGGCTAATGACTTGTTCAATGTGGGAGGCGAGGCTGTTCAGTTCCTCACGGTTGGCAAATTCCAGTTCCTCATGGTCGCTGAAATCCAATTCCAATTCCATTAATGAGGTGATATGTAATAATTGGTTGCGCAGGTTGGATAATTCTTTACTGAATCCTCCGCGCATTTGGCTCATTGCCAAGCGATGAGTGGCGGCAGATGAAGAAGCTATCAAATCAGCTACTGCTTCAGCTTGGCTCAAATCCATTTTTCCATTCAGAAAAGCACGTTGAGTATATTCGCCAGGTAAGGCAGTGCGACATCCGTTCTCAGTTAGAAGTTGTATCACTTGCTGCAGAATATAGGAAGAACCATGACACATGATTTCTGTACTATCTTCACCCGTATAAGAATGGGGTGACCGGAATAATGATACTAGGACTTCGTCTATTATTGCTATTGTCGGAGAGGGAATGGATCTCTTTTCTTGAGGTATATTGTTTATGTTTTTGGTGGAGGAGAATATCTTTCCAAAGGTAAGGGTGTATGGTTCTCTTTCGGTCAATGGCTTACCTTGGGATGGTGTAAATATGCGTGAGGTTATTTCAATGGCTTGGGGGCCAGATACGCGAATTATTCCGATGGCTCCCCCTTGGGCAGTAGCAATGGCACAAATTGTATCTTGATTTATCATTTTCATTTGCTTAATAGTACAATGTTTTAGCAAGGATAGTGGTTATTTCTTCTAGATAATGGCGATCTGTCTCATCAAAAGAATTTAATTGATCGCTGTCAATGTCTAATACTCCTTTTACTTGTCCGTTGACCAAGATGGGTACTACTATTTCGGAACGGGATAAAGAACTACAAGCTATATGTCCGGGAAATTGTTCCACATCGGGTACTATCAAGCTACGAGCTTCGTTCCATGAGGTTCCACATACACCTCTTCCTTTGGAGATGCGGTAACAGGCAATACTTCCCTGAAAAGGTCCTAAAATGAGCTGTTCGTTTTTAACTAGATAAAAACCTACCCAAAAAAAGCCGAAGGCTTCCCGAAGGGCAGATGCTGTGTTGGCTAAAACGCTTATTTCTTCTTTCTCGCCTGAAATCAAATTTTCGAATTGAGGGAGGAAAAGACGATATCGTTCTGCTTTATTATTAGTTGTTTGTTTGAAACTGGCTTCCATTTTTTTATTTGTTTTATGATGATAAGTAGGGGAGACTTTTTTCTGTACTACAGATTCTTGTCTGGATAATAAAAAAATGAGGGCTTGCTCTTCCCATTCCTACTGGAGAGAGAAGGGAAGCCCCGAAGGCTATAGCCTTTCTAATACTTTTTTTATCAGGTCGTCTATTGAGTTCTTATAGTCGGGATTGGCTTCCTTTATCAGTCGGTTGGCAATCACCATGCATACAGTCATGGCTTTATGTCCCATCAAGCGTGCCAGTCCGGCAAGGGCAGAACTTTCCATCTCGAAGTTGGTGATGCGATGACCATTGTACTCAAAAGCCTCGATTTTTTCATTTTGGTCGGGATCAGCAAGAGGGATACGTAGTTCTCGTCCTTGTGGACCAAAGAAACCGCCTGCTGCAATCGTTATGCCCCGGAGCATGTCGTCTTGTGCAATACGGTCTATCAGTTCCTGAGAGGCGTCAATAACGTATGGATGAGCGATACATATATTCCCTTTCCAGTGCATGTGTTCTATAAAGGCCTGTTCTAATTTCAGGTCGCAAACATCGTTACGGCCTGCATAAAAGTTGAGTAATCCGTCAAAACCGATGGACTTTTCTGAACAAATATAAGTACCGATAGGTGTATTAAGTTGTAATCCGCCGCAAGTGCCAATGCGTACTATTTCCAGTTGGCGCAGGTGGTCTTTTTCATAACGGGTTTCAAAGTCGATATTGGCTAAGGCATCCAACTCATTCATGACGATGTCTATGTTGTCGCAACCTATTCCTGTGGATAGAACTGTAATCCGTTTCGCCTTGTAAGTACCTGTAATTGTTTTGAACTCACGGCTTTCCATTTCACATTCTTTGGTGTCGAAGTGGGATGCGACCAATGCTACACGTCCCGGATCGCCTACCAGAATTATTTTCTCTGCCAGCTGATCCGGTTTTATATGAAGGTGAAATATGGAACCGTCAGCATTGATTATCAACTCAGATTCGGCATAATATTTTCTCATAATCCTTCCTTTTGATGGTAAGTGACTGCATTTTCTGTTTCTCTCAACGATGTGCGGCCAAATTATTTTTCGGACACGGATAACATGGCTTTATATCCTGCAAAGTTGGTCTTTGCGCAAGGAAATGTTTTTTCTAGGTGTTATCCGTGTCTATGAAAAATGTTAGTCGCTCGTCGTTTTATTTGCTTAACGGTTCATTCCCGAAAGTGTTTTCCGGTTTGGCTATATTTTCACGCATGGATGTGTCCGCCTGTATATTTTTCATGCGGTAATAGTCCATAACACCCAAGTTGCCATTGCGAAATGCTTCTGCCATAGCTTTGGGAACTTCCGCTTCTGCCTGAATCACATTGGCGCGTGCTTCTTCGGCCTTGGCTTTCATTTCTTGTTCTAGGGCGACAGCCATTGCACGGCGTTCTTCGGCTTTGGCTTGTGCAATGTTCTTGTCGGCGTTGGCTTGATCTATCTGCAAAGTGGCACCGATATTTCTACCTATATCAATGTCGGCGATGTCAATAGATAAAATTTCGAAGGCGGTACCGGCATCCAGTCCCTTGCGGAGTACCAGCTTGGAGATTGAATCGGGGTTTTCCAATACTGATTTGTGATTCTCTGATGAACCGATAGAGGAAACAATACCTTCGCCTACGCGAGCCAGAATGGTGTCTTCTCCGGCTCCTCCCACCAATTGGCGGATATTGGCGCGTACAGTGACACGTGCTTTGGCTATAAGCTGGATTCCGTCTTTGGCTACTGCGGTCACAGGAGGGGTGTCGATCACTTTGGGGTTTACTGACATTTGTACGGCTTCGAACACATCACGACCGGCCAGGTCAATGCCTGTTGCCATTTGGAAGGACAGTTCGATATTGGCTTTGGATGCGGACACTAGTGCATGGACTACTTTTTCTACATGGCCACCTGCCATATAGTGGGCCTCCAATTCATCGCGGGTGATGTTGCTCAAGCCGGCTTTATGTGCTTCAATCATAGCCGGCACAATGACATAAGGAGGTACATTACGGATGCGCATTAAAAATAATTGCACCAATGAGATGCGTACTCCGGATACTTTGGCAGAAAGCCAAAGGAAAAATGGTACATAGTGGAAAAACAGTACCACAAAAATAATTCCACCTCCTATTAAGATAAGGGGAAAATAGTTTGGTTCGATCATAATAATTTGTGTTTTTAGGTAAATGTTATTTCTTAATTTTAATTATTCGTATTCCAAGTTTCTGTCGTCCTTCATTGCCGATGTTTAAAGCATGTCGGTTGAAAAACAAGTAGCGCTGAAACTACAGAACAAAGAAAAGGGGGGTGGGGCATCTTTCATTGGACTTTGCGTACAATGATTGCTCCTTCAACCATTCGTTCTACATAAACGGGAGTGTTCTCGTCAATCAGTCCGTCGGCAGAACGTACTTCTACAATGTGACCGTTGATGTCTGCATTTCCTATCAATGCAAGGCGAGTTATAGTGATTCCCTTATCTCCGATATGTATCTCAATACCTTTTAAAGGATCTATTTTATAATCCAGTGTTTTCTTCAAAGAAAGTTTGTCTACTGTTTTTGAGTGTAGAAACCAGGCGGTAATAGCTATACAGCCCAAAGCACATGCAATCAGGGTAGTGAATCCACCTATAGGTCCTAGAGTATGGAATGCATAATAATTGGCGTATAGCAGACAGATGGCTGATGCGATTCCAGCTATGCTGATGCCCGGAATTAGGAATACTTCTGCTATAAAAAGTAGTAGCCCTGCTAAAATGAGTGCTATGATGATGAATACTTCCATGATATTTATTGTTTTAGTTTTTTTATCTCTTGGTTTCGTATTTCAATATCCATTTGGTCTATTTCTTTCATAAGTTGTTCTGTTCGCTTTTCCAGTTCCAGAATGGCCGGTGTCAGGTTTTGCTTACGTGCATTGTCACCTTTGGCATATTGCTCACGTTTGGAACTCAGGTCTTTCCTCAGGCTGTCATAGTCTTTCTGTTTTTGTTGCCTCTGCTGGTAGAGTTTGCGTGCTTCGGCCGAGCGGAAATCATTCAGTGTATGGTAAGTGGTAGAGTCATCTATGATCAGTGTGAAGTCTTTTTTCTTTTGCTCGGATTCTTTGTCATATCTTACCGCAGCCAGTCGTTGTTTGCCGGCCCTTACTTTATTTTCATTTGTCCAAGTGGAGCGGATGGAACGTAGGGTGGCAGCATTTATGATGGCCTGTTCGTTCGTATTTTCATAGTCGTATACTTCCTTTGATGCATTGGGGACGAAAACGTAGATGCACACTTTGTCCTCGGGCTGGTAGCGATCGGAAGCGAACCATCCTATGTTGTTAAAATCATCAATGGCGTACATATAGTCATTGGCGGGCGAATTGAATGGCATTCCTATATTGTCCGGACGAAGATAGCTGCCGTCTTCCGAGTCATAGCGGGTCACAAAAATGTCATATCCACCTAGTGATCCTTCTCCATTTGATGCATAATATAAAGTAATTCCGTCTGTCATCAGGAAGGGATAGTTCACATTGCCTTGTTCGTTAAGCGAGTGGAGGGGATCGGGTTCGCTCCATCCGTCCAAGAGGCGGATACGAGAATAAAGTTGCATTTTGCCCTCTGTGTCTTTGTTCCCATAGATAATCTTGTTGCCCATTTCGGTTTGGTAGGCAGTTCCGGCTATGGTCGGGTCGTGATAGAGTGTCCCCGATTCCTTACTTATTTTATAAGCTTTCAGAAAATCGCTTTTATCAACTACAATACTGTCGATTACAGTTACGTTTTCCACTCCCTTTATCATGCGGGCGGCTTGTTTTATTTGTTCCAGTTCGGTTTCTGCTGTTTCAGTGGAACGTTTTTTCTTTTCCAACCATTCTATATGCTGTTCGTAATTGTCCACTGCATCGTCAAACCGGTAAATGTCATAATATAGTTTCCCTAAGTAACGGTATGCGTCAATCACTTTGCGGGCTGCACTTTTCTCCAAATAAATTTGGGCCTCTTCTTTAGCACCGGTTTCATAGCAACAGGCTCCATACCAATAATTATAATTGGCATTGGAGGGGGCTTGCTTCACTAACTTCTGGAATATGGGTTTGGCTTGTTCAAATTCTCCTTTCTGAAAAAGTTGCTTGGCTTGCTCCAGGCTTTGTGCCATTGTGGTGCCTGTGCAGTATAGGGCAAATAAACCAATGATATATTTTCTATACATAAAATTGTCCATTAACTGTATTTTAGATTCAAAAATACAAAAATTAATTGGAATTATCACTCATTGCATAATTCTATTTTTGTTAAATCTTCAATAAATCATTCTTTTCATCTATTTTTGTGCTGTATTTTTTAAGATTAGTAGTATGGCACGATTTACAGAAGATGAAAAAATAATGCGCAGATTGGAGCAGCGTTTTAATAAGGGAGTGGTGAAATATCGCTTGATTGAGGATGGCGACAAAATCTTGGTCGGTCTTTCCGGAGGTAAAGATTCCTTGGCATTATTGGAGTTGCTGGCCAGACGCTCGCGCATTTTGAAACCCAAATTTGCGGTGGTGGCTGTTCATGTGGCAATGACAAACATTCCTTATCAATCTGATATAAACTATCTGAGGGAGTATGCGGAAAGTTTTGGAGTGCAGTTTTTTCATTATGAAACATTTTTTGATCCGAGTACGGACACACGGAAATCACCTTGTTTCCTTTGCTCTTGGAACCGGAGAAAGGCTCTGTTTACAGTAGCGAAAGAGCAGGGGTGCAATAAAATTGCTTTAGGACATCACATGGATGATATACTGGAGACTTTATTGATGAATCTCACTTTTCAAGGTTCGTTCAGTGCAATGCCTCCTAAGTTGGTGATGCATAAGTTTGATATGACGATTATTCGGCCCATGTGTTTGGTGCATGAAGCTGATCTGGTTGAAATGGCACGTATCCGTTCTTTTCGTAAACAGATCAAGAATTGTCCTTATGAAAGTCAGTCGAACCGTTCGGATATGAAAGAGGTGTTGCGCTCTTTGGAAAGATTGAACCCGGAAGCACGCTATAGCCTGTGGGGGAGCATGACGAATGTGCAGGAAGAATTGCTGCCCGAATTTGAATGACGGCAGATTGGGCGATAAGCATAAAAAAAGGCTATCTATCACAGACAGCCAATCTTTCGTTAACCTTAAATCTAATACTATGAAAAACACATTGCAAACATATGGCTTTTGGAATAAAAAACAAAGTTATTGAAGCAAATCGAGCTTATTTATAACATGGTTTAGTGAATCCATCGATCTCTTAACAAATACTTTCGTGAGGCACAAAGTTTAAAAACTTATCTCTCTTGCTGAGAAATCAATTTGCAAGCATTATCTTTGCATCTCCAAAAAAAACTCTTGATGTAGGAATGCTTAAGAGTGTATTATGAATTAAGATAAATGAATTTATTCATCAGTTAAAATTAGATTTAGTGTATATGTTGTCTCATGGTATCTATTCAGTCGTTTTGTTGATCTTTTCAAATGTCTTCATGACATTTGCTTGGTATGGTCATTTAAAGATGCGTCAGGAGTTCAGTTGGTTTGCCACTCTTCCGCTGATTGGTGTGATTGCATTCAGTTGGGCCATTGCTTTTTTTGAGTATAATAAAACAGAAAAACCCAACTGGAGATTTAACATTTCACGTTGATATATAAATTAATGTATAGTAGAATTAGAATAATATGAAAGCTCTTTACACAGTTTTACTGCTTATAATATCAAATGTCTTTATGACTTTTGCTTGGTATGGTCATTTAAAGATGAAACAGGAATATTCTTGGTTTGCAGCTCTTCCATTGATAGGGGTAATAGCCTTTAGTTGGTCAATCGCTTTTTTTGAGTATTCTTGTCAAATTCCAGCGAATCGCATTGGATATATTGGTAATGGAGGACCATTTTCATTGATGCAGTTGAAAGTTCTTCAAGAAGTAATAACTCTTATTATATTCACTGTCTTTACAACTGTATTCTTTAAAGGTGAAGCTTTGCACTGGAATCATATAGCTGCTTTTGTTTGCTTGATATTGGCTGTTTATTTTGTATTTATGAAATAGTTGTAGAAAAGAGCAGCATAAGAGTTCCCTTAAATGCTGCTCCTTCTACTTTAGTAGAATATATCAAATGAATTGCTTATCAATCATCTTGATAATGTTCGAGTTTAAAATGTTATATGCTTGTGTGAATTATCTTTTGCTTCAAATAATTTAGAAATGTCTTCTTTTGTCATAGGGATGGGATTCTTAATAGATTTATGCTGTACTAAAGCTCTCCATATCCAATAAATGAGGGCTTCTTCTATGCTGCCCTTAATAACCTTTCCAGCTTTAAAGTCCTCTATGGAATGTATAAGGTCGCATTTGAGCAGATTGTTGTATAATGATTCAATTATATCATATTCCTTTTTACTACGAAGTTGACAAACTGTTGCTGTTAGTATGCTGAGAAGTAGTTCTTCCTTGATTTCTTCTTTGTTTGGAATATATTGTGAAGTAAATTCTTCTATTAAATTATCCCCATCATAAAGTTCCACGTGAGTATAGCTTGTTGATGTGCAGGGAGATTGTCTAAATTTATCTATTAGTAATTGAAAACTTTTATTATTGCTTGTAATTGTTATAGATTCTTTGGGACCCCAATAGCAATCTATTACTGTATATGTTAATCTATTTATCATGACTGTTGTTTTTTAAATGGCATTCTCAACTGTTTTTTACACTATTGTCATTCGTTCTCCATTTATAAGTTGATATGAAAACTTATTGCTACGCTCCTTGTCTATAAGATTTGATAAATCTTGTATTGTCAATCTTCATTTGAATTGTTCTCAAGTAATCCCATAAAGTGGAAGTATTTCTCTTGAAGCATCATTATAGCACAAGAATCTAAAGAAGAATTGTATTTAGAGTCTTTAAAAAAGAATAAATAAGAAGTCGTAGATGCACCCAATTTGTCTTTGAACTCATTCCACATATCTTTATCAATTTGAAACTCATCTATTATGCCTTCTGCAACAAGAAGTTCATAAATTCGTTTTAGAGTTTTTAAATCATTCGCATAATAAGAGTTCCTTATCAATAGATAAATAACCCTATTGCAATTATCATTCTTAACAGGCTCGTTTATTTCTACATCATCAGACTTTTCTTTCTTGTCATTTTCAATGGCATATCCTACCCTACCAAAGAAATAGGCAGCTATAACCAGTATTGCACAAAGTAATATCAATCCTCCTGTTTCCATATTAATTCATTTAAGATTATTATTAGCACATTTCTCTTACCCACCATAAAAAGGCTCTAATTTCTTCATCTTTGATATTCTCATAGAATTTGTCTGGGTCTTTCCAGTATTCTTCTTTAGATAAGTTAAATTTATCTAGCACTTCTTCTATTCTTCTTACCCAATCTTCTGCTGTTGCTGTCATAATTTATTTGGTTTTATTGTTTATTGTATAGTTCTTTCGCTCTTTATCTATAAGGTCGTGCATCTTCTCAAACGTCATTCCTGTTGCAGCCATATTATAGCTTTTTACTACTCCATTATCAGATATTACTTCTACCTGCAATATATCCTCATCAGATTTATAGGAACGGATATGATGGGTGCGTTTACTATCAAATTTTGGAGTAAATATAGCTAATTCATTCTTAAAATGAGATTGATTAATATAGTTTACTATGTAGTCATAATCGTTAATGATTTGACATAGTTTTACGAAGTCTTGACAACAATAGATAGATTTCTTATAATCTTCAAACATTAACTTAAAACTATCCACTGTATATTCCTTATTAGCATTATAAAACTTTATTCTCGCTATAACTCCGTCTGATAAATCAGCGAGAGTGGTTATTCTCTCTTCTGGTCGGCTTGTCCATATTTCTTCTATTAGATTCATTTACATATTTATTAAAGGATGATGTTATTAACAATTTGCTTAAACACATCACCTGCCATCAATCCACCACTTGCAGGTAGTCCATCTTTATGAATTGAAACAATGATAGAATATTGGGGAGCATTGGCAGGGAAGTAACCACAAAACTCTACTATATAGTTCCCATTTTCAAGCTGTACTGTTCCTGTTTCACCTGCAATTTGTACCTTATCAGACTTGGCAGGTTGTCCTAAGCCATCAGTTACCACATATTCCAATGCCTGTTTCAGACTGTCAATGTTGGCTTGACTTGCTATCTGTGGATTGATAACTGTTGTACTGTCTTTGTAAAGTTTAGGTTGTACCATCTTTCCACTATTAGCAATAGCATTATAAAAGGTTAGCATTTGTATAGGGGTAATAGTTTGATTATATCCAATGCAGAACCATGCAAAGGCTGTATCGCTCCAACCGCTATTTTTAGGAGTAACAAAGTATGCAGGTTTCAGATTAGCTATTCCTGCGATGCTGTCTGGTTTACCATAACTCATATTATTCAACAGACTGAAGTATGCTTGTGCATCATCTCCAAATGCTTTCTCCATTGTTTTATAAACAGCAATGTTTGAACTTGAAGCTAAACCTTGCTTGATAGAGATTTCACCATATCCACCTCTATGCCAATTATGGTCTTTAATGGTATCTTCTTTACAAATATAAATGCCATCACCTACATTTATTGTATTAGCTAATTTGACTTTACCTGTTTCCAATGCTGCCAATATGGATATAGGGTGCATCAGTGCTGATTCGTGTGCTTGGGAGAAGTTCTTACAAGGTTGGTAATTAGCACTGTCTTTCTTTTCAAGTCCAACCATAGCTTTTATATGCCCTGTCTGAACTTCCATAACGATAGCTTGCCCAAATAAGGCATTAAGTTCTGTTAGCTTATTCTCTAAGATAGAAGTGGCTTTGGCTTGTAAAGTACTGTCTATGGTGGTAGAAGTTTGAGTGTCCTTTTGCTTTGTAGAGTTGCAAGCTATCATTGTAATCATGCAACTAAATAATATGCTTATCCGTATCATTTGAATTAATCTATTTGCAGTTTACTTGTACTTATATTGACATAAGTGCAGGTAAACAAACTTTCCATCATGATATTCTTTACATTCTACCCAATTATTGTAATTGTCATATTGGTATTCAAACTCTTTCTTTATTCTCTTTCCGTTCCACCAAGCATCGCATAAGACTATATGCTCTAAATCATTATATTTAATGATAGTCTGTTTTTTTATGCCCTTATCGTCCTCCCAATTAGAAATTATCGTTCTTCCAGCTAATTGCCCTTTATTTTCTTCTGGTTCAATATAAGGGGCGACATTCTTCGTTGCAGAACCGCTAAACTCTACTTGATGTCTATATTCTTTAATGTGTACATAAGTAGAGTCAAATTCTCTTACTAATAGTGTGGATAAATTATTTCCATAATAAGATATAGTGTCACATTTCGTTATTCTTCCATTAGAAAGGAGGAGTTTATGCTCAAGCTTTATGGTTCTTGTTTCCTCTATTGCTTTATTAGAAGAGTACCATTTACTAATTTCTTTTCTACCAATAGTAAATGTCTGTGCAATTAATCCTTGAATAAGTTCTTTATTGTGCAAGCTGTTGAACAATCTACTGATATGTATTGGGTATATGTCTATAATGTCCCACATGATAAATTATTCTAATGAAAAACCTCCCAATTGTGTATAACTCTTTAAACTATATTGAGTCTCTTTTTCAGAGTGCTTCCCACCTACCAAAAGAGTGTCAAATCCCAAAGTCATTAACTGCCTAACAAAAGGCTTGTTTGATAAAATATATTGAGAAATTTCTCTAATTTCAGAATCTTTCAAATTATTATCGTTCTCTATTGATATTCTAAATCCACTTCTTAAAAAGAATGCACTCATTTCATGTGCATAGTTTACATCTCCAATTGTTACAGATACCTTGCAGAATCTATCTAATTCACCACAGCAATAGCTCTCTTTAAAATTCTGATTCATGGTGTTTATTAACTTCATCCGTTCCAATGAAGTACCTACTAAAGAATTGAGTAAGTTTTTAAAGAAATCGACAATGTTCATATTAAGCTAATTTATCATTTACTATATCCTTAATCTTTAAAAGTTCTCTGTAATTGAATCTGTTGTTGTTAATCATAGCTGTTAGCTCCTCTGCTATATCTTTATTATTGGGATGCTTGTCTGGGTGAGCTTGTTTGATAAGCTCTTTGTATAGCTGTTTTGCTTTAGCCATGCTCTCAACAACATTACATGCTTCATCATCTGTTGAATGATTCTTAGAACAGAATAGTTTGGCAAATATATTCATGATATGCCTTTTATTATTAAGAGAACAGCCATGCTGCTATTCCAATTACTACCAGAACTATTAGGATAACAAAGAACTCTGATAATTGAGGGTCTTCCCCATTATATTGCATTTTAGTCATAATTAGGATATTTGCGCTCATTTGTTCCCTAAGATGAGCATAAATAAAAAAGATGTGGGAACACTATTTGCTTTATCTTACTGACGGGCTTCTCGCATTGCCTTTGGAGTAGATAAAACAATAGCGACCCACACCAAAGGGCATATAGAAAC
The DNA here is from genome assembly GCA_947173895.1 of uncultured Bacteroides sp. Lineage (GTDB taxonomy): Bacteria > Bacteroidota > Bacteroidia > Bacteroidales > Bacteroidaceae > Phocaeicola. The sequence continues at coordinate 22,527 of CAMWGU010000022.1, read as the reverse complement.
CTCGCAACTATGAGGTAAGTATATATCCAAGTGTGGGTGCTACTGCTATCATCTTCACTCCATTTCAAATTTTGCGAGAATTTGTCAGTAGAAGATAATTTCAATAACACCTTTCGTTAAATATGTCCTTCCAACTCCCTATCTCATTAGTTCATTGGAATTGGTGCAAAGGTAACAAAAGGTTTTAAATCTATCAGCATGGAGTGAGGATAAATAGTAATTATTGTGTTACTAAACGGAGAATTAATGGAGCATTTAATCAGAATTGCATCTGAACTCTCTAAATCTATGTGGGTATCAAATTCACTTCTCCCCATCTAAGGACTAAATTCTGAATATTCTTACTCACCTTGAATTACTGTCTTCAAGTCTGCATTTTGGTGGATATTCAAGAGGTGCTACCTGTAACATGATTAATAAGAGTTGAGATAGTTATAAACTCTGTAAACTTATGGAATTGACTTACTTCTATAAGGCTGAAATGCCAAACTACCAAGATTGGACTTTAGATGTATCTAAGCTCAATATTTCATTGATTTGGGACAGAACCATTCAGACCACTATAAAGATGTATCTTAATAATCCTGTCCCAATCAATTAGAAGCTCAAACAGTCATAAGTCTGTAGAATCTCTTCCTGCCTTAATCCCAAGTATCTTTTAGTAATGGCAACAGAACTATGGTTGAACAGTTCCATCAGCTTTACCAAAGCAAGTTCAGCATTATCGCTGTTCATATTATAGACCTGTCTGCCAAAAGTCTTTCTAAGTGAATGGCAGCTAAAGTTCTTAATCTTTAACCTGTACTTCTTCTTCACCTCTTTAAGAATAATGTTAATTCGTTGGACTGTGAAGATAGTGCCTTTCTGACTTACTAAGATTGGCGCATTGATTCCAATAGGATTTATATGCCCGTAGCACTCTTTAATATGCTGCTGTAATTGTGGGTTCAATCTGATAGTTCTTACCTTGCCTGTCTTTTGCTCAATTACTGTAAACTCGTCAGTACCTAATATCTGCTTCCATCTTAGAGATAGAATATCAGATATTCTTAATCCTGTGAAGCATCCCAAAGCTATAAGAAGTGAGATTTTATAATTCTCGTCTTTGGCTAACTTCCTTATGAGGTTCATTGCATCAGACCAAACAAGATAGTCTGCCGTTGTGCTTGAATATTTGAGTGACATAATGTTCTGTTTTATAAGTTAATGAATAGAAGTGAATATTAATTCTGAGTTGGATTTACCAACTCATTGATTACTAAAGGAACACTCACTAATAGCAGAAGTGAATATGATAAGGACACCCAACTTAGAAATTGAGTGCCCTTTACCTTATTATAATTCTCCCTCGTCTGCGAAGCTGTAATATCCTGCATCTGTTAATATGAGGTGGTCTAAAACTGTAATTCTCATAAGTCTTGCAGCATCCTTGACCTGTTTAGTAATCTCCATATCCTGCCTGCTTGGTTTCGTGTTACCGCTTGGGTGGTTATGAGCAAGAATGATAGCTACTGAATTGGTGAGCAATGCGGCTTGCAGAATTACTCTGACATCAACAGACGTTTCAGTAATTCCACCCTCTGATATAAGAGTGTAACCTAAAACTTGCTTGGCTTGGTTTAAGAACAAGACTTTGAAGTATTCTTTGTAACAGATAGTTCCCTCCTTATAGGTAGGAAGCAAGTATTTATAAGCATCCTCTGAACAAGTTACTTGATGCAGACTTTTAAATTTTGGTTTGTAGGACAGTTCCACTTCTCCCACAGTATAATCTATATCCATAATGTACAATGTTTAATAGGTTGGTAGAAATAAAGAAAGGACAACTAACTGAATAGCTGCCCTTTCCTCTCTCAATCAATAAGCCCATTTAATCAATGAACCACTTATAGCGTTCGTCACCATGTAAAGCTGCGTTGATTCCAACTGCCATTTCAGTGGCATTCAAAGAACGGTCTAAGAATGAATCAATATAGCTTGACTTGTTAGCTCCTGTAAGCAAGTTATAGAACTTCCACATATTAAGCTCACTTCCAAAGCTGCCAAAATTCTCATCGTGAATGTATGCTTTGGCTACACTGTTAATCTGTGTATCTGTAAGTAACATTCTTGGCAATGCCTTTTGATAGCCTGTTGGCAAGCATTGGTAAAGTCTTGCCTTGCCCAATATCTGACAAAATTGGTGTTCACTCATGGAAGTGTTGCCCAACTGCTGCATCAGATAAAGATGCTTGGCAGGATTGTAGTTGTTGAACAGTTCCAAAGCCGCACGATAAAGTTCACTTGTACTGCTCACCCTTAAATCATCCTTGTAGCCATTGGTGAAGATGCACATATTGCAACAGACTTGGTTCTTAAAGCCAATCGCCAATCTGAACAACTCTGGAACTTTCTTGCTGTATAAGTTCATCTGATTATAAGCTCTCACACCTACAATAGATAAGTTCAGTTTATTCCCACCCACCGTTTCATAAATGGTAGGAATATCAATGCTGAAAGCTGCCCTCTCATAATAAATGGTCTTGTCAGATTCCAACAGTTGGTTGGCTGGTTTATGGATAGCTTCAGGGATTCTGCCTTTGATAATGTGGCTTACCCTAATATCTGCCTGTTCTACTCTCTCACCGTTAAAGAATGACTGTGCTGCATCCTGTATGGTTTCCACAAATGCAGCATGGTTAATGGTAAGTTCATTGTCTTTAGAGAACACAGGAGTAATGCACTCATGTTTCAGATGATGTAAGGTTGCTTCCTGTGTATTCGCTTCAATGAAATGGTTTACTTTCTTGGGTGCTGCTACTTCATCTACAATGATTGCTTCTTCTGCAAACTCACTCATGTTTAATGATTCTCTACGCTGTGCCATAGCTGGCATAATTACTAAATCTCTCATAATGAAATTGAATTAAATGGTTATTGATTGAATGGATTTAATAGGAACAAACCTAAAACACAAGTGAATTTCTTCGCTTGCATCTTAGGCTGTCCTATGTCTTTCCCTAAAGATTCTTTCAAAGGAAATGAGGAGCATTAGTAAATTAATGGTTGGCTATGGCAATAGTGCATCGTGTCTGTTCTTGGATTAATAAGAATGCTTATTCCTGCCAGCTATCAGACTGTATTTCTAAAGCATTCTTTTTACTTAAGAGCTATGAGGGGGTGTTTATGTGGGTAGGGGTGTCTCGTGTATAACTCTTTAGATTTGATAATGGAGCAAATAGCATGTTTATTAGTAGTTACTTGGGCTGATTCATAGGTATAAATCTGGAAGTTCCTCCTTGTCCTTTACCTCCTGCTTCCTGCCTACCAATCCACTTGACAATGATTTCATAAAAGCGTGCATATTCTTAACTCCCTCAAAGTTATTCTCCTTGTACTTCTTATAAATCATGCACTCCCTTGAAATGGGTTTTCCTCTGCTCTCGTTAAATGTTATCATGTGTTCAAAGGCAGCTTTCACTTCCTCCACATATTTATCTTTGGGCAAGTCTATAATAAGACCTTTGGCTTTTAATATGATTGTATCTCCAACTTCATCCAATAAGTCCATATCCCTTAGTTGCTCTATATAGTTGGAGATAGTACCATGTCCCATATGAATTAGTTCTTTTAGTTTTCTTACAGGTAAGGTGACAGTATAATCGTGTGGTTCTGCTGCACTGAATAATTTAAGGATGAATCCTCTTAGTTTTAAATCTAGAGTATTGTTGTATGAATCGTAAAACTCTCTGTTGATTCTTCTGTAATGCCCAAAACTGACAGGAAAGAAGATATAATCAGTCCAAGTCCTATCTTTCTTACCACTGTCTTTATTCTGTATGCTGACTTCTCCAGTGGCTTTTAACTTTTCATTGAATGATTTGGAACTCTTACCACCTTTATAGTTGGCAGGTTTATCACCAACGAATGATGCAAGTTGGTCTATTGTAGTGTCAGTAGTCAATGTATATTTGTCTGCTGTCAATAGTAACACGTATGTCCTGTAAACATCAGCACAACCCAACTTTTGAATCAGATTGTTGCTCATTACTGTATATTCCTTGAATGGTAGCTTCATAAGGCAATCGCTCAATATGTTTGATTAAAATGATTTGGTTGTTCTTTAATAAGAATCTCATTTTAGAGGAACTTAGCCTGTTGGATTTCCTAAGTTCGCTCAGCTTGTCATAAAAATTGTTGTTATAAATCCACATATCATTAGTTTTAGTTACTCCCAGCTTACAGATTACCTTTGCGGTGTCCGTTAGGACATTGCAAGGGTCTTATTGGAATGTAGTGTAGGAGTGTAGAGAGGGGGTGTTTAGGCACGGGGTAAAAAGTGAATAAGCACACCCCAAAAATTTGACAATATGAATCTCTCTGCTCCAATTTTTATCTTGTCAGTAAGCCAATTTTTGCAATGAGATATAATAGGTAGTAACCTTTCCATTCTTCTTTCTCCTTGTCTTTAGATAGTTATTAAGATTAGCCCATAATCCAATGTGAACCTTGTTATCTTTCACTCTCTGTTTAAGAGCCTTAGCCCTTATCTGTTCATAGGTAAATTCTTCCATTTTAGATATTCTGAATAGTTTGTAAGTTCGTCTATCTGTGTGGTGGGATTATCTGTCTGTGGCATTGTAAAGATAGTAATTCCAAGAGTGGGGAACTAATGATAAGACCACACATTTAAGAATCAGACTTTATGCTATTCAGAATGTCTAAGAACTTATGGAGAGTAAGCCCACCTGTCACATGGGCTTTGCTGTTGGTGGCTTATGCAGTTTCTACAGACTTATTATTACCCTCATTCATAGATTGGAACCATTTCTCGAAATTCTTGTAATATTGTTTGGCTTCTGCACTACCGTCTGGCTTCTGATTACCAAACCACACATCTTTATCAATCAAGGCAATCAACTGTTGGATTTGGCTAATCTCTGGTTTGTACTCATTATAGAACAGCTTAAATCCTTTGGCTAATCTTCCATTATCGTATGTGGATTCAGAGATTTTACTATTCTTGAAAGCCTTTAGAACCTTATCGCCTAACTCTTGGGTTGTTGCATCTAACTTTAAGGATTTTGGCAATCTGTTTATGCCCATTTTAAGGTCTTTGGCGACATTGGCTTTAATCTCTGCTTGTCCTAATGTGTAAAAACTATAGATTACGTCAGACTTCAATCCTGTTTCTTGAATTTGCGCTTCAATGTAATCAATCCTCTCGTTCCCTGTCTGGAGCTTTGATTTGCCAAAGTCTTTGTAATTCCAAGGTCTGCCGTTGTTGATAGAAGCTGTAAATAATGCTAAACTCATATTCTCAGGTTTCTTAACGGTTTCAGTCATTTCTTCCTCATTAAAATTAAGAAGACCTTCTACCTCTAATATGAACATGGCTATTATTCTGTGTTGTCCATCCACTGGGGCTTTAGCTGTTGCTCTTTCATTGACATCTGTAACCTCCTCTGTATTCAGCATCCAGTTGTCGATTGAAAGAGGTTTGGCATTGGACTTGGGAACAATGGAAACCTTTAATAATTTCTCTCCTGTTAAATCCTCGCTACCAACTAACTTAATTTTACCCATTGCAGCATTGAAGCCATATTTCTTAATCATAGAATAGCACTTCTTTACATTCTCTGCTACGATTTCACGATTGCTTCCATAAAAATAAATAGTCATCATATCTTCTTTGCAGTTTTTAGACTGGTGCGCTCCAGCTTTTGTTAATTTTGATATTGCAAAACTACTGGCTTCTGGGCTGATTAAAAGAGAGAAATTAATGAGTGGTTTCACTCCCCCTCTTAATTGACAGCTCGTCTGCTATCGTTTTGACGGTGCAAAGATGGTATATAATGACAGGATTAAAAGAGAGAAAAAAAGTCCTGCTTTTATGTACCTTCTTAATGGTACGGAACAGGACTGTGTTGGCTGTCAGTTGGTTATTAGAAGTATATGCTGTTCGCAGTATCAATTTTTTTGTCTTTATATTGCTTGATATAGCCTTTTAAAGTAAATTCATCCTCTGAGAAGTTCTTGTTTGTAGATAGCTTGGTGAAGTAGATAAGCCTTGAAATAAGCAATGTCTTACTAAGTGATATGGTGCTTCCTTTCTTCTGTCTGACATTAAACTGCTTGTTATATGGCTCTAAATTGAAGAAGTCATTGAACATCTTATAGAACAGCCATATCTGAACTGATTCCTTTTCTTCTGCATGGGTGCTTATGCTGACTTGTTGGCTCTGCATCCAAGGGTGTTCCTCTATTTCTTTTAGATTGTTGGCAATAGTAGTAGCCAAATATCCTATGGCATTGGCATTATCAATTACTATCTGATGCTTGCCCTCAACCTTTACAGAGATAGTAATAGGTTTCTTAAAACTTACTCCAAATTGGTTAATCTCCTTATGGTTGTCAGCTATGGCTTTGGCGAATTTGGTGAGCTGTTCTACTCCAATGCCTGTTGCTTTCATTCCATCCAAGCACGTTCCACAAGTATAATCAAAGATGAACAGGAGCAGAAACCAAAACTTATTTATATTAACACCCAAGCCTTTCAGCGTATTCTGTATGTCCTCATTGGCAATATAATCTTCGTATGTGAAGTTGCTATATAGTTTATTCTGATTATATCTTCTTATGAATAAGGGCAAGGCTGTTGTACCATAAATGTATTGTTCTCCTGTTTCATGGTCTATATCATAATCTGGTACATAAAGTACAGCTACTTCTTCCATATATTCAAGTAACTCTATGCCTTTAGGGTAATAAGTTTCTTCAAGTTTTTCAATTGGTCTCATATCTTTGCTTATATGGTTTGGAAGCAAAGATAACTAAAAAGGATGAAGTTATTCCTTTTTTAATGGTCTGAGCCTACCATCCAATCCTGCTTTATGCAGTTCTTTTAAATATCTCTCTCTGTAACTAAGGTCAAGATGTAAGGCTCTTTCTTTTGCAAGGTCTGATTTAAGATATTCCTGTAAAGTCATAGTCTTTGTTTTCCTAATCATTTCTATGCTAAAGTTCTTCATATCACTGGACTTTAAAGTATCGTAGTTAGCTGTTATAATTCCTTTTTCATCAATAGTCCAGTTGTCTAATAGGAGAGAAGCCATTGCAATGCTTCTAACTTTCGTAATAGCTATATAGAATTTAATTCCATTAAGGAATTGTACAATATAATATCCCTGCATGGTAGTGACAGGAATATAATTCACTCTCTCTAAATATTTATGATATAGTTCTCCTTGTTCTTCTATGCTGAGGTTTTGAAGTTTCTCTTTACCATTATTATCTTTAATTCTTTCGATGTCTGCCATCTTTTTACTCTGTGACTTTTTATATCTTATAATTTCTTTATCAACAGATTTTATCTTCTCATCTAACTGGTTCTGTTTCTCTTGGATAATGTTTAAAAGTGTAGGATTGGTGATTAGTAGAAACTTATTGGCATTATCTTGGCTTTCATTAGATAAGTTCTCTTTATCAAGATATAGGACAGATAAACGTTTCTCAATTCCATCTATTTCCTCTTGTAGTTCTGTAACTCTATTGTCTGTTTGATTCCTAAAGAAGTTGATATATTCTGCTGTGTGCATAGATTTGAAAAGACTATATAATATTTCATTTGTAAGGTCGTAAGAAACTTCATCAATATTATATTTACAGAAGTCTGGATGAGATTTCCTATCAACACAGCTACATCTATATGTTAGTTTTGAAATTCCTGCTGCTGGCTTTTTGTCTTTTACAGTCATGGCTCTCCCACATCTACATCTGATGATTCCTTTTAATGGATTATGATTGACTTTTCCAGTTGGAGTATTTTTATAGTTGTTTTTAATCAGTTCTTGTGCTTTCATAAAGTCCTCTTCACTGATAATAGGTTTTATTCCGACTTCGATAGTATAAGGTTCTTCTCTGCCTAATCTCTGTGTTCTTCGTCTGATTCCTCTATAAATATCACTATGGATATAGTTGCTTAGAATGGCAACAGTGCTGTAATATCCTCTAAAAGTAATATTCCTTTCATTGAAATATCTGGCTACTGCTCCCAGTGTCTTACCAGAGTTTACTAAAGCGAAGAGCCTTTTTATATTCTCTACTTCTTCTGGTACTTCTTCTAAAATATATTTAGGGCGTTTCCCATTGGGGTTAGGAACTGCTTTATATCCATAAGGTATTTTTTGGTCTACAACAGCATAAGGATAAGCTTGGAAGAGAGCTTGCTTTCCATCTTGGTTCTTCTTTTTAATATCCAATCTTTCTTGTGCTGCTGCCCATGCTTTGATAGTGAGGATAAGTATTTCTGTAATGTCTAAAAGTTTATTAGCTTCATAGATTTTACTGGGACTATCTAAGAGTATTACAGATAATCCTTTATTGATAATCTGTTGAATGTTGTAAACTGTCTCTGTTACATCTTCTTGCCTGCTCAAACGTGATAACTCAGAAATTACTATCATGTCTGCATCTTTGTAGGTTTTACTTTGTAATTCGATATAACCTTTTCTGTCTGCAACCACACCAGATATTCCAAAGTCCTCAATAATTTCAATTAACTCATAATTGTTGTTCTCACAGAACTCCTTAATCTTTAACTTTTGTCGAGATAAGTCCTGTTTGGTAGTAGAAACTCGTGCGTATCCTATAATTTTTGTCATAATGTAATTTATTGATTATGAAGCAAATATAGGTATTAAATTTCACTTGGGCAAGTCTATTTAGTTAAGTGAGTATTGTCTTCAGGTTCCTGCCAACCGGCTTGGATTTAAGGATGGCGGAGGGCCGTTTGATATCATGCAGTTGAAGGTGATTCAAGAAGTTGTCACATTGGCCGTGTTTACTTTGTTCTCGGTCTGGGCGTTCAAAACGGAGCTGAAATGGAATCATTTAGCGGCTTTCTTGTGCTTGGTTCTTGCTGTCTATTTTGTGTTCAAGAAATAAAGAGTCTTGTTTGATGGACAAGGTGTCTTGTTTGGGCATCCTGTTGGTTTTGTGAAACAGGAGGGAATCTTGTCGGGTGGGGACGTAGCTCTGATATATTTTCCATCCTTTGGCACGTTCGCGGTTGCGTCGGATGGTGCGTCCCCGTTTGGTCAGCGTTTCGTATAGAAACTTGTCGGTGTCTAGCCCTCCTATAAGGGGATTGTTGCTAGGGGTCACCGTCTGGTCCATGCCGGCAGGTAGTGTTACATAGCCGTTTTGCAGGCCGGGAATCAGCTCGATATTTAGTTTCCACGACATTTTCAAGGTATCTTTTTTGGACTTGTTTGCGAAAATCGGATCGTTGACCGGATCTTCATGCCATTGAGTGTATGGGGTATAGGGGGTGAAGCGTATAAATTTGGGGCGGACCCATTGTGTGGTATCATCATAATTCTTTGGAAGATTTTTCAGAAAGTTCATCCATGGTTTGTCTTCCGACATAAGCGGGGTGCCTTTTATGTTGTCTTTGTCCGATTTGAAGTCAAAGTCGATGGATTTTATGGCTTCCGTATTAATTTTTAATTCCCCTTCCTGATTTAATAATTCTTGTAAACGAATAGAGTCTTGTTTGCTCCATTGTGCTTGTGCTGTCAGTATGCTGATGGTGCAGAAAAGTATGCAGATATTTACCTTCTGGGTCATTGGTATTTTTTTGTTATGATGATGATTTGCGACAAAAGTAGGTCTGTTTCTGTTTGATTCCGGTTAAATCGGAGTTATTAATTGTTTATAATGTAAAACGTTTAAATATAATTTGGTTAACAGAAATGTTTGTTTGCATCTTCATTGCATTTTTATCTGTCTATCGGGGTGTGTTCATCTTGGTTGGGTCGGTGTGTATACGGACAATTTTGTTACCTTGTGGTGGAAGGAGTCGGAGAGGGGTTGGGCAGACCTAACGGCCGGATAACAAAAAAAGGGAAGTCGCGGTAGTTTTATCGCGGGCATTCCCTTCTTTGATCTTTATGTATTTTTTTACTTCCTTTAGAACTGGAAGAAGTTTTTGGCATTATTGTAACTGATGTCTTCTATCATTTGGTTGACGCGTTCCATTTCGCAAATGGGGATTTCGCCATTCTCCACGTCATTTCCCAGCAGGTTGCACAAAGTGCGGCGGAAATATTCATGACGCGGATAGGAGAGGAACGAGCGCGAATCGGTCAACATGCCTACAAATCGGCTCAGCAGTCCTAGCAGCGAAAGAGCGTTCATTTGTTTTTCCATGCCGTCTTTCTGGTCGAGGAACCACCATCCCGATCCGAATTGTATTTTGCCGGGAATGGTGCCGTCTTGGAAATTGCCCACCATGGTAGCAATGACTTCGTTGGCACAAGGATTCAAATTGTAAAGAATGGTTTTGGTCAGTTTGCCTTTTGTGTTCAGCCGGTCAAGGAATTTGGCCATGGATTTGGCAGTGGTAAACTCGCCGATTGAATCGAATCCGGTATCCGGTCCCAAGAGTTTGAACATTTTGGTATTGTTGTTGCGAATTGCGCCATAGTGGAATTGCTGGGTCCAGCCCTTTTCCCAGTCCATTTCTCCGAATACGACCAGCATGGCCGATTTGAACTTCTGAATTTCCTCCTTGCTCAGTTCTGTACCGCCATATATTTTATTGAATATAGCTTTAATTTCGGCATCGGTGTAATCTTCGGCATAGAATTCTTCAATCCCGTGATCGGACAGTTTGCACCCTTGTTCTGCAAAGAAGTCATGACGTTTGCGCAAGGCGCTTACCATGTCGTCAAAAGATGAGATGGTGATACCGCTTGCGGCTTCCAGTTTTTCCATGTAAGCACGGAAGTCGGCCGGCACCTCTACTGCCATGGCTTTATCCGGACGCCAGGTGGGAAGCATTTTTATTTCAAATCCGCTTTCTCGGGTTTTGATGTGATGTTCCAGCGAGTCTACCGGGTCGTCCGTCGTGCAAACGGTTTCCACGCGATAACGGCGCATCATGCCTCGTGCTGAATATTCGGGGAGAGCAAGCTTTTCGTTACATTCGTCATATATTTCACGAGCGGTTTGTGGATTCAGTACTTTATTGATGCCGAATGCGGTTTTCAGCTCTAGATGGGTCCAGTGATACAGCGGATTGCGGAATGTATAGGGCACAGTCTCTGCCCATTTTTCAAACTTTTCCCAGTCGGTGGTGTCTTTGCCGGTGCAATAACGTTCGTCCACTCCGTTGGTACGCATGGCGCGCCATTTATAATGATCGCCTCCTAGCCAGATTTCGGTCAGCGACTTGAATTGATGATCATCGGCGACCATCTGTGGAATCAGGTGGCAATGATAATCAATGATGGGCATGAGGGCCGCATGTTCGTGATACAGCCTCTGTGCGGTTTCTGTTCTCAGCAGGAAGTTCTCATCCATGAAATTTTTCATAATATGTCTTTTAAAGATCAGTATAATTATTGCCTGTTTTTAACTTTCGCTAAAAAGATGTTTTTTTAAAAGATATCGGAAGACACCCTTTCATTTTTGCATACCGTTATCGAACACGAAAATATGAATTTTATTTGGAATAGCAAAATTATTCGTCTCTTTGTGAAGAGGATTTAAAGAATTTAAATGTCAGGACGGAAAAAAGGAAGCGAGATAAACCGATTTCCTTTCGGCCGTTTTATAGAAGGAAAATCGTATCTTTGCCGAAAAAAAACAGCTTGCCGGATGTGTCCTTTCAAGACACGAGAGATAAATACTTGATGATGAATACAACAGATTTGAAAACACACTTAAGATCCCGCATGGCATCTTTGCTGCAACAGCTGAACGAGCGGGTATTCGAAAAAGAACATATAGTGGCCCTTGCCCTGCTTTCGGCTGTGGCTGGCGAAAGCATCTTTCTTTTAGGTCCTCCGGGGGTGGCCAAAAGCATGGTGGCCCGCCGCCTGAAACTGGCGTTTCGCCATGCGTCCGCATTTGAGTATCTGATGTCGCGTTTCAGCACGCCGGATGAACTCTTCGGTCCCGTTTCCATATCCAAACTGAAAGATGAAGATACGTACGAGCGGGTGGTGGACGGATACTTGCCTGCTGTCACCATCGCTTTTCTGGATGAGATATGGAAGGCCGGGCCTGCCATTCAGAATGCGCTGCTCACCCTTGTCAATGAAAAAATATATCGCAATGGACGCTTTTCCGTCCGTGTCCCGCTGAAAGGGCTGATTGCCGCTTCCAATGAGTTGCCCGCCCAGGGGCAGGGGCTGGAAGCTTTGTGGGATCGTTTTCTGCTCAGGTGTCTGGTAGGAGGCATTGAGGATATGGGAGAGTTCGACCGGATGATTGCTTCGACGGACGAAACAGAACCCGTGGTGGACGAAGCATTACAGATTACGGACGAGGAATATGCCGTGTGGGAGAAAGAGATGGCGACCGTTCGGATTCATTATTCGGTGTTCGAGGTGATTCATGCTCTGCGCGACCGGATTGAGCAATACAACCTCCAGATTCGGAACGAAGGGAGTGTAATGGCACCTCTTTATGTGTCGGACCGCCGTTGGAAAAAGATGATAAAACTGCTCAGGGCTTCCGCTTTTCTTAACGGGTCGGATACAATCCGCCTTTCGGACTGTGCCTTGCTGTCGTATTGCCTTTGGAGCGAGACGGACCAGATGGAGGCGGTAGAAGAAATGGTGAATGCTTCCATCCAAAAAAGTGCCGGGGACTATCTGTTGGATATGGACGGGCTGGAGCAGGAGATAGGGGAACTGAAAGATATGCAGTCGTCCGAACACAGCCTGCGCGAAGCCAATGATCCGGGCATCGAACTGATAGACACTTATTATTATCAGGTGGAAGGAGTCCGGATAAAAGAACGTCTTCTTCTTTTTGCGGCCGACTTCCAGCACTTGGATGCGACCGGCAAATTGTTCTATCTGCATAAGGATAAGTACAAGGCGAATTGTTGCATCCTGAAGAAATACGACCCCATGCTTCATGCCAAGGTGCCGCGTAACAAGATATATACGCTGAAAAAAGGGACGCGCTCCGTGTATATCAACAATTATGCTTACCATCTGAGGTGCTACGAGGACTGTCCTCCTCCGCCGCCCGAACCGGAACCACAGGATTTCGGTGCTAAATATGAGTCGGTGGCCGAAGCGCTGGACAGAGTGGAAAAGAGCTGGACCAGCCTGCTGGATGCCGAGACCGGATACTACGAGAACCACCTGTTTCTCAGTGAAAGGCAGCGGGCCACCATGAGGAGGATGTTTCGCCATCAGAAGAATACCATAGACCGATATAAAAATGAATTGAACGAACTGGCAGATGCATACCGAAAAGAGAACAAGGAATATCAGATTGAGAGACCTGAAAACGGTTTATTTTCAGGAACTGAAAGATAGGACATTCAAGGCATACGCGGAAGATGTGGACAATGGCATGGTGCGCCAGCGCGAACTGGAGGAGAAAGTGCTGATGTACTACAGGCGTACCACGCCCTCGTTGCAGGAATTTTATTCTCGCTACACCCCCGAGTGGGAAGCTTTCTACTCGTCGCAACACCTGCCGGACGAGGCTTTCCTGCAATATCTGAAGCAAATGCGGAGCGCTTTTAAGCGCAGGTACGAACTGACTGAACTGAATGTGGACTATTACATTCGGCTGTTAGAGGACGTTTCGCGGTCAAGCAAAGAGGAATTTCCGGCCAAGGACTTCTTTTTGGACAAATGGTATCGGTTACTGACGCGTAAAGAGTACGATTACCAGTATATGCACATAGAAAGCCTGTGCGAAAATTTCAGCCTGTTGGCAAGAAAGCAGGGACAAGAATCGGGCAACAAACTGTTGGGATCGCGTATGGAATGGCTGCTTCATAACCATCCTGATTTGTATCGGAGGATGATTCCATACGAAGCACTGATGAAGCGTAATCCGTCCATCCGCCAACTGGTGCGTTTGCTGGGCAAGAAGCATCACGACCTGCAAAAATACGATTCTCTGTCGGGAATCGATAAAAAGAAACTGATCAGACACTCGCCACATAGTGATATTACAGGGGTAACATTGGGGGATAATTTAAACAGCCTGTTGCCCATAGAATATTGTTATCTGGCAGATGACGCGCTACGCGCCATCTTTATGGAACGATATGCAGAGAAAAGATTGCAGCTGTTCGACTATAAGTCCAAGACACCGGACGCGGTAAAAGACGACAGACACCGGGTTTCGGGACAAGGGCCCTATATCGTGTGTGTAGATACTTCCGGATCTATGCAGGGCGACAGGGAGATGCTGGCCAAGTCGGCCATTCTGGCCATAGCGCAACTCACAGAGAAAACCCATCGGAAATGCTATGTCATCAATTTCTCGGACGAAGCAGTGGCGTTGCTGGTTGAAGACCTGATGCGGGACATGCCCAAGCTGGCTGAATTTCTGAATAAGCGTTTCGATGGCGGAACGGACATAGAGCCGGCCCTTCGGGAAGCCGCACATATCATCAACGGCAATGATTTTAAAGAGTCGGACATTGTCCTGATCTCGGATTTCGAGATGCCTCCTTTGTGTCGCGACCTGACAGAGCAGGTGAGGCAGATCAAACGCCGGAAGACTTCGTTCTTCGGACTGGTGTTCGGCAATAAGCCCGAGCCGGATTTTTTAAATCTTTGCGATCGCTATTGGGAGATGTAGGCCATCGGTTCCCCCCCTCCCTTACAGCAGCTTCATCACTTCGGCCGCCCTGCATGCCTCAATGGAGTTGCTGACCGACAATTTTTCCAAAATGTTCTGTCGGTGGCGGTTCACGGTATTCACGCTGATGAACAGGTCTGCCGCAATTTCCTTGCTCGACCGCCCTTTCTGTATCAGCCTCAGTATTTCTTTCTCCCTTTGCGATAGCAAGCGGCGGTGCTCTTCCGAGAATGAGAAGTTTTCTACCTCTCCGCTGTCCATCTGGGTGATGGTGGGGTAGATGCCCCGTTCCGGTCGCTGGTCGGCAGAAAGAACATACAGACAGAAAATGAGCCATACTTTGCCGTCTGGAGTGTTTTCCATGATTTGCACCAGATTGTCTATATACTGGTAACCGCCCTTTTCGTTCATCATCCGGAGGCGGCACCGGCCTCTGTATTTCAGCCGTTCTGTCGGGTCCATAGAGAATGTCCGCTGAAAGAACTTATATTCCAGCAACCGTTTTTCCACCAGGTCTTCGGGATGGATGCGTCGGTAGATGTAGTCTTCGTCCATGGAGTCGATAGTGTGTCGGGCGATTTCTTCGGCCGACAGTCCTAGAAAACGGGCGGCGGGATAAATGTCTATGTAGCTGTTCCGGTTGGATAAGTCCGAAATCACGGCACATCCGCCATTAATTCGCGTCAGCGAGCGGATGAACAGTTTGTGTTGTTCCACAATGGCTGGGTCCGGCATGTAGTTGTCCGTGATGGATTGCGTGGCGTAGACTTCTTCTATCTCTTTTTGTAAAACGTCCATTGTTTGTCCTAAAAATGGTTATTATTCTGTATTGCGTCCTTTGGGGGTGCCGTACAAAGATAAACAAATAAGAAGAGAAAATGAAATTTATGGAGGTTAAATTTAGCATTGCTTGTCCTGTTGGCAGGCTCTACGTTCCCGATCGCCGCCGGCTGGAATGGGCCGGAAAGCAAGGCAACTGATGCTCGGATTTGCACGTACGTACGTGTGGGCTTATACGTACGTATGTGTAGCCCCACACGTACGTATGTGTAAGGCCATGCATACGTATGTGTTTTTCGGCGTGTCTTAGCCCGGTTCGTCGGGTATAACTAACAATTTAACCGGAAAAAATCAAATTCGAAAAATTGCTTACAGCAAAAGCGGAGATCTTCGCTTCTCCTTTTTAACAGTTGCCATTCTTCACAATGTAATTAATTAGGAAATAGCAGAAGCGATAAAATGAATATGTATGCAGTATGAATATGCAGTAGGATGTAAGGGAACGTAGGTGCGTTCCCGAATGTCAGAAGGGAGATGAAACTTTTACTTGGGATGTGAATAACTGTGTTCCGGTATGAAAGATGCCGGACAATCACTTGGGCAATGATTACCCAGCATGCCGGGTAATCAGAAGAGAAGGGAAGTCCGATTTTTTTGCTTACTAATCGGAGTCATCGCCACCATCAGTGTATTCCAACCATTCTGTGTTCGACAATGACTCATCTTCGGGATATATGAACTGTTGCCAGGCAATGCCGCCTTTCTTAGGGGAATCCAACGGTTCCCGGGGCCTAAGAATCCCGTTACAAATTTCCTTCTCCGCCTTTTCCTCTTTTTCCTTGACCACTTGGTTGATAAGATGAAGCAGCGAGGCCATGACCGTCCTGTTTTCCCGGATCAAAGAACAATATCCTTCAATATCGTTGATGGCCTTTTCGCAGGAAAATACCACAAAGCTCCTGCTCAAGCCCTTTTCCTTCCCAATATCTTCCGGTGATTCCCCCTGCAACATCCGCATAGCCATCTCCTTGTCCTCTTTGGATATGTGTCGGCCGAACATGAAAAACAGGGCCTCGTATGAACCGGCCATCAGCCGGTGGTAATGGAGTTGCCGGTTGATTTTTCCCGCCTTTTCAACTATTTGTTTTATTTCCGCATCCATATTCCTTTCCTTTCTCGTATAGGGAACATACTCTTGGACGGAAATGAAAAACTCCTTCCGCAGAATCCCCTTTGGAGCCGCATAATTTTCATATATTTTCTGGAACGGGTAAACGGTCTCTTCCCCGTACCATTTCAACGGGGTGATACCCATTTCATCCATCAACGGTCCGACCGCGTCTTTGGATTTCAATCTGAAAACATTCTTCAGTTCCCGTTCGGTGGCAAAATACTGCCTGGTTTCTTGATTCATGTACATGATTGCATCTATTTGGTTAGCATTCTGGTAAAATTGTATACGATGGCATCTTCACAGGCACGTTCCGTGAAAGCGGCCAGCAGATCTATGAGGTACATGTATTGGGCCTCGAACCGGCAGATATGTCGCGGCCTTCGTTCCCGTCCGGCCAGCAGGTCCAACTTTTTCTTTTCCATGACACCCAGTGCTTTTCCAAACATCTTTCGGGCAAATTCAAGGGCCAAGGTAAGGCAACTGCCTTCCTTGAATATGTACCCCTCAATGCCTGCCGGGGTCTTGGCTGAAGGTTTCGTACGTGTGATACCCTTGTAAAGGTCCACGTATGCCTTGTCCACATACCACTTACCGTGGCACATCACCCTGTCGAAGGCATGGCTTTTTTGCTCGGCTATGATGGAACCGGTGATTCCAGCCAGAAAGTTGGTCCGGTAAAGGCGGTAGCATTCCCTTCCGTAAACAGAATACATACCGTTCCCCAGATCCGATACACTGTCCGGAAACAGCCTTTCTCCCACCAACAGGGGATATTCGTCATTGCCATGCACCTTCTCCAGTTTCCGTTCCAGTTGTCTGAGTGCCGCAGTAATCTCCATTGCATCAGGCTTCCCGTCCAAAACGGGACGACCGCCCTTCCTTGTTCCTGCGTATCTGTAAAGCCCGGTATGGCGTGCGCTGGTCATCAGTTTGGAAAGCGCGAACAAGTACCTGAAAAGCGCAAGGTTGATGTCTTTCGAGAACCATGAATAGTTTTCTACCTGTCCGGCCGGCTTTAAACGGTTCCATACGGCGTTCGGGAGTTTCTTTAATACTTCCTCTTCCACATAATAATTGTTGTTATACAGTACCGTCCTGAACTGTTTTTTCCGGTGTCTTTCCAATAAAGTCCAATAATCTTTACCCAACAGGTAAGCGGTGTTTTTAAGGCTGTAAAGGAATTTGCCATCCACATGTATGGCGTGGATGTGGAGTGTGTCTTCTGTCAGTTGCGGATAGACCGGTTGGCGGCGTTTGTACATTTTTTTAGGAGGAAGTTCCCGGATCTCATCTTCCGCTACAAAACCGCGTCCGTCAAAATAATAGGTGTGCAGCCTTTTCAGCCTGACATTCTTGAACCCCGAGGCGCTATAGCTCAGGATTCGTGCGGCACGGTTGCAGGAAAGGTATTTCCTGCCGTCCTTTACAATCTCATTCTTTTTCATGGTAACGGGTTCGGTTTTCCACAAAGTTAGCTTTTTGTACGGACAGAAAAAAGCCCCGGACGGAAAATCTTTTTATTTTCCATCCGGAGGCTCTTGGCGGACAAGGTCACGGGTCAGTCCGTCTCCACTTTTATACCGGAGAGCCGGCGCTTCATTTCCTTGTCCGGTATCAGCAGGATAGACCTGACCGTGAAGGTCTCCTTCCCGTCAACCACGTTTCTGGCAATACTCGGTATCAGACTTCCAAACCCTTCTATCCGGATCCGGTCGCCGGCTTCTATCACTTGTATGACAGCTTCCAGCATGATGCGCGCATTGGTTTCCAGCGTGATCTTTTTGTAAGGGTTGCCGCTTACTAACCCGGCCACATCGGACAGTGACAAAGTCTTCCTTGCAACGAAATGCGGCACCCTTCCGCCCTTAACCCGCTCGGCGGGCTTGTTTATCCCGTCACGCAAGCGGGAGGTGGCTATACAAATCTTTTTCATAGGCCCTGTTGTTTTTATAGTTCATATTCCATCTGTCCGATTTGAATTGCAGGAGGATGTCGAACCCGTTCCTGCTGACCAGACAGAATGTGGGGTATGCCCTGCCTTCCACATGGAACAGGTTGATGATCTCGTGCGCGGTCAGCATGAACCTGTTTCTGGTATCGGCAAGTACGGCCATTTCCATGCCCTTTTCCTTCATCCAGCGGATCGGGGATTTCCTGCCGTATTTGGCGAACAGCCTGCCGATTTTGCCTTTGGGCATGGTCTCCACCGGATTCTCTAACCGGAACCGTCCTTCCGCTATACGGATTCCCTTTCCGGCTTTCAGGGCGGCGGCTTTCCGGATCTTCGTGGCTTCCGGCACGATTTCCCCTGCCGGCTTGAAGCGTCCGGTTAGGTCGGCTGCCGCCCGTACGGGCTTCCCGTTTTTCCCGCACTTGTAATGCCTCACATTGTAGCGCATGCCGTTTCTGAGTTTCCTGAGCTCTTCATGGGAGAGATAACTCTCATAGCATTTGGCGACAAAGCCCCACAGGAAACCGGAAGAGCCTTTCAGCCCCTTGGTGGCCCCCCTGTAATGGCAGACCGCGAAATATTCCTCCCGTGTGAAGGAGTCCTTTCCCAGGTCGGCTTTGGCCCGAGCGCTTCCGGCCCACCGGTTCACCTTTTCCTGTACCTTCTGGTCGAAATAGACCCTGACCTCGTCCAATGTGCTGAAATATGTGTCCTTCCCTTTACCCTGAAGATAATACCTTCCGGCATCAAGGTCGTGGATGGCCGTAATGGTGATGCCGTAATGAGAAAATTTAATCAGTTCTTTCATGGCTTGTATCGTTTAGCGGTTCCTTGTTCCTGTCCATCATGCTTTCGGCTCCGGGGAAAACTGTTTTCCTGACATAGTGCAGTTCCTTCCCCCGTCCCCTTTTCTTCCCTTTCAGCCTTTCCCCGGGTGCGTATGACTCACGCCCCGGCATCACGATATCTTTCCATTGCACGGACTTGTTCATCAGCAGCAAGGCGACCTGGAAGCGCATCCTGTGTGGCATGTACCGCGTAAGGCTGAAAAAGACGAACTCGTTCAGGTAGCGTTGCAAATGATGCCTCGTGACCGACATGTACGAGTCACGGAGGCTTTTCCTGAGCCTGGCCCAATGGGAGTCGATACTCTGGGTATGGACTTCCCCCTTTACGAACTCCCCGGCGGAATGGCATACCGAATCATGGATGCAGAGATTGCCGAGTGCGGCATAGGCCGTGTTGTCATCTGTATAGACTACCGTATCGGGAGTGGTATGCGCGATGGCATGCGGGAGCAGGGAAGCCGCCGTTACATCCGGTACCGGTTTCAACATGATCCGGCCGCTGCCGCGTTCCACCATTCCGACTACGGGCTGTTTTCCGTCCCCTTTTTCCAACATGCAGCTCTTGCGGCTGTCGGGTCTCCATTTGTCAGAACCGCCGTAGAACATCTCGTCCATCTCCACAACACCCTTGAAAATGGCACCCTCGTCCTGTTCCAGGCAGGCCATGATCCGCTGGTGCATGAATCAGGCCGTTGTTTGGGATACATCCAGCAGGGCGGCATACATATAGGAACTGATGGAGTTGGAGGTGACGCAGATATACCAGAGCATTTTGAACCATTTGGTCAATGGTACCTTCGAGTTGGCGAACGGAGTACCTGTCAGTACGGAAAAATGCCTGTTGCAGGTCCTGTCCAGCCACTGGTAACGCTGATATTCATGCCGGATCTTTTCCGGCTTGGTGGTAATCCGTTTCACGTTGTATGATTTTGTGAACGGGGAATAGGGCTTTCCATTCCACCGGATCTTTTCCAGCACCGCGATGCATTTTTCCACCGTCCCGAACTCCCGGTTGAAGTCACTTTCCGGGAAGTCACCGATAATCTTCGTCTTTCTAAAGGCTTCCGCTTTCTTCTTGTGGTCTTTTTGGGTTTTGGCATCCATACATGTCGTTTTTAATTCTATGTAAAGATAGCCATAACTAACGAGATATAGAAAATATTATTGATAATCAATATGCTACATGCTAATTGGAACTGTCTCATATAAGCCCGGATCCGTTAGACATGCCAAAAGGGAGATGTTGCCATCTCCCGTATAATATGGTCAGGCGGACGCTTTGACATGCCTCCTGTTGACCAGTTCCACAGGTCTTCCCTGTTTCCTGTCCCCGTTCTCGTCAAGCCAGTAGAGCATCTTCTGTATGTACATCCCGTTTTTGTTCAACCGGGCATATTTGAGGATTATCAGGAAGCGTTCGTAAACCGACATGTCCCGTGTGCCGGTCAGAAAATTCATCATGTCCAGGTATAACTGTAGGCGTATGCGTGAAGGGGCGCGGTGGATGCCGGCGATGACGGGAAACACCCAGCCGAAATGCCCCTCGATGGTATTGCTGTCCTCCCCGTTTTGGGAATAAATCCCGTTCTGGTGTGAAGATCGGCGGTGAAGCATGTCCTCCCTTCCGTCCATCCAGTCATAAAGGCTGGATGAGTCAGTGAAGTACATGCAATCCTCGGTGGTGCATTCCCCGGCAAGTTTCCGGATTACGTCCTCATTCGCGCCATCCGGGTAATTGTACGGATCGAGAGCGACCATCCTGACACGTCGGAAATCGTCCTTGTCGTTTTGGGGAGAGGCCACCGGACGTTTCTCTGCGAATCCGATGACCGGTATCTTTCCGTCCTTGTGCGGGTTGGACAATTTCTTGTCGTAACTCCTGTTCTTCTCCCGTCCGCCATAATACTTCTCATCAACATCGACAAGTCCCGAAAGCTTCATGTTCCGGAATGCCTGGCCGACGCATAGCCGGATTAGTGTGAGCATTCTTTTGGCAGCCATGTCGGATACGCCGTATTTCCCGGTTATTTCAGGGGCGGTAAGCCCGTGTCTGGATGCGGCCATGTCGTAGATTGTGAACAGCCAGATTTTGAGAGGTATCTTAGTATTGCTGAATATGGTATCCCGGAGGATGGAAAAGGAATTCTCCGTGTATGGGCATTTGTAATCAATGAGATGGTTTGATGACGGAACGGCATGGTCGATTTTTTCCCATGTGTAGGGGGACAGGACTCCATTGGGGTACAGTACTTTCTTAATGAAATCAACGCAGTCGAACTCGGTTTTCAGTTCGTTGATGAGAGTGAAGAGGGTCTTTTCCCTGATTGTCTTGCGCTTTTTCCCGTTTCCTTTCTTTGATTCCTTACTTTGTTTGTTCTGGATTGCCATCGTAATTCATGTTTTTAAGTGAATAATGGCTGCAAAGAAAATGGGATTTATTCTGAATTTTCCAATAGAATAAATCTAACTACGTGATAATGAGAGTTTTCTACTTTTACCCATAGAAGCGTCTTCTGATCCACTGGGGTGTCTCAAAAGACACTTCTGTGGGTCAGAAGAATAGAGAAAAGAGAAAAAAGAAACTGGAACAAAGAAAAACTGGAACAAAGAAAAAAGAGAAAAGAAGTAGTGTCAGATTATAAAATAGGGTTTTATTTCAAATAGCCAAATCGAAAGGGCTGATTTTGGGACAATTTAACTTCTATGTCACATATATTATATCAAATCACGGCTCTGACCGACGAAAGGAGAAAGAACTTGATACAGGTGTTTTTCGGAGCTTAGTGACATGGAAAGATTCATTGCATTTCACCCCAAGGGATGTGCCCACAATATTGATTGACTCCTGGCGGAATGATCGGTCATTATTGCCATACTTCGGAAACTTTCCAGTTCTGTACTGAGTGGTTGTATGGTGGAAAAAATCATAGTAAATGCAGAGTGGTAGAATATAAGTAACATACTGTTTCATGTTTTTCTTGCAAAAGATGTTCTTAGGATTTCATATAGAGATGATTTAGGGGATAAATCGGGTAGAAAATATATTGTCAAGAGAATTACTAAATTCTGATAATCAGTTTAAATAGGAATATTCCTGTTTATAAGATACACTTCACAAGTTCTAAAACGCATAGCAAAGTATCAGGAGAACTATGAATATAATAAGG
>CAMWGU010000021.1 GCA_947173895.1 uncultured Bacteroides sp. | reverse complement strand
CACGTGATTTGTAATCTCGGGGTCGTTGGTTCGAATCCGACAAGAGGCTCAAAAAAGAGAGGAGACTTTATAAAAAGTTTCCTCTTTTTTTTGGAATCAACAGGAATCAAAGCTTACCTGCAAAATCAGGGAGCAACGGATGTTTTCGATGGGCAATATTACGTCAGTCCGATATAATCATAGGAACATCGCAACGGTGGCATCTGTATTCCCAAGTCTTTTTGCTTCTCGGCCAAGAGCCTTCGCCTGCCGGAACCGACGCATTACCATCGTCTTCCAATCCGGCATTGTCCGAAAACCACATTTTTTGCCTGATTGCCCCTTCACATAAGCCACACTATTGATGTGATTCTACTTTTCCTTCCTCCTTTCATTATCCGCTGAAACGCCCTGTTGATGGGGGTTCCGAGGGTGAAAGGACACTTCGTAGACTCCTTTCATTCTCCTTTCAGCCTCCCTTCATTGGCAAATAAAAGCAGCGTGGCGAAAATCGCTGAAGGCAGATGTGAAAGGACGGGGGCAGCATGGCTGAAAGGAGAATGAGGGGAGGTACTGTCTGTTCTAATTAATTGATCAATAAGATATTGTACTAAGAATGAAAGGATGAAGGGAGAATGGGAGGAAGCAACCTGATGAGGGGGAGATGTTCTCTGCACGTACGTACGTGTGAGGCTATACGTACGTATGTGTAGGCCTACGCATACGTATGTATAAGCCCACACATACGTATGTGTTTTACGTCAAGACGGCATGTGTTGCGGTGAACAGACCTAGCCTGTTCACCGAACAAGCCAAGCTTGTACAGCGAACAGGCTAGCCTTGTGTGACGAACAGGACATGCTTGTGTGGCGAAATCCGCAATAGCGAAGATCGTATAGTGAACGGTTACCACCGCCGCATGGTATCCGCAGTGTAGATGCTTAAAGGCAAAGACGGATTCTGATTGAATGGCAAGGCCCACCAAATGCCACTCATTGGCGCCAACCGACATCAGGATTTCGCCATCGTGGGCAATGCTGCAACCAACAGGCTGTTGAAAGAACAAAATGCACTAAAACTGACAGAACAGAAAAGCAGCACAAGCCTTAAAATTAAAAACTTAAACATCCACAAAGGAATGATAAGGGTCGCATCAACATCTCAATCTATAACTTTTCAGAGGGGCAATTTAGTCTGTCTCGTCAAGGCCAACCAATCCATAAAGAAACTCAAAACATTTTATTTCATCAAATAATTGCGATTATGAATAATTACTCCTAACTTTGCCTGATAACACCATTTAAAAAAAAGCCATAAGAAAGGCCTGAAAAGAGAAATTATAATTGCCAATAACGGTATCGCCCCAAGATACCGATACATTGAAGTATCGAACAGAAATTTAAAAAAAATGATAGTTTGCATTGCCGAAAAGCCTTCCGTTGCCCGTGACATAGCGGACGTACTGGGAGCAAAAAATAAAAAAGACGGATATATAGAAGGAAACGGATATCAGGTGACTTGGACTTTCGGACATCTCTGTACCCTGAAGGAGCCTCATGAATATACCCCTTCATGGAAAGCATGGAGCCTGTCCAGCCTTCCGATGATTCCACCCCGCTTCGGCATCAAACTGATTAACGAACCGAGCATCGAAAAACAATTCCACATCATAGAGAAACTGATGCAGAAAGCAGACGAAATCATAAACTGTGGTGATGCCGGACAAGAAGGAGAGCTGATTCAGCGATGGGTAATGCAAAAAGCAGGAGCACGCTGCCCAGTAAAACGCCTGTGGATTTCATCATTGACTGAAGAAGCCATACGCGAGGGATTCAACAAACTGAAGGACCAAAAAGAATTCCAACCCTTATATGAGGCCGGATTGAGCCGTGCCATCGGCGATTGGATGCTGGGAATGAACGCAACACGACTTTATACGCTGAAATACGGACAGAACAGACAGGTACTGTCCATAGGACGCGTACAGACACCCACTTTGGCACTGATCGTAAAACGCCAACAGGAAATAGAAAACTTCACCCCAAAGCAGTATTGGGTGCTGGCCACACTGTATCGGGAAACCACTTTCAGTGCCATCGTCCGAAAAAGCGACGAAGAACTGGCACAAGAAGAAAGCGATGCCAAGGAAAATCCCAAAAAGGCTAAAAAAAATGAAGATAATCGGGGAATCCCTCCCATCACCGACCTAGCAACGGGACAGGCGTTGATGGAACGCATCAAAAATGTCCCATTCCATGTGACAGAAGTAACCCGCAAACAAGGCACGGAAGCACCTCCACGCCTCTTCGACCTGACTTCACTGCAAGTGGAATGCAATAAAAAGTTCGCCTATTCGGCAGACGAGACACTGAAACTGATTCAATCGCTCTATGAAAAAAAGGTAACCACCTATCCCCGTGTGGATACCACTTTTCTAAGCGATGACATCTATCCCAAATGCCCCAACATATTGGCAGGGCTAACTCCGTACGCTGCATTCACCTCTACACTGGCCGGACAGAAGTTGATCAAATCAAAAAAAGTATTCGACAATTCGAAAGTAACCGACCACCATGCTATCATTCCTACAGGACAACCTCCTATTAATCTGACAGATATGGAGAAACGTGTCTTCGATCTGGTGGCACGACGCTTTATCGCCGTGTTCTACCCCGATTGCAAATTTGCCACCACCACCGTAATCGGCGAGGCAGACAGCATTGAGTTTAAAACCACAGGAAAACAAATTCTAGATCCGGGATGGCGCGTTATCTTTGCCAAACCGCAAACCAACTTGCCAGAAGGAATGACCGATCCGGATGCAGATCCCCGCGAAAACGACGATGAGCGATCTCTGCCAGCCTTTGTGAAAGGAGAAAGTGGACCACACCTGCCCAAGTTGGACGAAAAGTGGACACAACCACCACGTCCTTATACAGAAGCCACTCTGCTGCGTGCCATGGAAACAGCCGGCAAATTAGTAGAGAATGATGAACTGCGCGACGCACTGAAAGAAAACGGAATCGGCCGTCCATCTACACGCGCCGCCATCATCGAAACACTGTTCAAACGCCATTATATCCGCAAAGAACGCAAGAACCTGATTGCCACTCCCACCGGAGTGGAACTGGTGGGACTGATTCACGAAGAATTACTGAAATCGGCCGAACTGACAGGTATATGGGAAAAGAAACTGCGCGAAATAGAGAAAAAAAACTACGGTGCCATCACCTTTCTGGACGAATTGAAGCAAATGGTAGGCGAAATAGTACACAGCGTACTGAGCGACAACACCAACCGACGGGTGACAACAATAGAAGAACCGGCAGCTCCTCCTGCTACTACCAAACAACCCAAAAAGAAGAAAACTACCGCTCCACGCCCTCCCCGAGCAAAGAAAGAAGAAGTTCTGACAGGAACCCCCTGTCCGCTATGTGGCAAAGGCACAATTATAAAAGGAAAAGCAGCATACGGTTGCTCGGAATGGAAAAACGGATGCAACTACAGGAAACCGTTCTAACAATGCCGCTCCATGTTTCCACACATGGAGCGGAACCCTTCTAAAGCAAGTAATTACGGTTATTATCTACGTGCAATGCAAGCCAATACAGACTTATTTTCACTACTCAAGCAAAAGAAGCCTATCCCGACGATGAAAATATTCCTTCAAGAAAGCGAAATTCTCAGTTATTATTATTATTTTTGCTACGCCCTCTGAAGATTCATTCGATTTTTATTGCAACACGAAATCAGATGCATCTCTCAATAGGACAAAACACTGAGCAACGTGTTATTACGTAACCAAATCTTAAAATACAAACAAGTTTAATCATTGTGTTGCAAAACCAAAGTCAAACAAAATGAAAAAAGGATTAATCACTTTGGCAGCTGTTACCTTTTTAGCAACAGCTTGCACAACAGCACCAGAATCGAAAGTGAAAGTATATGGCTGGCAAGGAGAAGGTGAAAATACGACCGAACAAACACTGCAAGCCGATTTCAGCAAATGGAAATCACATGGACTGGACGGCATGTGTTACAACGCCGGACACGACCTGCAGAAAATACAACGCGCAGCCAAAGTAGCCCATGAAAACGGACTGGAATATCATGCGTGGATACCGGCCATGCTGCAAGGAGGAATGGATTCAACCCTTTATGCCGTCAACCGCAACGGAGAACGAGCCAACAAAGTACAGGCCTATGTTCCTTACTACACCTGCCTCTGCCCCAACCAAGAAGGTACGGTAGAATTCCTGACAAACCTCTATGGCAAGGTAGCCGACATCCACGAAGTGGACTACGTGCATCTGGACTACATCCGCTATGTGGACGTTATCTTGGCCAAAGGCCTTTGGGAAAAATACGGTCTGGTGATGAACGAAGAATACCCCACTGCCGACTATTGCTATTGCGACAAATGTGTGGCCGACTTCAAAACTGCTACCGGCATTGACATCAAATCGGTAGAAGACCCTTCACAATGCAAGGAATGGGCACAGTTCCGTTGCGACCTCATCACGTCACTGGTCAACCACATTGCTGACGCCATCCATGCCAAAGGCAAAAAAATCAGCGCTGCCGTATTCCCCGGTCCCGACTCTTATGCCCGTTGGATGGTACGCCAGGAATGGAACAAATGGAACATTGATGCATTCTTCCCGATGAACTACAACGATTTCTATCTGGAAGATGCCGCCTGGGTGGGCAAAGTGACCGAAGAAGAAGTCAAAGCCGTCAATGGTGAGAAACCTGTCTTTAGCGGCCTGTTCATCTGCCACGACTGGAAGAACAAAGCCAACATCAAAGACCCGGAAGGCCATGGATTGATTCCTTCGGAAATGGAAGAAGCCGTACGCGGATCAATGGAAGCCGGTGCTGCCGGAGTAGCCCTGTTCACACCGGGAAACCTGACCGACGAGCACTGGGAAGCCTTTGATAAAGCCATTCATCAGACTTATACAAAAAAATAAAAAGCCGACGGCATCATCAGCCGTAGCATAAAAACCGAAGAAGAGCGTTCTTTTGTGTGACAATCCTCCCGGATTACCACACAAAAGAACGCTCTTCGGGCAAATATCCGCTCCGGATACGCCATTCCTGAGGATAGAGATTGTTCGCCCTGTTTCCTATATTCTTGGCAAAGCCCAAAGGAACGCCCTGAAAGGTCAGCAACACATAGCCGCGCGGAACGGAAGTATCCAGCGTCACGGCTTCTTTGCGCAAGTAGGCAACTGCCTGTTCGTATGTCAACTCGGCACACGGAAACATGTCCTTGTTCAAAAGTGTACTCATAGCCAACGAATGATCCGGTATCAGATTCTTACCCTTCAGTTCGCCCAGCGTTACCCCCGCATGAAGTATCTTCAACGACCGGCGGAGCAAGGCATACTCTGCTGCACGGACACGGGGAAACGCTGTCACTTTGGAATCTTTCGTTTCGAAAAGAAACGTTTCTGCCTGCCGCAACCAGTCCTTCACTCCGTCGGGGACGGAAACCGCACGCACATCGTTTCCTTTCTGTCTCTTTTCCTTCATCTTGTCATCACATCCAATGCTGGTTCCGCCATCACATCCGGTTTCATGCTTTCTCAAGGCAGCCAAGAAAAATCCCTCGCCTTTTGTCTGATGGGGCAGAAAGCGATAAACCGGGAAATCCTGTCGGGCCATGTTTCCCGTAATGCTCCATTCCGGCCGGACATCCACCTTCAATACTTCCGCCCCCAATTCGCCGGCAATCCAAGCTACATTCTCCTCGTCTTCTTCCTTATTATAAGTACAAGTGCTGTAAATCAGCAAGCCGCCGGGTTTCAGGGCCGGCCACACATCGGCCAGAATCCTGCGCTGGCGTTGTCGGCAAAGCAGCACATTGTCCACGCTCCACTCGTCCACAGCCACAGGATCTTTACGAAACATTCCTTCGCCGGAACAGGGCACATCCGTCAGAACGACATCAAACAATGCAGTCAATGAAGTGAAATCCGCCGGATCATTATTGGTTACCACCACACCGGAGTCTCCCCACTTTATCAGATTCTCGGCCAACACCTGCGAACGATTACGCATCACTTCGTTGGCCACCAGCAAACTGCCTTCGGGAAGCAACGAACGAGCATGAGTGGATTTTCCGCCCGGAGCGGCACACAGATCGAGCATCACCACCGGAGCGGTCACATAAGTGCGCAAAACCTGTTCTACAAACATGGAGGACGCTTCCTGCACATAATAGCAGCCGGCATGAAACAACGGATCGAATGTAAAGGAAGGACGCCGAGGCAGATATATGCCCGATGAAGCCCAAGGTACCGGTTCACCCGACAGCTCCTTCCCACACTTGGCACGATTCACACGAATGCTGACAGGAGGCTCGGCCTGCAAAGCTGACTCCAGCGCACGATAAGTATCTTCACCCATCCATTCCAGGGTTCTTGATTCAAATTCTGACGGTAATTTCATGTTTTCTCCTTTTTCCGACGCAAAAATACGATGTTATTTTGGGATTATATGAAATTTTTTCTGTCTATTTGCAACCTATTTGCCGATTCATTCCGTCTAATTAGCAAAAACAATCATAAAGATAGACAAACATGAAACAATTACTCCCTATTTTAGCCTTTCTTATGGCAAGCTGCTTTGCAGTACACGCCCAAATAATCAAAACGGTTCCTTCATGCCTTGACAGTACACGGATGGATACAATAGTCATAAGCGAACTGCAAGATGCTGATGATGCTGAAAACGCCATCCAGTATGCCGCCGGTCCGAATTTTGACGTGCCGAGCGACATACCCTCCATCGCCATTGTCGCCCTCATCATTTGCTGCGGACTGCCTTTTTTTATCGTTACCATCATCCTTTGGTTCAGATACAAGAACAAACAAGCCAAATACAAGCTGGCGGCAGAAGCACTGGCGGCAGGAAAAAATATCCCTACAGAACTGTTTAATGAAACCGAAGACCCTAAAAACGCCATAATGGCCAAAGGAATCAAAAACATTTTCTTGGGCATCGGCTTGGCTGTATTCTTCTGGGTAGCGACATACGAAGAAGGACTGGCAGCCATCGGATTCCTTATCTTGTGCATGGGACTGGGGCAAATCCTGATAGCCTATACCACCGCTCCACGCAAGAAGAAAGAAAATGACTTCTTGGCTTCCGGCCGAACGGAGGAAGACGAAAACAGACCGTCAAGAACAGGAAACGACGAAAAAGGGTCTGACGAAAAAGACGAGGAAAATCCGGCATCAACAAACACAACTGACACTATTACACACAATACCAAATAAGAAATGGGCCAAATCAACGACATAGCGTTGGTAGCACAAGTGGTGGTTCTGAAAAACACCCGAGCGTTTGACACACTGGTCAGGAAATACCAATCCACCATCAGACGATTTTTCCTGAACCAGACCTTGGGAGACACGGAACTAAGTGACGACCTGGCACAGGAAACCTTTATAAAAGCCTACACCAACTTGGCTTCATTTAAAAACCTGTCCAGCTTTTCAACTTGGCTCTATCGTATTGCTTATAATGTTTTTTATGACTATATTCGCGGCAGAAAAGAAACCTCCGGTCTGGAAACTTGGGAAATAGACGCCGCCTACCAGACCGAACAAAGACAAACGGGCGAACACATGGACATCTATCGGGGACTATGCCAACTGAAAGAGGCGGAACGCACGTGCATCACCCTGTTCTTTATGGAAGACCTCCCGATAGACAAAATAGCGGTGATTACAGGAATGCCTGCGGGAACAGTCAAGTCCCATTTATCGCGTGGAAAAGAAAAACTGGCAACCTTTTTAAAACAAAACGGCTATGATGGAAAATGATGATCAACTAATTAAGAACTTTCTGCTTGCCGGCAAGCAGGAAATAGAAGATAACGGATTTTCGCGCCGGGTCATCCGGCTACTTCCCCAGCGGGCACAGTGGCTGTCAGACCTGCTCAGCATGGCATGCACAGTGGCATGTTGCATCTTGTTCTACATATTTAATGGCGTAGAAGTCCTGTTCCGAACCATCAACGAAACAATCACCTCGCAGGCTTATTACCAGGCAAGCAACATCAGCTCCCAATCGCTGTACCTAGCTGCCGCAGTCCTCATACTTGTCGGACTGCAACGCGCATGCAGCCTGAAATGGTAAAACATACACACCTCCTTCATTCAAGACAACGGCCTGTGTACACCGCTCCCAACGCCCATCGACGCGGGAATACAAAGCGGTGGATTCGTGTGTGCAAACATGGCCAAAAACACGTACGTATGTGTAGGCTCACGCGGCCGTATGTGTAGCCCCACACATACGGCCGCGAAGGGTCACACGTACGTACGTGTTTTACGGCGCAATCGTAGGGGTGTTTTTTCAGGACTTCAAGACGAAAACACCATAGACAAAATCTGAAATAAGAAATGAAATCATGCACGGAGAAAGAACTTTTTATGTACTTTTGCAGTCCATAAAACGAATATCCGAACATGAAACAATACATCGACCTGTTAAACCGCATCCTGACCGAAGGCGTCCACAAGGAAGACCGTACCGGAACAGGAACCATCAGCGTATTCGGCCATCAGATGCGCTTCAACCTGGAAGACGGCTTCCCTTTGGTCACCACCAAGAAGCTGCACCTGAAATCCATCATCCACGAACTTTTATGGTTTCTGCAGGGTGATACCAACGTGAAGTATCTGCAAGACAACGGCGTGCGCATCTGGAATGAATGGGCCGATGAAAACGGCGACCTGGGACACATCTACGGATACCAATGGAGATCGTGGCCCGACTATAACGGAGGCTTTATCGACCAAATAACCGAGGCTGTAAACACCATAAAGCATAACCCGGACTCACGGCGCATCATTGTCAGCGCATGGAATGTGGCCGACCTGAACAAGATGAACCTGCCGCCGTGCCATGCCTTCTTCCAGTTCTATGTGGCCAACGGACGCCTGAGCCTGCAACTTTACCAACGCAGTGCCGACACCTTTCTGGGTGTGCCGTTCAATATCGCTTCCTACGCCCTGTTGCTGCAAATGATGGCACAAGTCACAGGCCTGCAAGCCGGCGACTTTATCCATACCTTGGGCGATACACACATTTACTCGAACCATCTGGAACAAGTAAAACTCCAACTGAGTCGCGAGCCTCGCCCCCTGCCCCAAATGAAAATTAACCCAGACGTCAAAGACATCTTCAGTTTCCACTATGAAGATTTCGAACTGGTGAATTACGATCCGTGGCCGCATATCGCAGGCAAAGTCTCTGTGTAATGTCATTTCATTCTTAACAAACCGCCCTAGAATAATATGAAGAGCATTTCCATCATCGCCGCCATAGCCCGCAACCGAGGCATCGGATTTGAAAACAAATTATTGTATTGGCTCCCCAATGACATGAAACGTTTCAAAGGCCTGACCACCGGACATACCATCATCATGGGACGCAAAACCTTCGAATCGCTACCCAAAGGAGCACTTCCCAACCGCCGGAATATCGTATTGAGCCGACAGGAAGAAGCCGCCTTTGCCGGAGCCGAATGTTTCCCCTCACTAGAAACCGCCCTGTCACACTGCAAGGAAGAAGAAGAAATATTTATCATCGGAGGTGAAAGCTTGTACAAAGAAGCTATGCATACGGCCGACCGGCTATACATCACCTTCATCGACGACGCGTCCAAAGAAGCGGACGCTTATTTTCCCGAAATAAAGGAAGAGGAGTGGAAAGAAACAGGTAGAGAAGATCATCAGACCGATGAAAAACATCTCTACCCGTATAGCTTTATCAATTACAGCCGGAAAAAGTAATCTTTACTCCTCGTCGGCCAAATTGAGGATGGGCATCTGACGCTTGATAGCCTCGTGGAAAGATATGATTGTTTCGGAACGAGCCAGCCCTAAGGGTTGCAATTTATCATGGATAATGCTAAGCAGATGATGATTGTTCTTAGCATAAATCTTGATAAACATGTCGTATTGCCCCGTGGTGAAATGGCATTCCACCACTTCGGGAATACCTTTCAAAGCTTCCGTTACCGAATCAAATTGCTCTGGATCTTTCAGATAAAGACCAATATATGCACATGTCTCATATCCGATTTTTTCAGGATCAATAACATATTCAGACCCCTTGAGGATTCCCAAATTGGTTAGTTTCTGAATACGCTGATGAATGGCCGCACCGGATACATTGCAAGCACGAGCCACTTCTAAAAAAGGTATACGAGCATTGCTGGCTATCAACCTTAATATTTGCTCATCCAAATTGTCTAATTGATGATGTCCCATTCTTTTCAATTTAATTTTCGGCAAAGATATGACTTTTCCCGACAATATTTGTGCAATTCATTACTTTTATTGTATGAATATCTATAATTTAATAGCCAATTGATTTCAATCAGCATCCGGCTACGAGCCCAAAAACAAAAGATCCGCCCTGCCTACTGTTAAACTAAGATAAAAGAAGGGGACAAGGCGAACCGGCTATAACATTAATTCCTAATTTTGTGTGGAAGTAATAACACTTTCGTAAACATTTAACAAACAAAATTTTTATATTTAAACTATGGGACTGTTTGATAAAATCTTCCAAACTGCACCGGAAGAAACAAAACTGACACAACAAGAAGCTTTTGCTGGTATCGCCTTGGCAATGGCCGGCGCCGACGGCAGCATCGCCCAATCGGAATGGGAAGGAATTGTAAATTACATCCGCAGACTAAGAATCTACGACAACTTCTCCGGACCTGCCTTTGATAAATTATTCGATAAACTATTCAAGATCCTGAAAAAGGACGGACCGGGTGCTTTGGCCAATGCCTCTGCTACCGAACTCTCAGACGAGTTAAAGTTAACCGCATTTGCCTGTGCCGTAGATATCGCACTGGCCGATGGAGTACTGGAAGAAGAAGAAAAAGATATCATTAATCAGCTGGCCGTTACACTCAATGTTCCCGAACAAACGGCTATCTCTATCATCGAGGTAATGATTATCAAGAATAAAGCTTGATTTTCAGTTTCCACATTCAATACGGTTCAAAAGGAGGAGCCCAAGCTCAATGATAAGGGACATCCTCATCAACCACAAAAAGATCTTGGAAGAGTCGTATCAACGCTATTTTTTAAAAGCAATGATACGGCTCTTCTATATGTATCCCCAATTGGCCATTAAAGAATTTCACTCACCGTTTTTATAATGGTTGGAATATCCTTCCCCCAGAGGCATCCTCTCGTGTTTTATTCCCACCTACGAACAACAAAGTATCTGACACCATTTGGCCTATCCGTCTTCGAAACAGAAACCTAGTCTTCGCTCTAAAGAAAAAAACAGTTTCTTTATCGGGCCGAAGCAAAATCTCGATGATTACATCTATCTTTGCAAAAAATGAAAGACAATGAAAAAAGCATGTATCTTAACTTTTTGCGGCATGCTGGGCATGGCCGCAAACGCACAAACGTTTGATGAGTATTTTGAAGACAAAACACTCCGTATAGACTATATTTTTACCGGCGACACTCATAAACAGGAAGTGTACCTCGACGAACTATCAAGTCTGCCGCAATGGGCCGGCCGCAAACACCATCTGGCCGATCTTCCGCTAGCTGGCAACGGCGAGATCACCATGAAAGACAAAGCAAGCGGAGAAGTCATTTATCGAACTTCGTTTTCAAGTCTGTTTCAAGAATGGGTGAGCGAAGAAGAAGCCGAACGTGTCAAAAAAGGATTCGAAAATTCTTTTTTGGTACCTTATCCCAAAAAAGAATCCATAGTAACCGTGTCGCTGAAAGACGTACATCATAAAGTGAACGCCTCGCTTACCCACGAGATAAACCCCGACGACATCCTCATTCATCAGCGGGGAACCAAACAGGTCACTCCCCATCGCTACCTGTTACAAAGTGGAAATACGGCCGATTGCATTGACGTGGCCATCTTGGCAGAAGGATATACTGAGAAAGAAATGGAGCAGTTCTACCAAGACGCACAAACAGCATGCGATGCCTTATTCGATCACGAACCGTTCAAAAAGCTGAAAGATAAATTCAATGTAGTGGCTGTAGCAAGCCCATCGACCGACAGCGGAGTCAGCATACCGGGACAAGGCGAATGGAAATCCACAGCCGTAGGATCGCATTTCAATACATTTTATTCCGACCGCTATCTCACCACGAGCCGAGTAAAAAGCATTCATAACTGGCTAGCTGGAATCCCCTACGAACATATCATTATCCTGGCTAACACGGACACTTACGGAGGAGGAGGAATCTACAATTCCTACACACTGACAACCGCCCATCACCCAGACTTCCAGCCTGTTGTAGTTCATGAGTTCGGTCACAGTTTCGGAGGGCTGGCCGATGAATATGCCTACACCGAGGCTCCCAGTCCACAATATCCCTACGAAATAGAGCCTTGGGAACAGAATATCACTACACTGGTGGATTTCGATAGCAAATGGAAAGATATGCTTCCGGAAAATACTGCCATCCCTACTCCGCCGGCAACCAAGGCAAACGAACTGTACACCCAAATAGGGGTCTATGAAGGAGCAGGATACACCAAAAAAAGAATTTACCGACCTACCACCGAATGCCGGATGAAAATAAACGAAGCCCCCGCATTCTGTCCAGTGTGCCAGCGCGCACTTGAAAGGCTTATCCTTTTTTATACTACCAAATAAGTTTCATTCTTTAACAAGAAAAAAAATGATCGAAATCAAACAAGTAAAGACAAAAGACCAAGCTGATTATGCCTTTGTGGAAGAATTGATGCACACGGCATTTCCACAGGAAGAACGCCGCGACACCGAGCAACAAAGAGCATATTCCGACCATCATCCGATGTTTTGTAGCAATATTGTGCTAGAAGACGGCACTCCCATCGGTATGATCAGCTATTGGACAATGACGGATTTTTATTACATAGAACACTTTGCCATCGATCCCGCTCGCCGAAATGGAGGTTACGGAAGACGTGTACTGGAAGCCATAAAAGAACGGTTGAAAGGCCCCATCGTGCTGGAAGTCGAAATGCCCAATGATGAAATGAGTATACGACGCATTCACTTCTACAAACGGCTGGAATTCACTTTGCACCACAAACCATACATGCAACCGCCTTACCGTAAAGAAGACAGCGGACTGCCCATGCTTTTGATGACTTATGGAAATATAGACATGGAAAGTGATTTTGAGAAAGTCAGAGACACACTTTACAAAGAAGTATACGGGACTAAATAATGGCGTGAGTCAATATACATATAAGCATAAGCCTACAAAGGTAAATAAAAAAGGAAGTTGCCTTTCATGAGACAACTTCCTTTTTCTATTTTATATTAACCAATTACTGACGTTGAGTAGCCGAATAGTTAATTTTCAAAGCGTATGACTGACGAAGAGCCTGCTTCACATCCTGAACAATACCCATCTTGGTATCTTTGTCCACTTTCAGTGACACTGTCATAAACGGTTGGTCTTCTTCTTTCATATTCTCACGTTCCTGATAGATGTAATCCTGTACTTCAGCTACTTCGGCAAATTTGTCATTCAGCTGAATACGACTTTCAGCACCCATCTTCTTTTGGAATTCCGGCATCGGCTTACCTATATAAATGAAGGAAACCAAAGACTTCTTTTCCAACTTTTCCAACTCTGTTCCTTGCGGAACCTGAAATTGAACCTTCAGTGTAACCTCACGCATAGTTGTTACAATCATAAAGAAGAACAACATGGTAAAGATAAGGTCAGGCAATGAAGAGGTATTCAATTCAGGCATTCCACGTTTACCTGTTTTATTAAATTTTCCCATTACTTACCTCCATACTTTTTAGGTTCAGCTTCAGAAATCTTCTGTGGATAGTAATCACGGATAGCTTTCTGTTCATCTTCATTACATTCGTTATAAAGCTTACCGAACTTAGATTTACCAAGTTCATTACGAAGCTCATTATAAGCAGCCACTAATTCATTCTGAACATCAATATACGCCTGGTAGCTGGTACCAACGTCATTCTGAACAGAAATCACGTGCATTTCCGTCACCATACAATCGCCCAGCAAAGGAATGTTTTTCTTGTGCTTTTCAGGCAGATTTTCATCATCGTATGGATTGGCTATAAATTCTTTTGCCTTTTCTTTCAATTGCTTGACATCAATGTAATCCGTACCGCACATCAACTGATCGTCTTTGTTCAAACGGACTTGAAGTACATTTCTTTCCTTTACTTTAATATCATCTTGTTTCTGATCCTTGTTTTCGGGAGGAGCCGGAAGACGCCTCGCCAAACCACGGTCAGTATCCATTGACGTTGTTGTAAGGAAGAAAATAAGCAACATGAAGGCAATATCTGCCGTAGAACTGGAATTGATTCCCGGCATTCCTCTTTTCTTTCTTGCCATCTTATTTACTCCTTTTAAAAGATTTATTTTCTAAATATTCCAGTCAGATTAAGCACTGTAGCAATTGTAGCAATACTAGCCAACGCATAGATAGAATAAATCATCATGTCGGAGAGTTTCAGCAGCATAGCATCAGTAAAGATTTCACCGCTTGCCATCTGCAAAGGAGCATCAGAGCTCATTGCATAAGCCACAATCAAGACTGCAACAAAAAGGATCAAACCTAACAGAGACTTCATAGCACCTTTGGGATTGTCTTTCAATCCAGACACAAACTGTGCAAGTGCACCTATAATAGTCACTGCCACACAAATACCAAACATCAAATACATAAAGTAAATCAATGTTTCGGTATGTTCAGGTGCATTATATTCACCTACCGGATTAGTGTATCCTACACCAAAGAACATGGCCAGCACGACGATAATCAGTGCCATCATGACATAAAGTGCATAATAGGATACTTTATATGATAACTTAGCCATTTTTTTACTTATTTTTTGTATTTCAAGTTGTACTTCATGATAATGTCAAGCAAAGTAATAGAAGAATCTTCCATTTCGCTTGTGATAGCTTCGATCTTTGACAGGATGTAGTTGTAGAACACCTGCAGAACCAATGCAACGATCAAACCGAAGATTGTAGTAATCAAAGCCACTTTCATACCACCAGCAACAACTGTCGGAGAGATATCACCAGCTTGCTGGATCTTATCGAATGCCATAACCATACCAACAACGGTACCGATGAATCCCAAAGACGGAGCCATAGCGATGAACAAAGTAATCCATGAACAGCCTTTTTCTAAGTAACCTGCCTGAACGCCACCGTAAGAAACTACCGAACGTTCTACTACATCCACGCCTTCATCAATTCTCATCAAGCCCTGATAGCAGATAGAGGCAACCGGACCACGAGTGTTACGACATACTGTTTTAGCAGCTTCTACATCACCTTTTTCCAAAGCTGATTCGATGTTACTCATCAATTTCTTTGTATTCACTTCTGCCAAGCTCAAATAAATAATACGTTCGATACAGAAAGCCAAGCCCAAAACCAAAGCGATTGCCGGCAAAGACATAAAGCCTGCATCACCTTCGATAAATTTAGTTTTCAACTCTTTGTGGAGACCACCGCCTTCTTCAACTACTGCTTGTTCTGTTTGAGCCGGAGCTTCGTCTTGAGCCATAATAGGCTGCACTGATCCTAAAGTAAGGACTCCCATCACTGCAAGAATTGCAAATAACTTTTTCATTGTGTGTCTAATTTTTTAAGATTAATTAATTAATTGTTATTTATTTGTATTATTCATTCTCCCACTGTTGTGTCTTTCAATACCTGCGGAGAGAGCGGGATTCGAACCCGCGAAACACTTTTGGCGTTTACACGCTTTCCAGGCGTGCCTCTTCAACCACTCGAGCATCTCTCCTTTTTAACTTAAAAGAACATCTTCTTCTGAAATCGGGTGCAAATTACAAAGAAAATCGGGAATTACAAGCGATTTCAGCTACAAATGTATTCTTTTTTTTCGTCTTATATAGAATTAACCCTGTCAATATTGGAATTAAACCC
Source organism: uncultured Bacteroides sp. (assembly GCA_947173895.1). Lineage (GTDB taxonomy): Bacteria > Bacteroidota > Bacteroidia > Bacteroidales > Bacteroidaceae > Phocaeicola. Next base: position 19,576 of record CAMWGU010000021.1, on the reverse strand, counting down.
TAAAATTAATAAACTTTAAAAACTTATTCTGCCATTTTGAACACTTTTAAAGCATTTCGGGTCGTTATTCTATTAACCTGTTCCATATCGATGCCATAGATTTCAGATAGCTTCTCTGCTACCTTGCTTATATAAGAAGACTCGTTCCGTTTTCCCCGAAAAGGAACCGGAGCCAAATATGGAGAATCTGTCTCAAGAACAATCCTGTCTAACGGAACAGCTGCTAGAACTTGTGGCAAAGTACTCTTCTTAAAGGTTACGACTCCGTTTACACCCAATGCAAAACGAGAAAACTCCAAAACCTGCTCGGCTTCTTCTAAAGTTCCCGTAAAACTATGGAAGACACCACTCAGTTCCGTATGTCTGTAAGGCTCCATCACCTGAAACAATTCGGGAAAAGCGTCACGGCAATGCAGCACCAAGGGCATACGGTATTCCAATGCCCATTGAATCTGTACATCTAACACTTTCTGCTGTTCCTTTAGATAAGTTTTGTCCCAATACAAATCCATTCCTACTTCACCTATGGCTATAAACGGATGGACTCCAGAAAGCAGTTTTTTCATTTCACGGACACGAGGCAATGCTTCCGCATCGACAGAAGTAGGATGAAAGCCAAGCATCGGATAACAATATCCCCGATACGCTTTACTAACGTCCAGCATTGCTTTCAGAGTGGAGTCGTCAATATTAGGCATGAAAACTTTTGCAACTCCTGCCAAACGGGCCCGTTCCACCACCGCCGCCAGATCCTCGACAAACTCTTCGGCAAACAGATGAGAATGCGTGTCAATCATATCATAACTTTCTATTCATTAAACCACAGACAAAATGTTTCAATTCCTCTTTTTTATCGGAAGATATATTCAGACTTTCCAGCAAGGAAAGTCCTTCTGCATAATAAGCATTAATTTTGTCCTCGCAGATTTCACCGATCCCTATTTCATTATAAATAGCAGTTACCGCTTTGATTTTCTCCTCCGGGCGGAAATTCGCACACGCCATCCATTTTGTCAGCTCATTTTGTTGCCGCTTATCGGCCAAAGCTAGCGCATTAATCAGCATAAAGGTCTTCTTGTTGCACAAGATGTCTCCTCCGATGTTTTTTCCAAACACATTTGAGTCGCCATATACATCCAACAAATCATCCTGCAACTGAAACGCCAGTCCCATTCGGATGCCGAAATCATACAACTTTTGTGCATCATCCTCCGGAGCCCCTCCCAGCACTGCCCCTATTTTCAATGCAGCGGACAAAAGCACGGATGTTTTCAGACGGATCATTTCTATATATTCGGATACAGTAACATCATTGCGGCCTTCAAACTCCATATCCCATTGCTGGCCTTCGCATATTTCCAAAGCGGTTTGGTCGAAAATATCCATCACCTGTTTCAAGCAACCGGCAGAACAGTCCCCCATCAATCGATAAGCCAACACCAACATGGCGTCTCCCGACAAAATGGCTGTATTGTCATCCCATACCTTATGAACAGTAGGCTTGTTTCTGCGCATATCTGCCCGATCCATCAGGTCGTCATGTAGCAAAGTATAATTATGATAAATCTCTATGCCCGCAGCTTGTGACAGGATAGCATCTACATTATCTCTGTAAAGCTGGTAGGACAGCAACATCAACACTGGACGAATCCGCTTGCCACCCAACGAAAGGACGTATTTAATAGGAGCATACAATCCTTTCGGTTCGCGTACATAGTTCATATCAGCCAGATAGGTATTCACCTTATCCAGCAATTGGTCTGCAGAAAAAGCCATAACAAAATATTGATTAAAAGATTACTAGAAAAAGAGGCTGCCTCAAAGCAGCCTCCCTATAAAAATATTGAAAATATTCTTATTATTGCAATTTGAATGTTACAGGCACGGTGAATTTCACACGCACTGCCTTACCACGTTGTTTTCCGGGTTTCCACTTCGGCATAGTCTTGATTACGCGGAGAGCCTCCTTATCCAAGTATGGGTCTACACTGCGTACGATCTGTGGGTCTACGATAGAACCGTCCTGATTTACCACGAACTGCACAATAACCTTACCCTGTACACCATTTTCTTGAGAGATAGTAGGATATTTGATATTCTTACTTAAGAACTTCAAACATTCAACCATACCACCAGGGAATTCAGGCATTTCTTCTACTACTTGGAAAATTTCCGGTTCTTCCGGTTCTTCTTCTTCCACCTCTACAGGTATATATTTTACATCTACAGCCTGCCCGGTATCTTCGGTATCCTGAATGGATGTTTCTTCCACTTGAGCATCATTTTCTACAATCTGGAGCACTTCTTCCATTTTCGGTGTCTCGGGAGGAGGAGGTGTTTGTTTCTGTTCTTGTTCCGTGATAGGAATAATTTCTTCTTCAAAAATAACTTCGGCTATACCTGTATCCGTTGATACTTGCTTGTCACGATCAGTCCATTCGAAAGCAACAAACATCAAAGCAAGGATAAACACATAACCGATCAGCAGCCAGGTACCTTTTTTACCTTCAAGATCTGCCTTGGGTGATTTTTTAACTTCCATAAATTGAGTTTTTTTAATTAAGTGTTTCTCATTGTGGGCAAATGTAATACAATTCTTTTAAATAAAAGACATTTCGGCATTAAAAATATGCTAATTCATTTTATTTTCACTCTTTCTCATAGACACACACCTAATTTTATCTATCTTTGAACCGATTTTCAACAGTCATTTATACATTAATATATGAAAAAAATAACAATTGCTATTGACGGCTATTCCTCATGCGGAAAAAGCACCATGGCCAAGGATCTGGCACGTAAGATAGGATACATCTACATTGACAGTGGTGCCATGTATCGCGCCGTCACACTATACAGTCTGGAAAACGGCTTCTTCATCGAAAACGCCATCGACACTGCCTTGCTGAAAGCGGCAATGCCCGACATACACATCTCATTCGAATTGAATCCGGACACACAGCGTCCACAAACATTTCTGAACGGCCGCAACGTGGAGGATGCCATCCGTACCATGGAAGTGTCTTCACACGTCAGTCCCGTAGCCGCTTTGGATTTCGTGCGTGAAGCACTGGTGAGACAACAGCAGGAAATGGGAAAAGCCAAAGGAATTGTCATGGATGGAAGAGACATAGGCACTGTCGTGTTTCCTGATGCTGAGCTGAAGATTTTTGTAACGGCTTCGGCCGAAATCCGTGCTCAAAGGCGCTATGACGAGCTAAAGAAGAAAGGCCAAGAAGCTTCATATGAGGAAATACTGGCCAATGTAGAAGAACGCGACCGCATAGACCAGACCCGCAAAGTGAGTCCGTTACGCCGGGCCAACGATGCCATCCTACTGGACAATAGCCACATGAGCATTGACGAACAAAAAGAATGGCTGACCGAAAAATTCCAAGCAGCAATCCATGGTTAGCATAGAAATAGACGAAGGTTCGGGCTTCTGCTTCGGAGTGACCACGGCCATCCGCAAAGCAGAAGAAGAACTGGCAAAAGGAAATACCCTTTATTGCCTGGGAGACATCGTGCATAACGGACAAGAATGCGAACGGCTGAAAAAAATGGGACTCATCACCATCAACCATGAAGAATTTGCTCAGCTGCGCAATGCCAAAGTGTTGCTACGCGCCCATGGCGAGCCCCCCGAAACATACGCTACTGCCCGTACCAACCAAATTGAAATTATCGACGCCACTTGTCCGGTGGTATTGCGGCTCCAGAAACGAATCAAACAAGAATATGACAACGTTCCGGCAAGCCGAGAAACGCAAATCGTGATTTATGGGAAAAACGGCCATGCCGAAGTATTAGGACTGGTGGGACAGACCCACGGAAAGGCAATCGTCATAGAAACACCAGCCGAAGTAGCGCAGCTGGATTTCACGAAAGACATCCGCCTGTACTCACAGACAACCAAATCGCTGGACGAATTCTGGCAAATCATAGAATATATTAAAGAACATATCTCACCCGAAGCCACTTTCGAATACTACGACACCATCTGTCGGCAAGTGGCCAACCGGATGCCAAACATCCGCAAATTCGCGGCAGCCCACGATTTGATCTTCTTTGTCTGCGGACGGAAAAGTTCGAACGGAAAAATCCTGTATCAGGAATGTAAAAAAGTAAACCCTAATTCATACCTCATCGACCAACCTGGAGAAATAAACCGGAGCCTGCTCAAGGAAGTCCGCTCCATTGGCATCTGCGGAGCAACCTCCACACCCAAATGGCTGATGGAAGAATGTAAAAAAGTAATCTTGAACGAAAAATAGACCAATAAAAAACAGAAAAATAGCATCGTACAAGTGATAATTTGCTAACTTTGCAACATATAAATATTAAAAAGGTTATTTATGGGAATGATTAAAAGTATCGGTATTTTAACATCCGGAGGAGATGCTCCGGGAATGAACGCTGCCATTCGTGCAGTCACGCGCTCCGCCATCTATAACGGCCTAAAAGTATTTGGCATCTACAGAGGATACAAAGGACTAGTAACAGACGAGATTCAGGAATTCAAGAGCCAGAACGTCAGCAATATCATACAAATGGGAGGCACTATCCTAAAAACCGCCCGTTGCAAAGAATTCACAACTCCCGAAGGACGGGCACAAGCATACGAAAACATGAAGAAGCATGGAATAGATGCACTAGTCGTTATTGGCGGTGACGGCTCGCTGACCGGTGCCCGTATCTTTGCTCAAGAATTCGACATCCCATGCATCGGCCTGCCCGGAACCATCGACAACGACCTGTATGGAACCGACACCACCATCGGATATGACACCGCTTTAAACACAATCCTAGACGCTGTAGACAAAATACGCGACACGGCAACCTCACACGAACGCTTGTTCTTTGTCGAAGTAATGGGACGCGACGCCGGCTTCCTTGCACTAAACGGCGCCATCGCAGCAGGAGCGGAAGCCGCCATCATTCCGGAATTCAGCACTGAGGTGGACCAATTGGAAGAATTCATCGAACACGGATTCCGCAAATCAAAAAGCAGTAGCATCGTGCTGGTGGCCGAAAGCGAACTGACCGGAGGAGCCATGCACTATGCAGAACGCGTGAAGAACGAATATCCGCAATACGATGTGCGCGTAACTATCTTGGGACACTTGCAGCGCGGCGGACGTCCTACCGCACACGACCGCATTATTGCCAGCCGCATGGGTGTGGCCAGCATCCAAGCCCTGCTAGAAGGACAGCGCAACGTGATGATTGGCATCGATGACGACCAGATCGTCTATGTACCCTTTGCCAAAGCAATTAAGAACGACAAGCCCATCGACAGGGCACTGGTGAATGTGCTTCACGAGCTTTCCATCTAAACCTACTCCATACAAAGATACAAAAGAGCAAACATCCGATTGATAGTTGCTTTTGCAAGAGCATATCGCGGACAACATCGGTTCTTTTTTAATGAACCGATGTTGTCCGCACCTTTTACATTAAACCGTTACGGAAAGAATACAATAACCTTAGTGCAAATTGTCGCTCACCATTTCATATTCTGTCGCCATGCTCAACTTTAAACACGCGATGAACAGAAGAGACCAAACTGACGTTTGACCATATCGAACTGAGGTTAAAAAGATTCCCCCCCAAAAAATATTTTCGAAAAAAACTTCTAATTTATTTGTTTTTGCTAGAAAAGTATTACTTTTGTAGCGTATTTAATAACAATAAGAACAAAATGAAAGCACTATACGATACATACTTTTTCTTCTTTTATTACTTTTACTTTAGCAACAAAGTGAAGCGGGAATTTGTATGTGTACGTTAAAACAACGAATTAATCAAGATGATAATAACAACGAAATCCCGCCTCTGAAAGAAGCGGGATTTTTTTATTAATATACGATAATGAAAAAGATAGCAATACAAGGTGTACCAGGCTCATTCCACGATATAGCCGCCCACAAATTCTTTCCGGATGAGGAAATCGAACTAATCTGTTGTTCCACATTCGAAGAGATCTTCTCGCACATGAAGCAAGACAGCAATGTGATTGGTATGCTTGCCATCGAGAACACCATTGCAGGCAGTTTGCTGCACAACTACGAACTACTGCGCGAAAGCGGAACAACCATTATCGGAGAACACAAGCTGCGCATCAAACACAACTTTGTATGCCTGCCCGATGATGACTGGAACACACTGACCGAAGTAAATTCCCACCCTGTGGCCTTAGCCCAATGCCGGGAATTCCTGATGAAACATCCGAGACTGAAAATAGTGGAAGCCGAAGACACAGCAGGAAGTGCAGAAACCATCAAACGCAAAAACCTGAAAGGACACGCGGCCATCTGCTCCCAATACGCCGCCGAACTATACGGAATGAAAGTGCTGGAAGAAGGGATAGAGACCAACAAACACAACTTCACCCGCTTTCTGGTAGTGGCCGATCCTTGGAAAGCCGACGACCTGAGAGAACGTTCCAAAGTGAACAAGTCTAACATTGTCTTCTCCCTCCCCCACAATGAAGGAAGCCTGTCGCAGGTGCTCTCCATCTTCTCGTTCTATAAAATTAATCTCACCAAAATCCAATCATTGCCCATCATCGGACGCGAATGGGAATACCTGTTTTACGTAGATGTCATTTTCAATGATTACTTGAGATACAAACAATCCATTGATGCCGTAACCCCATTGACCAAAGAACTTAAAATATTAGGAGAATATGCAGAAGGAACATCAACCATATAACATCCGGCCGGCCGACCGTCTGGCGAATGTAAGCGAATACTATTTCAGCCGCAAACTGAAAGAAGTGGCACAAATGAATGCCGAAGGCAAAAACGTGATAAGCCTGGGCATCGGAAGCCCCGACATGCCCCCCTCGGAAGAAACGATCCGCGTATTGTGCGAACAGGCCCAACGCCCCGACGTACATGGATACCAACCCACTGTCGGCATCCCCGAACTGCGCCAGGCCATAGCCGACTGGTACAAACGATGGTACAACGTAGATCTCGATCCGGCTACCGAAATCCAGCCGCTGATAGGGTCAAAAGAAGGCATCCTGCATGTCACCCTGGCCTTTGTCAATCCGGGCGATCAGGTATTGGTCCCTAATCCGGGATACCCCACCTATACTTCCTTAAACAAGATATTGGGAAGCGATATTGTGAACTACAACCTGCGCGAGGACAATCAGTGGCAACCCGACTTTGACGAACTGGAAAAGATAGACCTGAGCCGCGTAAAGCTCATGTGGACCAACTATCCCAACATGCCGACCGGAGCCAACGCCACGATGGAACTGTACGAAAAGCTGGTGGACTTTGCACGCCGCCATCACCTAGTGATTGTAAACGACAACCCCTACAGCTTTGTGCTGAACAAGAAACCGCTGAGCATACTCAACGTAGCCGGCGCCAAAGAATGCTGCATCGAATTCAACTCGATGAGCAAGAGCCACAACATGCCGGGCTGGCGCGTAGGGATGCTTGCCACCAACGCTCGGTTTATAGAATGGATATTAAAAATCAAGAGCAACATCGACTCCGGAACCTTCCGCCCCATGCAGCTGGCCGCCGCCCAGGCATATAACAACAGCAGGGAATGGCACGAAGAGGCGAACTTCAATCTATACAACCGCCGCCGCCAACTGGCAGAAGAAATCATGTCGGTGCTGGGCTGCACGTTCGATTCCAATCAGGTAGGGATGTTCCTTTGGGGACGCATCCCCGAAGCTTATAACGACGTGGAACAACTGACCGAAAAAGTATTGCACCAGGCACGCGTGTTCATCACGCCGGGATTCATCTTCGGCAGCAACGGGAAACGATACATCCGCATCTCCCTCTGTGCCAAAGAGGATAAATTGGCGGAAGCTTTGGAAAGAATAAAAAGAATCATGGAATAAAAGCAAAATAGATTTATGGAACTAGATTTAAAACCCATCGAACTGGCGGGAATCGAAAAGAAACGCCCGTTGATTATCGCCGGCCCTTGTAGTGCCGAAACCGAACAACAAGTAATGGACACCGCAGTAATGCTGGCCCATAAAGGCATCAAAATCTTCCGTGCCGGAATTTGGAAGCCACGCACCAAACCGGGAGGATTCGAAGGTATCGGAGTGGAAGGTCTGGCCTGGTTGAAGCGTGTCAAACAAGAAACAGGCATGTATGTCGCCACCGAAGTGGCTACGGCCAAACACGTATACGAATGCCTGAAGGCAGGCATCGACATACTGTGGATAGGCGCACGTACCACAGCCAATCCCTTCGCCGTACAGGAAATAGCCGATGCACTGAAAGGAGTAGACCTCCCTGTGCTGATAAAAAATCCCGTAAATCCCGATCTTGAACTATGGATCGGCGCACTGGAGCGCATCAACAATGCCGGACTGAAACAGCTGGGCGCCATTCATCGCGGATTTTCTTCCTACGACAAGAAACTCTACAGAAACCTGCCGCAATGGCATATCCCCATTGAATTGCGACGCCGCATTCCCGATCTGCCCATCTTCTGCGACCCCAGCCATATCGGCGGAAAGCGCGAACTGGTGGCACCACTCTGCCAGCAAGCCATGGACTTGAGTTTCGACGGACTGATTGTAGAATCACACTGCAACCCGGACTGTGCATGGAGCGACGCCGCCCAACAGGTTACTCCAGATGTGCTGGATTATATCTTGAACCTACTGGTCATCCGCAAGGAAACCCAAACCACCGAAAACCTGGGCGAACTGCGCAACCAGATTGATGAATGCGACAACCAGATTATTGAAATCCTGGCCAAACGCATGCGCATCTGCCGCGAAATAGGAACATTCAAAAAAGAACATGATATGACTATCCTTCAGACCGGCCGCTACAACGAAATACTTGACAAACGCGGCGCACAAGGTTCGTTATGTGGCATGGATGCCGGATTCATCAAAAAAGTGTTCGAAGCAATTCACGAAGAAAGTGTTCGGCAACAAATGGAAATCATCAACAAGTAATTGTCAAAACACCAATATCTGTTCTCTCCGGGTGCATCCCAAGCTTTCGGTGGCCTTCCTTCAAAACGCAGGCTTTTTTTGCATAGCAACGCACATCTGCCGATGCCGATAAGCCAAACAGCTTTTGATTCACCCGGAACAAGGAACGACAACAATCCTATTAAGTAAACAAACCAATGAGAATTTTAATTTTGGGAGCCGGAAAAATGGGTTCCTTTTTCACCGATGTATTAAGTTTCCAACACGAAACAGCCGTATTTGATGTGGATCCGAAACGCCTTCGTTTTGTTTACAACACGTATCGATATACCACATTGGAAGAAATAGAAGCCTTCAAACCTGAACTGGTGATCAACGCAGCCACCGTAAAATATACCCTGGACGCTTTCCAACAAGTGTTGCCCGTCCTTCCCAAAGACTGCATCATCAGTGATATAGCCTCGGTGAAAACCGGACTGAAAGCATTCTACGACCAATGCGGATTCCGCTATGTTTCCACCCACCCCATGTTCGGACCTACCTTTGCCAATCTCGACAAGTTAAGTACCGAAAACGCCATCATCATCAGCGAAGGAGACCACTTGGGAAAAATCTTCTTCAAGGACCTATATCAGAACCTCGGACTGAACATCTTTGAATATACTTTCGAAGAACATGACGAAACGGTAGCTTATTCGCTCTCCATTCCGTTTGTTTCCACCTTCGTTTTCGCAGCTGTAATGAAACACCAGGATGCACCGGGAACCACCTTTAAGCGACACATGAAAATAGCCAAAGGAGTTCTGAATGAAGACGACTATCTGTTACAGGAAATCTTATTCAATCCCCGCACCCCTCAACAGGTGGAAAGCATCCGTACGGAGTTAAACGAACTGTTGGACATCATCAGCAACAAAGATGCAGCGGGGATGCGTGCCTATCTTGGCAAGATTCGGGAGAAGATTAAGTGATAAATAACACACAGAATCGTTATAAGACATCAATAGATAAGGTGAAAGAGGATGTACCAAGGCTTAAAATGACCATCCCGTGTAAAGTCACAGATTATAATTACAAGACCTAAAAGAATCGTATCAAACTCTGCATTGAGCAACGATACGATTCTTTCTTTATGTAATTTAATAAAAAAAGCGGATAAACATCCTGCACACCACATCTCCTCCTATAATTCCAATGAGTGCCACCGTCCATAATCTACCACCTTTCAAATTGCAAGAGACCTTCAAAGCATTAAACATCCAGACAACAGCTGCCATTAGAAACGGTAGACCGAATAAAGAAAGGACTACGGCCAATCCCAAACCCGGCTGATTCAATATCTCCTGTGGAGACATAGCAGGATTTATACATGACAAAACTTTCATAGGAGGCAATGCGTAAATCAGATTCATACCAATAAGCGGAATTTGTGCGAAAAGCATAGTCCCAAACAAATCGACCGCCCGAAAACGAGAATGTGATGCCACAAGTCCCCCTCCATAAAATAAGACAGTAGGAACCAACCATACAATAAGGTGTTCGGCCAAATAACACCACCATGCCGAATTGGGAGCCGATCCGAAATGCAAAATTCCATGGTAATGAAAACCGGTAAACCAACTTAATACGACAGAGACCAACAAGCCCGTCCCTCCATATAGTAACGCCCGAACTCCGGCAATCCAAACAAACGGATTCACACACCTTGCTACAATTTCTTTTTCTTTCATAAGCCTATCTGAATTAGTTTTTCAATCAAATCATCCAATATATTACGGACAGTAGGATAACTCACTCCCATATTTTTTGCCATATCTTTCAAACTGCCACTCGATTTTACAAAATCAAGAATAAAACGCTGTTCTTTCTCCGACAGACGTGCTAACAACGGTAACTCGAAATCACCGCATACTTCCGTATCACATTGTTCACAAAATAACCTGCCCACTTTTAAAGGTGCCTCGCAGGCAGGACAATGCAAAGGCAAACGTTTCTTCACTTCACACATGGTTGAGTTTATTATAAACACATTCAATTCTTATCTGTTGCAAATATAGCTATCAATCTTTAATAATACAACACTATTAATGAATAATTTTAAATATCTGATTAATATTATTCATTAACAAAGAAATATATTACAATAACTGACTAATAGATTCATACTTGGCAACAACTCCATTTCAATAAAGTATAGAAAGAGATCAAACGACAAAACCGCATAAAAAAAGATTGCCATTCCGATTCAGTGTCCACTGAACCGGAACGGCAATCCCTAAGTCCTTTTATATATTCTCTAAAAAATACGATTATGCAACCGGTTTTGACTTAAAGGCCAAAAGAGGAAGAAAGATAAACGGCAACAGCAAAATACCTATTGCAAATCCCGGGGTTCCTTGTCCAAACTTGGCAGCCAAATCCTTGTACAGCAAATAAGCCAAATAGATGTTATAAATAGGAATAAAGAACAACCAGAACTTATAAGCTTCCCAATTAACAATGCGCAACAATACGATTAAATTGTAAAATGGAATGATGGCCGCCCAGCCTTTCTGACCAAACATCTCAAAAATCTTCCACATACTAACCAAGGTAAGAATACCTAAAATCAATTGAATAATTTGTCCCATAGTAATTTAACTTTAAATTAATAATTCAGTTTATATCTTCATATTTCACATCGAGATCCATTAATCAGCGATCAAGCTTATCTTCTTTTGGGTTTTGCTATGCAAATATAAACAAATAAAAGTAAAAACAGGCCTCTTCCAAGACTTTTTCATTGCAAAACCTTACATTGACGTACAATGCCCCTACCTCCCTCTATACAACACATGGTCGCAAATACCCACATTAGTAAATCACAAACTATCCGTTTTATAAAAAAGCTGTACACCTCTCTGTTTTTTTATCTATTTCTTTGTGTTATTCCACAAATCCTTTTACCTTTGCGACGTTTTGTTCCGCGATGCTTCCCACAAAAGCGAAGCACCGGATGAAAAGGGAATCAGGTGCAAGTCCTGAACAGTCCCGCTGCTGTAAGCTCCATCTGCAAGCAGATAGGTTTACTTATCACTCACGCCACTGCCTATATATAATAAGGTGGGAAGGCAAGTAAACAGGAGTAAGTCAGAAGACCTGCAAAACGTAGAAGTCATTAGCCATTACTTTCGAGGAAAAAGTAAAGGACGGAATGCATTGATTGATTCATTAATACATTAAAAAGAATGAAAGGAAACAACCATGCCTGTAAGCTATGGCGTTATGTGTTTTGCTGCCTTGTTCTGTTACCACTTAAAATGTGGACACAGGAAAAAAGGGATACCCTTACCGGCAAAGTACATTCCATAGAAAATGTTACAATCCAAGGAAGACGTATTCCGAAAAACATAACAACATCTTCTCCTACCCAACTGCTCAAAAAAGCAGAAATGGAACGTCTGGGAGCCTTGGAAGTCTCGGATGCCGTCCGCCATTTCTCCGGAGTAAGTATCAAGGACTATGGAGGAATAGGAGGAATGAAGACCGTATCGATACGCAGTTTGGGGGCACAACACACGACAGTGAGCTATGACGGAGTAGCCGTCAGCGACTGCCAATCAGGCCAAGTAGACATTTCGCGATTCTCGCTGGACAACGTATCTCAACTGACTATGAATATCGGACAAAGCGACAATATCTATCAAACCGCCAAGATGTTTGCCTCTGCCGGCAGTTTAAGCATCGAAACTGTACGTCCGGACTTCGATGAACAAACCTATCATTTATCTACTCGGGTAAAAGCAGGTTCTTTCGGTATGCTCAACCCATCCATTCTCTATTCAAAAAAACTGAGCCATCAATTCAGTCTGTCTGCCTATGGAGACTATTTACGCGCCGATGGAAACTATCCCTTTGAAATGTGGAACGGTAGCCAACTGATCAATTCCAAAAGAAACAATAGCGATATAGAGACTTACCGAACAGAACTGAATCTATTTACGACACTGAACGACAAGCAGGACTTAAAAGCCAAATTCTACCTGTTCGATTCAAAAAGAGGATTGCCCGGAAGCGTTATCTATGATAATCCCTACGCAGCAGAAAGACTATACGACCGAAACTACTTCGGGCAACTAAAATATGAAAACCGATTTTCGGACCGATGGAAATTACAAGCCAGTGGGAAATTCAATTATAGCTGGAACCGTGATTACAACAAACAAGCATCCGGCGATACGGATGACCATTTCCGACAAACCGAAAGCTATCTGTCGGCTACTTTATGGACTGAACCCGTCAGAGGATTGTCTTTTTCATTGGCACAGGATTTTGCCTATAACGATCTTTCAACCACCCTGCGCGAATGCCAGTACCCGGAACGTTTCACTCTGCTCACCGCCTTGGCTGCTCATTATCGCAACCCGCACATCACGGCCACAGCCTCGCTGCTGAACACATACATCACAGAAAATGTGAAAACCGGAACCGCAGCCGACGACCGGAAACGTCTCTCTCCTGCCATCAGCCTGTCATGGAAACCCTTCGACAATGCGGGATGGCGCATCAGAGCCTCATATAAGGACATATTCCGCGTTCCCACATTCAACGATTTATATTATCTACTGATAGGCAACAACCGGCTAAAACCCGAAAACACCAAACAAGTGAATATAGGAACAACTTGGAGCAACGCTTTTCCTTCAATCATTGATTATCTGAATATTTCAATAGATGCCTACTACAACCGCGTCAACAACAAGATTGTAGCCATCCCCACCATGTTCGTCTGGAAAATGTCTAATGTAGGCAAAGTAGAAACCTTAGGCATCGACATCAATGCAGGATGTGAGGTGTCCCTCGCAGAAGGATACAAATTATATGTCACAGGAACTTATAATTTCATGCAAGCCGAAGACATTACAGACCGGGAAAGCAAAATATGGAGAAACCAGATAGCCTACACCCCGAAACATGCCGGATCGGGCAATGTAACCATAGAACTACCATGGCTGAACCTCACTTATAACATCACCTACGCATCCGAACGTTACCGGATGTCGCAGAACTCGAACGACAACCGTATAGCACCCTATACGGACAACAGCCTATCCATATCGCGTATGTTCCATTGGAAAAAACAATCGTTCCGCATACAGCTGGATGCACTGAACCTGGGAAACAAGAATTATGAAATAGTCCGCTTCTATCCTATGCCCGGACGAAACTATAAAATTACGCTTGCTTATAACTTATAACCAAAAAAACAGAATAAAAATGAAAAAGAATTGGTACAAACAGACTTTAATGGTGATAGCACTAGGTGTATTCACCGCTTGTAGTGACGACAATGACAATGTCCCCGAACCACCCGTAAATGTACCTACGGAAACAGTCGGAGCATATATCCTCAATACCGGAAACTATGGAGGAAACGATGCTTCCATCCAATATCTGGACATGGAAAAAGGAACCGTCAGCACCGACCTCTATGCTGCTGCCAACGCGGAAAGCCTGGGCGACTTAGGACAAGACCTATGCCTGTATGGATCCAAACTATATGCCACGGTAAGCGGTTCTTCTAAAATAGTCATCATGGACAAAAACTGCAAAGTGATCAAAAGCATCCCCCTAACCAATGACGAAAACCAACCTATCAGTCCCCGCTACATGACCGCTATAGACGGAAATGTATACTTCACTGCATACGATGGAACCGTCTCCCGTTTGGACACCCTCTCAATGAGCATCACAGGAAGCGTAAAAGTAGGCGACCATCCGGAAGCCTTGACCAACGCCAACGGAAAACTGTATGTCAACATCTCCGGATACGGAAGCGGAAAAAGCGTTGCTGTGGTAGATATAAAAACATTCACCAAAACAAAGGATCTTGAAGTAATACTAAATCCTTATACCCAATGCATCACAGCTGATGATGGATATGTATATGTAGTGTCTTGCGGAAATTATGCAGGCGACAGCAAAAAGCCTGAAAGCGAATGGATCTATCAAAGCATGCAACGCATCGATCCGAAAACGGATGAAGTAGAAAGCATCTGTCCGGCCACTTACATAGCCAACAACGGTGACAATATGTACATCCTATATGCCGAATATTACCTGCCCGACACACACAAAGCCGTCATCTATGACCTAAAAACCAGGAAAGAATCTCCATTCATCAACATTTCATCGATTCCTTCCCCCCAATCAATGAACATCGACCCCGTCAGCGGAGACGTTTACATCAGCAACGCTCCCTATGGCTCCACATCCGATCTGATGATTTACGATAAAGACGGAAATTTCAAGAAAAAACTATCAACCGGATACTTCACCTCCAAAGTGGTTTTTATCACCAATAATCAATAACCGATGAAATTTATTCCTCTCTTTATTCATCTATTAAGTTCAGTGTTGCTTTTTTCCGCATGCAGCGGAAAAAGCAACACTTCTTCCGTGTCTATTACAGAAAAAGCAATCCCCCTGCACTATGCCGAGAATCTCACTCTGTCTGCTACAACAGACTGCATCATAGCCCGGTTGCGCAATCCGTGGGATACGACAAAAATATTGCACACCTATCTGCTGATAGACAAAGACAAACCAGTACCCAAGAATTTGCCTGAAGGAACACCGGTACGCACCCCATTAAGCAAATCCATCGTATATTCATCCGTACACTGCGGACTGCTCATTCAACTCGGAGCCCTGCAAAGCATCGGAGGAGTATGCGACCTGAATTACATCAAACTACCCGAAATACAAACAGGCTGCCAAAACGGAACCATCGCCGATGCAGGCAACGGCATGAACCCCGATATAGAAAAAATCATCGACCTGCACCCCGATGCCATCCTCCTCTCGCCATTCGAGAATAGTGGCGGATACGGACGCATAGAAAAAACGGGGATCCCCATCATAGAATGTGCCGACTATATGGAAACCTCCGCACTGGGACGTGCCGAATGGATGCGTTTCTATGGACTTCTGTTCGGAAAGGCACAAACCGCCGACAGCTTGTTTGCCGAAGTTGAAAAGAACTACCGCGCACTGAAAGCATTGGCCGCCTCGGCAACCCACACCCCCACCGTCATCAGCGAACTGAAAAACGGTTCGGCATGGTATGTGCCGGGAGGGAAAAGCACATCCGCACGCCTTTATGCTGATGCCGGAGCAGACTATGTATTTGCCTACGACGAACATAGCGGCTCGGTTCCACTTGCCTTCGAGACCGTATTCGACAAAGGACAGGACGCGGATTACTGGCTCATAAAATACAATCAGGCCGTAGACAAAACCTATAGCGAACTGAAAAGCGACTACGCACCGTATGCCGGATTCCGCGCATTCAAGGAACAAAACATCTATGCGTGCAACACCGGAAAAGTCCCGTTCTACGAAGACTCACCCTTCCATCCCGACCGATTATTGAAAGATTTAATAAAAATATTCCATCCGGACCTTCTGGAAGCATACGAATTAAAATATTTCACTAAATTAGCGGAATGAAAAACAAAGGAACCCAATACGGCATCGCCCTGTCGGCACTCATCCTGCTGCTGACAGGAGCCAACCTGCTGTTCGGCTCGGTAGACATCCCCGCCGAAGCAGTGTGGCATATCCTCACAGGCGGCGAAGCAGAAAAAGCAAGCTGGAGCTTCATCGTATGGGAGTCACGCCTGCCACAAGCCGTCACCGCCTTGCTCTGCGGAATGGCGCTCGCCGCATCGGGACTGATGCTGCAAACCACGTTCAACAATCCGCTGGCCGATCCTTCCATACTGGGAATCAGTTCCGGAGCCAGCCTGGGAGTAGCCCTGGTCATGCTGGCAGGAGCAGGCACCATCACTGCCGGCACATTCACCCTGTCGGGCTTCATCTCCGTCATTATCGGAGCCTTCATCGGTTCGATGACCGTCATGGGAATCATCCTGTTCTTCTCCACTCTAGTAAAGAACAGCATCATGCTGCTCATTATCGGCATCATGACAGGCTACCTCACCTCCTCGACCATCTCACTGCTCAATTTCTTCTCCACTGCCGAAGGAGTACACTCATACATGATATGGGGGATGGGGAACTTTGGAGGCGTATCGCTGCAACAACTTCCCTTCTTCGGCCTGTTCACCGTGGCGGGACTCCTGACAGCCGTCCTGCTCATCAAACCCCTGAACGCCCTACTACTGGGCACACGGTATGCCGAAAACCTAGGCATCAACATCCGCCGCACCCGCAACCTGCTACTCATAGCCACCGGACTGCTGACCGCCATGACCACCGCCTTCTGCGGGCCGGTGTCCTTCATCGGACTGGCAGTTCCCCACATTGCCCGCCTGCTGCTGGGCACCTCCAACCACAATTCACTGCTGCCCGTCACCATGCTGACCGGCGGAGCAACAGCCCTGCTCTGTCATTTCATCTGCATCCTGCCGGGCGAATCGGGCATCATCCCGCTGAACGCCGTCACTCCGCTACTTGGAGCACCAGTCATCATCTATGTCATTGTGAACCAACGCAAAATACAATACTTCAACTAATGAAAAAAACAACTGTCATCACCGCTACCAACCTCTGCATAGGCTATCGCACCCACAAAGGAGAAACCCACGTACACGACCACCTTTCCTTCGCCCTCTACCGGGGCGAACTGACCTGTCTGCTGGGAGCCAATGGAGCCGGCAAATCCACCTTGCTCCGCACCCTGTCCGCTTCACAGCCCGTCCTGTCAGGCGAACTGACACTGCTGGGCACTCCCCTGCACCGATATTCGGAAAAAGAACGCTCGCGCACCATCGGCGTGGTTCTGACAGACAAAACACAGACAGGAGGACTGACCGTGTACGAACTGGTAGCCCTGGGCAGGCAGCCACACACCGGCTTCTTCGGACGCCTCCACCACCACGACCATCACCTGATAGAAAACGCACTCCACTCCGTAGGAATCGACCACAAAGCCCACAGCTATATGGCCGAACTGTCGGACGGAGAAAAACAGAAAGCAATGATAGCCAAAGCATTGGTACAAGAATGTCCGCTGATTATCCTAGACGAGCCAACTGCCTTCCTAGACGTAGTGAGCCGCATCGAAATCATGACCTTGCTCCATCGGCTGGCTGCCGAACAAGACAAAGCCATCCTGCTCTCCACCCACGACATAGAGCAAGCCCTGGTGTTGGCCGACAAGCTCTGGCTGTTATCCAAAGAAAAAGGCCTGCAATGCGGAGTAACGGAAGACCTGATCCTGCACCATCAGATGGACACCCTGTTTCCTCACCACGACATCCGCTTCGATTACCATCACGGCGTCTACTATCCCACTGTGAACGGAAAACAAGAAATAACGGTAGAAGCCAGCGACGAAGTGCTGCTACACTGGACCATCAACGCACTGAACCGGCACGGCTACACCTGCCTGCCTGCCGAGGCAAAGAATGCAGACAGAACGCACCTTGCCGCCTTGTCGGCCGACAGGCTGATTGTGACGCAAAAAGGAGAAACACACATCTGTTCCTCCTTTGAAGAATTGCTGTCGGTATCTCTCGTCTAGCCCCCCCCTTGCCCAAGCACTCCGATTACGAGCGCAACACTCCGGCTATTTGTCTTTTCTTAAACGTCCAGTCGGTTTGCTTATCCCCTCCTTTTCCTCTCCCCTTTCCTTACATTCAGCCATTGTTCACCACGGGGGTGGTTAAGTCTAACCACCATCGTGGTGAATATTAATCACTATTGTGGTTAGACTTAACCACCCCTGTGGTGAACAAACCTCAGTCGCCTATCAGGATTAATGCATTACTTTCATTCCCAGATATCCGATGTATGGATGCTATCGGCACGCATTGAAGCATGGAAAACAATCGGCACCGGATACTCGACGCGGCCTTTAACGAGAACTGTCAACGGAAGAAAATAGAAGGCAATCCGAAACGTTTCGCCCATCAGCAAGAAAGAAAGGCTCTATATAATTAAGGTGTGACAACCCGGAGAAACCAAACAGACATTAAGTCACATCGAGCTGACATTAAAACAGCCATCAGCCCTACTACTATTCTACTCGATCCTAATTATGTACTTCCTATGTTTGTCCCTTTTTGTCATCAAAAATAAACTTAAGTTCAATTATCTATGGAACCATAGTAGCGAAAACTACTATGCTGGTAAAAGTAAAGGTTTTATGTATTCATAAAGATGAAGTGTCTACCCTTTTTCTACAATTACTGAATTTATAATATTTAATATTTTGACAATTAGGAACAATTGAGAAATGTGCAAAGTTCCTTTAGAACTTGTGCTTTTCGATAAAATTTAGATTTCGATGGCAGTTTTTCTATCAAAGAGTATTGCATTACCGCTTTTCCGATGAGGTTATACCCGCGGGCAGCATCCACAGGTGCAGACTTTCTTATAAAATCTATGTTCACGGCATACCGGTATTATCGGAAAGAAATCTATTTCTCAAGTAGTATAATCAGGTTCGCCTTTGATAGTGTACAGATCGCAGCCGTATTCTCGACAATATCGCAATGATAGTTCTAATTTTATATCTTTTATCAGGATCATAATAAAAATAAGTATTTTATTTGCTGTTCAAAACGTTTTTTATATATTTGCCATCGAAATCTAAATTTTATCGAAAAGCACAAGTTCTAAAGGAACTTT
>CAMWGU010000020.1 GCA_947173895.1 uncultured Bacteroides sp. | reverse complement strand
CAACATCAAAAAGCGTTTGTCAAGAGGGGGCGGCCGGAAATGGGGAAAATCGCAGGCCTGTTACCGAAACAAGGCATGCTTGTTCGCCGCACGAGCATGCTATGTTCGCCATACAAGCCCGGCTTGTTCACTGTACAAACCTGTATGTGCGCCGCAACACATTCCGCTTTGTTGTAAAAACACGTACGTATGTGTGGGCTTATACATACGTACGTATAGGCTTACACATACGTATGTATAGGCCTACACGTACGTACGTGCAGAGCACACCATCCCCTCATCAGGTTGCTTCTCCCCCTTCTCCCTTCATCCTTTCATTTTGGGTAAAACCGGCTATCAATCAACTGGTTAAAAATGACAGTACATCCCCTCATCACCCTTTCAGCCACCGGTGTGAGTCCTTTCACATCTGCCCTCGGCGGTTTCACACCATGCAGCCTTTGTGTGCCGATGAAGGGAGGCTGAAAGGGGGATGAAAGGACCTGACGGAGTGTCCTCTCACCCTCGGAATCCCCATCGGCAGGGCGTTTCGGCGGATAATGAAACGATGAAAGGAAAAGTGGAATCACGTCAATGCCGTATCTTGTGTGAAGGGGCAACCATGCAAAAAATGATAGCTTCGGACAATGCCGGGCCGGAAGACGATGGTAATGCGTCGGTTTCGGCAGGCGAGGCTCTTGGCCGGAAAGCAAAAAGACTTGGGAATACAGATACCACCGGTTGCGATGTTCCTATGATTATATCGGACTGACGGAATAATACATACCGGCCAAATACAAAAAAAGAGGAATATTCTTATCGAATTTCCTCTTTCTCTTCGGGTGACTAGTGGGATTCGAACCCACGACATTCAGAACCACAATCTGACGCTCTAACCGACTGAACTATAGTCACCATGTTAGGCTTTCCTTTCCGAAAGCGATGCAAAGGTACAGCTTTTTTTTATATCTGCAAACTTTTAGAGGAAAAATTATTCAAAAAAATATTCTTTTATGCCTTTATTCGATTTTTCCAATAATTCCCTTGCCCCCTTCAAGAAGCGGTTCATCGGCTTACTTTCCTCATTATGAACGAGTTTATCTATAAAATGAGCCGGATACAACTCAAAATTCTTTTTCCCGCTTAATATAGGCCTTGAAGTCCAAATCAACGCATATTCGCAATCTACCAAACGAGTAATCCGGAAAACACGCTGCAAATCTAACCGTACCATAGCACCTCCATCTGTTTTTTCTTTGGACATATTTGATATAAAATTGCCCAATGAATAGACTACGACATGCCGGGCAGGAGTGCGGGGATTCTTCTTTATCTCCATCGGCTGGAGTACATGGGGGTGTGAACCTATCACATGATCCACCCCCTGACTGATCAACCAGTCGGCCAAGTCACGCTCCGAGCGCTCAGGAAAAGAACGATACTCCACCCCCCAATGCATACAAGCTATAATGACATCGGGAAATTTCCGACGTGCGTCAAGAATATCTTCTTTTATCTGCTCCTTATCTATATAGTTCACCACATTGGGCGCATCCGGCTTAATCCCATTTGTGCCATAAGTATAATTCAGCAATGCTATCCTAAAGCCGTTCTTATCAATCAGCAACGGATAGTTTGCATGACGCTCTTCTTTATTCCTGTAAGTCCCCACATGGGAAATATTCAAAGAATCCAGCATACGGATGGTACGCTCCAGTCCGGTTTTCCTTTTATCCAAACAATGATTGTTGGCTGTGAGCAACACATCAAATCCGGCCTCTTTTATAGCAAAAAGATACTCATCCGGAGCACTGAATACAGGATATCCGTGATAAGGGGCCCCACCCAATGTCACCTCCAGATTTCCTACAGCAATATCCGCTTTGCTTATTTCTGCCCGTACATGACGAAAACAATCATCATAGCAATACCCATCGCCTTGACGAGCCGCATCTATCTGAGCCTGATGCTGCATCAAATCGCCTACAAACAACAGAGATATATGATCTTGTGCCGACGACGAAAGGCAAAGCCATAGCAAACAAAGGGTTACTATCGGTTTCATCGATTTTTGCTTTTACTGGGTGGGCAATAAAAAAAAGTCCTTCCTAGTGCACCCTGACAGCAAATCCGCCGCCCGGAGCCAAATGTAGTTTCAGCTTGCTCTGCCTATTCAAACGAACGGATTCGGATTGAAAATCTCGGCCTATGCGATGGGCATTTACACCATCTTTAAACAAGTCTCCCACATATTCCCTGTCTTCCAGAAAAGAGCAATCCACTTCCAAATCTCTTGCCGTTCCGTCTGTAAGGCCACCGATATACCAGCTGTCTCCTTTCCTGCGTGCCGTCACAATATACTCTCCCAACTTGGCATCCAAGACAAGTGTCTCATCCCACACTGTCGGGATGGCAGCTATGAAGTTTGTACACTCCGTCTCTCTGTCATAATTGCTCGGTGTATCACACAACATATTCAACGGCGATTCAAGAATGACATACAAGGCCAACTGCCTGCAACGGGTTCCTTGGCTCATTGGCTCGGAGTTGCAAGGAAAATAACTGCCTTTCACCGCATTTCTCATAGCTCCCTGTGTGTAATCCATAGGCCCTGCCACCTGACGGATAAAAGGAATTGTCACATCATATTTCACCTGATCCACACTGTCCGGACTCCACTTCATGTTTTCCAGTCCATGCACACCTTCAAAATTCAACACGTTAGGATAAGTGCGGTTCAATCCTGAAGGTTTATACATGCCATGCAAGTCAAGAATCAATTTATATTTAGCGCAAGTTTCCGCCGCCCGGTAATTGAAAGCGACCATCTCCTGATCGTCCCTATCCATAAAGTCCACTTTGAATCCCTTTACCCCCATAGCGGCGTAGTGACGGCACACGTTTTCCATATCCTTATCGAACGCATGATAACCAGCCCACAAAATAATGCCTACGTTTCTAGCGGCAGCATAATCTATCAGCTCCTTCAGATCAATCTCCTTCACCACCTGCATCAAATCGGCTTTCAGGTTAACGGCCCATCCTTCGTCCAATATCACATATTCCAGTTTATGACGAGACGCAAAATCAATATAAGCCTTATAGGTATCGTTGTTCACTCCTGTGACGAAATCTACTCCATCCAGATTCCAGTCATTCCACCACTCCCAGGCCACCTTGCCGGGTTTTATCCACGAAAGATCGTCAAGCCTGGAAGGAGAACCAAGCAGATAAGTTATATTGCTTGCAGCCAAATCCTTGTCATCGGTTGTAACAATCGTCATACGCCAAGGAAATGTACGCGCTCCGTCCACCTTGGCTATATACTGTTCACCCTTCTCCACTATCATCTGCAAGTTATTATGCCCTCCTTGGCGTTTGACCGCAGGATAAGGGGCATGTACACCTGTCAGTGTGTTTCCCCCTTTTGCTCCCGACAAATAAAGCCCGGGATAATTCTCTAGATCCGACTCGGTGATACACAGCTTCACTCCGTCACCTGCCTCAACAATCAGCGGAAGGAACATCAGTTTTTGCTTGTCCAACCCAGAAAGCCTAGTTGTGGTATAGGTACTCTCGAACGAACTGTTAAACGGATCGGTGTCACGCGGCCTCACATAAGGCACAACGGCCGTTTCGTCGGCTACAAACTGATAGTTCACTTCTTCTTGAAGAATATTGAACGGGCTGTTCAACTGATTTACAAAACGGTAGGCAATACCATCATCATACGCCCTGAATTCCACACTCCATCCATTTTTGAAACGGAGTACCAGTTCTTTATAATGGTCGCGCAACCGATTGCTGCGATAAAAGGGAGAATTTACCCACTGGTCTACCTCTTTCCGGAAACTGCCCGCCAGGCGCGGACGCTCTCCCCACACTGTTCCATTGTCTAAAGTCATCGACAAGGCAGAGGGAGCCAGTACTTGCTGATCCTCACATTGTATATCATAAGTCAATTTCTCTCCTACGGCAACCGTTGTTTTCAACCGCCCGTCAGGAGAAGTCAAACGAAACACTTTCTCGGCCCGCACAGCCAGAGCCATGCAAGTGCATAAAAACAAGGTTACTATTTTTTTCATCGTTCTATCCATCCTAATCAGTTATAATACATACGTTCAATAGACTGTCCGCTCAGTTCTACAAGCCTCTTTTCATTTATAGATGGCCTTTTTCCCTGCCAGCAAGGTATTTTTCATCAAAGACACAATAGTCATAGGCCCTACTCCACCCGGAACAGGAGTGATATAAGAGCATTTGGAAGCCACTTCTTCAAATTTCACATCGCCGGTCAGTTTAAATCCGGACTTCTTTGTGGCATCCGGCACACGGGTAGTACCCACATCAATAATTACCGCACCTTCTTTCACCATCTCGGCCTTTACAAAATTAGGCTGTCCCAATGCAGCAATAATTATATCGGCCTCCCGGCATTCCTTCACCAAGTCCTTACTGTGGCTATGACAGACTGTCACCGTCGCATCGCCTGGATAGGTTTTCTGCATCATCAAACTCGCCATAGGCTTACCTACGATATTGCTTCTTCCCAGCACCACGCATTTCTTTCCTTGAGTATCAATATGGTAACGTTTCAGCAATTCAAGGATGCCATTGGGTGTAGCCGATACATAACAAGGCAGTCCGATGGACATACGTCCTACATTAATGGGATGAAAACCATCCACGTCTTTCCGATAATCAATCGTTTCAATGACTTTCTGTTCAGAAATGTGCTTCGGCAACGGGAGCTGTACAATGAAACCGTCTACATCGGCATCCTCATTCAGTTCTCTAACCTTTGCCAACAATTCTTCTTCCGTCACATCGGCCTCATAGCGAATCAGACTGGATTTAAAACCACATACCTCGCAAGCCTTGACTTTAGCCGCCACGTATGTCTCACTTCCTCCATCGTGTCCAACGAGGATTGCAGCCAAATGAGGGCGTTTGCCTCCTTTAGCCACGATTTCGGCAACTTCAGCAGCAATCTCCTGCTTCACCTGTTCCGAAATAGCTTTTCCATCAATCAGTTGCATATTGTCTTACTACATTATAAATTAATTCATTGAATAGCAAATATAACATAATTCAACCACTCTGCACAACAAAAAAGGAGAAAGTTTCACACTTTCTCCTTTTTTGTTATTTCATCAAAGCCTTATCTTTTAAGTTTCGGCATCATCTTACCCATTTTGCTGCTAGTCACCATCTTCATCATCTTTCGGGTCTGTTCGAACTGTTTCAACAGACGGTTCACTTCCTGAATGCTGGTTCCACTCCCCTTGGCTATACGTGTGCGGCGGGTTCCATTCAATATTTCGGGATTTGTACGTTCTTGCGGAGTCATGGAGTAAATAATTGCCTCGATACTCTTGAAAGCATTATCATCAATATCAATATCCTTAATTGCTTTTCCCAATCCCGGAATCATAGAAGCCAGTTCTTTCAGATTACCCATTTTCTTTATCTGATGAATCTGGTTCAAGAAGTCATTGAAGTCGAATTGGTTCTTGGCAATCTTCTTCTGAAGACGTTTCGCCTCTTCTTCATCGTATTGTTCCTGCGCACGTTCCACCAAAGAAACGATGTCACCCATACCAAGAATACGGTCGGCCATACGTGCCGGGTGGAACTGGTCGATAGCATCCAGTTTCTCGCCTGTACCCACAAACTTGATAGACTTGTTCACAACGGTACGGATAGAAAGAGCGGCACCACCCCGGGTATCACCATCCAACTTGGTCAGTACAACACCATTGAAATCCAGACGCTCGTTAAACTCACGTGCTGTATTGACCGCATCCTGACCGGTCATAGAGTCGACCACAAACAATGTTTCATCTGGATTGACGGCTCTCTTAATCGCCTCGATTTCGTCCATCATTTGTTCGTCAATGGCCAAACGACCGGCTGTATCGACAATTACCAAGTCATATCCTTTAGCCTTTGCTTCATGAATGGCGTTCAAGGCTATCTGCACCGGATTCTTGCTGTCCGGTTCGCTATATACAGGCACTTCAATCTGTTCTCCCAATACCCGCAGCTGTTCGATAGCGGCAGGACGATAAACGTCACAAGCCACCAACAGTGGTTTACGGTTTTTCTTGGTTTTCAGCATACGTGCAAGCTTGCCCGAGAAAGTAGTCTTACCCGAACCTTGCAACCCCGACATCAAAATAACTGCCGGACGACCGGTCAATACCAACTCGGCTGTATCACCACCCATCAATTTCGTCAGTTCATCATGCACTATCTTCACCATCAACTGACTGGGCTTCACGGCTGTAAGTACATTCTGCCCAAGTGCTTTTTCTTTTACCGTATCAGTAAAGTTCTTGGCTACCTTATAGTTAACATCGGCATCCAGCAAAGCCTTACGCACATCTTTCAGCGTTTCTGCCACATTAATTTCGGTGATTTTCCCCTCACCTTTCAGAATCTTAAAAGACCGTTCCAGTCTCTCACTTAAATTATCGAACATATATCTTTTCTATTTTTTGTAATCATGCTTTATAAGTTGCTGACGGCTAATCAGTAACTGTCGACTCGGTTTGAGGTGCAAAAATACGAAAAAATTGTGAACCTCATATCTTTTTATTCTGCCATTTTGCTTTTTTCAAATAAATAACGCTACTTACCAACAGCAAAGTATAATAAACTACTTCGACAGAAAAACAAACTGAAACCGATGCTTTCACTACCATGCCTATCCACAATACGTAAAGGGTGTAGAGCACCAACGTACCCATTTCCAAAACCAAAGCAGCCTGAGTGTTTCCGGTACCCGAAATGGCATTGAAATAAATATTGGCCACGGAAGCTATCATCATGGCTCCGACAATGACATATAAAGAAGGTACAGACTCTACCAGCAATGCAGGCTCATTAGTATAAACAGAAAGCAGGTCATGAGGGAAAAACACCACAGGCACTATGCAAATCAGCATGATGAGAAACGACATCCGGACAATCCGTCCAACCAGACGCATGACCTGGGTAACCCCACCCGCGCCTATCAAATTGCTGACCAACGAATTGGCAGTGGTAGATAGGGCCTGAACCGGAATGAGCAACACCACATAAATGCTACGCACAATATTGGCTATCGCCAATTCACGCTGCCCCAACCGTTCTATCGCAATGAAAAACACAAACCAAGTGGCCATGGCCAGAAAATATTGCACCATGGTGAAACACGAGATGCTCAAGATTTTGCCCAACAACGAAACGTCGATACGCTGCCAGTGGTTCAAGCCGAACTTTTTCAGATCAACCTTGACAAATGTATAGGTGAGAAAAAAGACCAACGAGGCAGCCTCGGCCATTACGGAAGCAACGGCAGCTCCCTTGATGCCCATCTCCGGCATCCCGCACTTACCGAAAATCAGCACATAATCGAGCAACACATTCACCAAAGCCATAACAACCGAATTCATAGTCAGCACCTTGGTACGCGTAATGCCTATATACAGCGCACGAAACATCACATTGACAAAGGCAAAGAAAAAGCCCAAGATACGCCAACTGAGAAACTCCATAGCAGCCTCATAAATAGAGTCGGAAGAAATCAGCAGGCGGACAATGGAAGGAGCTGCCAAATGAGTCAACCCGAACAATACCACTGCCAGCCCCAACAGAAACGTTCCTCCCTGTATCATGACAGGGCCTACTTCCTTATAGCGCCCTTCTCCATTGCGACGGGCAATCAGGATTTGCGAACCGACACTGAAGCCGAAAGCGACTGTAAAAACACAGATATAAAACAAGCCACCCATGGCAGAAGCTCCCAATTCCACCTCTCCCACCCGACCCAAGAAAGCAGTATCGGTCACATTTATAATATTTTGGGCCAATAATCCGAGAAAAATCGGATAACTCACATTCCATATTTCTTTGTTGGTATACATATAATAAAGAATTACATTATATATAAACAGGTGTAAAGATACGATATTCTTTTCAATCTATCCTCCTTCGGGTAGTGAAGAATCCGTAAACATATCAAGAATACTTTCGCCTTGTACAATATAGTTTCTAATGAAACAGTTGAAATTTTCAATAGAAACAGCAAATAATTACACAAAATATTTGCCAGCGTATTATTTTATCCTACCTTTGCGCCCATAAACAAAAAAATAAGGAATAAATGAAGAAACTATTATTCATTAGCGCAGCGACGCTAATCGTTTCAAATTCAACTTTCGCAGGAGGTATTTTGACCAACACAAATCAACATGCAGCATTTCTTCGTATGCTATCGCGCGGTGCAACTACTGAAATAGACGCCGCCCTATCCAATCCAGCCGGACTGGCTTTCTTGCCCAAAGACGGATTCTATGCCGGGCTAAGCATTCAGAGTGCTTATCAGACTAGAAATATTGATGCCAGCTTTATGACATACGATGTGAAAAACGGAACCCCCGCCGTTTCGGACCAACCTTTTAAGAAGTACTACGAGGGAACAGCTGCTGCCCCGGTGATTCCCAGCCTGTTCGGAGCCTACAAAAAAGGAGATTGGACCATCTCGGGATTTTTTGCCATAACCGCCGGAGGTGGAAAGGCATCCTTTGATGACGGACTCCCGATGTTCGATGCTTCGGCCATGGCAGGTATCTTTCAGAACACCAAAAAGATGCACGACGCCAATCCCCAAAGCCCGATCGTAACCCCCAACATGTACGACATTACCAGCGCAATGGACGGCAAGCAATATATTTACTCCGTGCAACTGGGATTGTCATACAAAGCTGCCGAGTGGATTTCTGTATTTGGCGGAGGCCGCATGAACTATTTCACCGGTGGCTATAAAGGATTTCTGAACGCCATCGTAAAGGGTACAGACACCAACCTGCTTCCGCTGTCTCTGGATTGTGACCAGACCGGATGGGGACTTACCCCCGTTATCGGAGTAGACATCAATTTAGGAAAACTCAACATAGGTGCCAAATACGAATTCAAGACCAACCTGAATATCGAAAACAATACGAAAGAATTAAGCTATCCGTCCAGTGCAAAAGATATGGTTGCCCCTTACGAACACGGCGTAAATACGCCCAACGACATACCGGCCATGCTTTCTGTTGCTGCCGCTTATAAATTTCTTCCGACACTACGTGCTTCGGTAGAATATCACTTCTATGACGACAAAAATGCAGGCATGGCCAATAACAAACAGAAATATCTGACCAAAGGGACAAACGAATATCTGGCCGGCATCGAGCTGGACGTAACCAAACAACTGACCCTCAGCTGTGGCGGACAAATCACCGACTACGGATTGTCGGACAATTATCAGTCGGACACAAGCTTCTCCTGCGATTCTTACTCTTTAGGTGTAGGTGCCAAAATAAAAATGAACCAACATCTCAATTTGAATGTAGGTTATATGTGGACCAATTATGAGGACTACACAAAGGAAACAACAAACTATAACGGAACCGGATTGCCTGGAAAGAATGTATACAGCCGTACTAACAAAGTATTCGGATTAAGCGTAGATTATAGTTTCTGATCCTCGTTTACAACCATTACCATACAGAACACGCCCGAACTCAGAAAAGTTCGGGCGTGGTTGTTATCCAAAGGCCTTATCGAAGGGAGTAAAGCCTTTCGTTATAAGCAAACAATTGACACACTGAATCATTTTTCCTAGTCTCAAACATACGAATAAGCAAATCGAACCAGTGTGCCTAACGCTTGGTAACTTACATCCATTTCATCTTCCATTTTGTAGCAAAGCCTGCCGGTCACTATTCCACCTTAAAAGCAACCCAACCGATATATAACATGCACCCCAACAATACAGTTAGCCCGGCCACCTGACCGAACCAATCGGAAACTACCCCTATAAACGGAGTAATCAAGGCTCCACCTGAAACTCCCATAATCATCAAAGCCGAAATTTCATTTCCTCTGTCCGATTTATGGCGTAACGCAAAAGAGAACAAAATAGAAAATACATTAGAGCAAGCCAAGCCTACCAGTACAATCATTACATACATGATTTCCTGAGACGATGAAACCAACAGCACGACAAAAGAAAGAACAGACAAACACATACTAGCCTTCAGGAAACATGCAGCCGATATCTTCGCCAATAGAACAGCTCCCACAAAAGCACCTATTGTACGGGCAGCAAAGTAAAGGCTGGTGCCCAAACCTGCTTTACCAAGAGATAGTCCCACTCTCTCCATCAGTAGTTTCGGAATAGTGGTATTCAATCCCACATCTATCCCCACAATAAAAAGAATACCCAAAAAGAGCCATACGATATACTTATCTGTAAACAAAGACAATGTAGTTGCAAACGTAGCTCCCGCCTCTTTCTGTTTTTCATTGCCACGAACTGCCAGTAACAACCAAGCGATTGAAAGTAAAGTAGTAAATGCATAAACTACAAATATCAATTTCCAATCACCCCAATAAGAAGCGGACACACCTGCAATGATCGGTCCTAAAAAGGAAGATATCGCTTTAAAAAACTGTCCTAACGTAAGCACACTGGTCAACCTTTCTGCATTGACTACATGAGCCACCATCGGATTTAGAGCCACCTGTAACATTGTATTTCCAATTCCCAATCCTGCAAAGGCCAACAAAATAAAAGCAAAATCGTAAAAGAACAAAGGCAGTAACATAGCCAAAGCTGTTACAACTAAAGCAATCACTACTGTATTCCGTCGGCCTACCTTTCCCATCAAAATACCTGTCGGCACTGAGAACAAAGCAAACCAGAGAAATACCATCATGGGTATGAGATTAGCCAATGTATCCGACAAAGCAAAATCCTCTTTGACATAATTGGTAGCAATCCCCACTACATCAACAAAACCCATCACGAAAAAGCCGAAAAGAACCGGAAAGATAGCCGCTTTACCGGAACGAGAAGATTCTTGTTCTAAATGCATATTTATCAGTGTTTCATTTATAATTATCTTTAGGTGTATCTCCCATTTCCAATTCTAATACCCCTCCTTCCGAAAGAGCGGAGAAAGGCAGACGTGGTGTATCCAACACCTTTCCATTCAATTTGAATTGCTGGACATATAAACAGCTGTCACCATTATTTCTTGTTTTTATAATAAACTCCTTACCTTTATAATAAGTATTATTCAGCCGGATTGTTACCTTGTCGAATAAAGGACTTCCTAAAGCAAAAGCCGGATCGGAAGCCGTCAATCCCTTCATATCAAACAATCCCATTGAAGCAATGACGTACCAAGCCCCCAGTTGACCTTGATCTTCATCCTGACCGTAACCATAACCGTGAATACCGTCTGTTCCATAAAATTCATTCAAAATAGCCCGAACCCATTTTTGAGTCTGCGATGGATGCCCCGCTTCATTGAAAAGCCATGAAGTGTGCAAGCAAGGCTGATTACCATGATTATACAAAGTTTGCAAACCGGCAAAAGCTCCTACTTCCGTACCACCGCTGAAAATCAACTTACGGGAAACAGAAAAAATGCTATCCAAACGTTGATTAAACTCATCCGCACCTACTTTGGCTACCAATTCTTTTGCATCATGAGGTACGTAGAACGTATATTGCCAAGCATTCCCTTCTTGAAAACCACGCCACACCTGCATAGGATCGAAATGATCAATAAATGAACCATCTTTTTTCTTAGGACGGACAAAGTTGGCAGACGCATCATACAAACGTTCCCAGCCTTTAGACAAATGAATCAACTTTTCATAGTCCTCCGTTTTTCCTAATTGTCGTGCCCACTGTGCCACAGCCCATGCACTAAAAGAATATTCCAACGTATGAGATGCAGAAAACATAAAGGCTTCATCGGGTCCTTCTCCTGAATCGGCATGAGGAACATAGCCATAGGTTACAAAATT
This sequence comes from uncultured Bacteroides sp., assembly GCA_947173895.1. Taxonomy (GTDB): domain Bacteria; phylum Bacteroidota; class Bacteroidia; order Bacteroidales; family Bacteroidaceae; genus Phocaeicola. The sequence continues at coordinate 25,798 of CAMWGU010000020.1, read as the reverse complement.
CTCCGTATCCACTTTACCTGCACCCAAAGGACGGTTTGTGCCATCCAATTCGTTTTTCAGGCAAGCCTCGTACGCCAAACAAGTATCAAAATCACGAATACCACATTGATAAGCACCGGCTATAATCGTACTCAGCAAATTCGTTCCTACACCAGAGACATAACGACTATTGGCCAATCCATCTGCCAACCAACCGCTATCCTTATATACTAATAAATGACTGCTGATATAATCGGATATATATTCCGGATAGGCCATGATCCACAATTGGGAAAGATTCCATTGCGCTCCCCATGCTGCATCCGTATTATACAAATTATGAATTGGTTTTCCATCTTTCAACTCAATCTGTCCGATCATACCATCATGGCGGGGATAAGCTCCATTCACATCGCTCGCCAGTCCTCGTCCCAACAAAGCATGATACAATCCGGTATAAAACTTTACTTTATCATCATGATTTGAAGTTTCCACACGGATACGCCCCAAATATTCCTCCCATGTATCATGAGCAATCGCTTTTGCTTCATCAAAAGTAAGATGCGCTGCCTCTGTTTCCCTATTCAAACGGGCGTTTTCAACCGATGTATACGAAAGACCTACTTTAGCCGTCACCGACTCGCGATCCTGCGTATGAAAAGTCAAATATAAACCAGCTCCTATTCCTGTCGCTTTACGAGAATCAGGATGCAAAGTAGCCCCATTGAAAGCACCACATGCCACCGGATTCTTATCAAGCACAGCAGAAAAATAGAGAGGAACAACAGCTCCCGGCTGATATTTTTTCACATATTCCGGCTCGGTAATTACCCAGCCCTCAATACGCCCATCGTCTGTCAGAACAACCTCCGCATCGCGTACCAAACCACTTTCACCTTGCCGATTACCTATATCGAATAACAAATGGTTCTCATTTCCCGAAGGAAAAGTAAACCGCTGAAAGGCCACACGGGGAGTAGCAGTCAGTTCTGCCTGGATATTATAATCTTTCAAAAAGACTGAATAATATCCCGCAGTAGCAATTTCATCATTTCTATCAAAACTAGAACGATATCCTACAGACGCAACAGAATCGCCAGGCAAACCTGGAACTGTAACCAATTCTCCAGAAGTAGGCATCAATACAATTCCACCTACTTGAAACTCATGTAAACAAGGGAATCCTTCAATAGAAGTGTCGCGATAATCATATCCTGTAGCTTCCCATCCCGAACGATTTCCCAAATGGCCGTTCGTGGAAGGAGCCGGTTTGGCCATTCCAAACGGAACGGCCCCCGGTGTGAAATGAAACCATCGGCAATGAGCAGTGCCAATACGCGGTTCCACATAGGCAGACCACTCTTCTGTTACTGTATTGTCCTTTTCCAAAGTGCTACAAGCACCCAATACAATACAAGCTAAGCAAACTACCCAAACAAACAACATTACAGATTTATTTTTCATAACTAAATAGATTCATAAAAAGTTTATCGTAAATGATTCAGAGCATATACATAAGCCCCCATAGCAATGGAACGGTTTGCTCCCTGTTTAGACACCGCTACACCAATACGTTTAAACGAATCATATACCACTTTGCCTCCATAACCTGGGATCTTGATTTCCACAGCCTCACCTTTTGCAAAACAAATAAATTCATCCGGATTATCCAAATTAAACGTCTTCATCTGTAAACGCCCAAACGAACATCCATTCATCATCGAAAGAGAACTATTCATTTCTCTCAGCAAAGAGGGTAAAATATAGTCAGCCGCTCCAGACAATCCTCCACCCAATACCACTATTCCATCAATCAATGTAATAGCTGAAGCAATGGCATCACCAGCCATTTCTCCTAATTCTTCAAATGCTTTCAACGCAGCTACCCGATTTCCCGGACGTTTCCCTTCGGCTATATCAAAAATTTCTTTGGGAGTCAGCTCTGAAACATCCCCCGAATATTCCGCATAAACCCGTTTTACTGCACGGATACTGACACTTTCTTCCACAATGCAGGACGAATATTTTTTATTGCGTAAACACCAGACATCTCCCCCGGCACCATTATCACCCAAAAGCAATTCACCATTCACCACTACTCCGGCTCCAAATCCGGTTCCTAAAGTAATTCCTAATAAATTGTGATATCGTTTCTGACTCCCTGCTCTTTCTAAAGCGTTATTCAGTTCGGGCAAGACACCTGTCAACGCCTCGCCATAAGCAAACAGATTTCCGTCATTATTTATAAATACCGGAATTCCAAACGTATGTTCTAGAAAAGGACCTAACGCCACTCCACCGCGAAAAGAGGGAAAGTTGGGTAAATCACCTATAATGCCGGATTTATAGTCTGCCGGACCAGGAAAGGCAAAACTGATAGCCACAGGCGGTGTTGGTAACATTCGTGAAACCATTGTAAAACCTTTCACCAGATTATCCAAACAACGAGTCAGATTATCCGCTTCAGCCGGAAGAACGACAGGGGTAACTAACTCTACTCCACCTTGTATGGCTGTGAACACCAAATTGGTTCCCCCTGCATCCAACGTCAATACAATACGCTTATCTTCCTTATAATTCACCATAACCATTAATCAATTTGAAGTTATTGTTTAAATCTGACATACGCCTTAATCGTTCCACATTTTTTCCCAGTAGAAGCACCATAAGGCCTGATAGTATATTCATCCACTGCAGCCGGAATAATAAACGTTTCAGCATAGTGTACAATAAAAGGATTAAATGCTCCCGATGGACTTTCTACTATCAATTCATCTCCCTCTATCACATTCAGAACATTTACACCTCCACCAGTGTGATGTGTTACTTTGTCCGTAAACCAATGACGACGGGTTTCTATAAATTCATTTTCATGCAATCCTGTACGCTCTTCAATCCATCCTTCTCCCTCGGCAATCAGTTCTACTTGATTTATCAAATGCTGTCGAGCAAACTCCGTATCACGTTCCCATTGAATAACTTTCGATCCATGGCCGATATTTATAGGACGAAGCAAGCCATCCAATCCCAAACGTCCCCAGTCCCAAAGTTTAAAGGTAAAGATACTGGGAGTAGAACTGATTTCCAACACCATTGCACCAGCTCCCGAACAATGAACGGTTCCTCCCGGTATCAAATAATGATCATGTTTTTTCGCCGGCCATTCATTTACAAACTTAGTCGTATCGAATGTACCTCCTTGCTGTTTCGCTTCATTCAAACTGTCAACCATTTCATCTGGATTCACTCCGGTCTTCAATCCCAAAAACACGGTTGCTCCTTCTTCGGCATCCAGTAAATAATAACTTTCATCCTGCGTATAGTACAAACCAAAAGTATCCCGTATATATTGTGTAGTAGGATGCACCTGTAAGCTCAAGTTCCCCCCTCCTATCGTGTCAAGGAAATCAAAACGAATCGGAAAATCCTGTCCAAATCGCGACTCTACCGGAGCTCCCAACAACTCTCGGGTTTTATAAAATACCAGATTATTAGAAGGCATCTCAAACAATTCACCATCTATTTTCAAATACAAACTATTTTCTTCGGGCACACAATCAAAACACCAGCCAAAGTTAGCTTGTTTTTGATCTAGGTCGCAAACTTCTTTCATCCATTGTCCTCCCCAAGGTGCCGGATCAAAAAACGGAACTACACGAAAAGGTTGATGAACTATTTTCTCCAAACCAGCCCGCATCGTTTCTCCCTCAATCATTTTTGGTTCACCACTGATATGTGTATCCAACCAAAAATCTGCTTTTGCCAGCAATTTCTTTTTCAGATTGTCACATACAATCCAGTCTACAAAATAACCGCGTTTATAATGAATAGACGGAGCTACTTCCCTATTTTCCACTCCCAAACCATTTATCTCTTTCCGACGCGAACGCATCTGGATTTCCCAACGTGCCATATCTGCATAAATCAACGTGTCTCCATCGGGCACTACTTCGGCAGCACCATGTCCATATACCAACACTAATCCAGATAATTCATCCAACTGACGCCGTAATGCATCCACTTTATCTTTATCCCAAAAATCTTGATACGAAAAATGAGATCGACGACCAAAAATACGGTCATCGGTAAGCCATGGATAAGTCATTGTTTCAATCTCAGCTGCAGGTTTAAAAAGCGACTGCATATGAATAGCCGTTACTCCATTCAATGTAGAAAAAGCTGCAAAAAGTTCTTCATGATGAACTCCCTGATAGCATTCTACCACCAATATATGGCGTTTACCGCCACGTAATGCACAAGCCCTGCCAATATGACTACAAATCTCGTCCCATCCTTTCCAAATACGACCTTGAATTTCGGTAGCTGGAAACTTATCATAATTACTTTTTCTCATATTTTATTTTTCTTTTTCAGCCCATTCATAAAACATTTCGACAGCTTTAGCCAATACCCCTGCCGATCCTTTGAAATGTCCTGATCCACTAGGTACACCCCCCATGCCATACCATTCATAAAAACCATTATTAGTTATCACACGGTCTATCATCGGACGTACTTCGGTATAAGCTTCTTCCACAAAACCATTAGCAATAAGTTGTTGTATCATCCGCCCCCCGAACCAAGTCCAGTCACCACCATTTTGGTATACATAAGGTTTTGACATTCCTCCATGGAAAAAGCCCTCGGGATAAACGGGATACAACGTCAAACCAATGCTAGGCATACCAGACAGCCGGACATTTTCCAACATCTGTGCATTAACTACCTCTATTTCTTTTTTTGAAAGCAATCCTGCTTCTATGGCCACAGCTGTCCCACCATGGTAATAAATCTCATTTTCATCAAATCCTTCCGGAATCGGAGATCCCTCTGGATAAATATGAGGAATGAATTTTTGCCGCTCTGCATCCCAAAGATGTTTCCGCACATTCATTGCAATTCTATCATGCATTTTCTTCCATTTGGCAATCAAAGTAGTATCCACAGACATTTCTTGCAAATAATCCAATGCGATAAGAAACATAGCATTGTCGTACACATCGATCGCCTTATCCGACAATTCATTCATATCGCAACCAAAATCATCGTTCGGCTGCACATCCCCCCAATCCGCAGTCATAGCCCCATACAGCAATCCATACTTTTCATCGTAACGTTCTCTCATCAGATAGTTCACCATATCATCCATACGCTCCATCACAGTACGGCCTGCTATATTCTCTTCCAATATGGAACGATCCTTGGTCTTTCGAACGTATTTTCCTACAATTTGTATTAAAGAACTTTCTTGATCTGTCTCTACTGTATTTTTAAATCCCACATGTTCGGGAGCTGCTTCCGAATAATAAGGAGTATCATCATACCAAGTAAAATCTGGTTTCAACACATAACCATCGATCATTTCACCATTAGGTTGCTGCATAGCAAAGAACAATAAAATAGCATTGCGAAGATCATTAGGTTCGCTTTCTTCACAAGCCACTTCTATAAAAGTATTCATATCACGCGCCCAAATCTGAGAATAACCACTACCTGCGTTAAATCCTTTGCGAATAACAGCACGCGCCATGCTGTCTACCTTTTCCAAAGAAGCATCCTGACGTATTGCTTCCGACAATTGTTGATTCTTTGTCGGAGCATTACAAGCAGCCAGCAAAGAGGATAATAAGATGGTGAAACAAAAATTTTTTTTCATAGTGTTTTTCGTTTTTTTGCAAAGGTATTTGGTTATCCACAAACAGAAGATTATCTTTGTTCTTATTTTCTTGTACTTTCTTACGATTTATATAGATTATGGCAAAAATAAAAGAAGGCTTTAAAGGAGAACGGCTCATCTCACTACCTGAAGATCTGTTGAACACTTACAGTAAAGACCCACTAATCGGCAACCTGTATGTTCGAAAAATAGGTTTCTTTCCTCGGGTAAAATTCCACTATGTACAAAAAGAAGAAGGTTGCGACTACACAATGCTAATTTATTGCACTGAAGGTAAAGGGTGGTACAAAATATATGGTAAAACGTATGTTATAGAAAAGAATCAATACATCATGCTCCCTCCCTATGTTCCCTACTCCTTTGGAGCTGACGATACGGATCCATGGACTATTTATTGGTTGCATTTTCGCGGAGAGCTGTCCTCTTCATTCCTTCCAGACAAATACATCCCGAAACCTCTACTCCCCAATGAACATTCTAGGTTACAAGAACGATTTCATCTTTTTGAAGAAATTTACAGTTGCTTTTCTATGGGATATATTAAAGAATACATGGTCTATTCATCCATGTGTCTATATATGTTTTTAGCCTCCTTCACTTATCTGGAGCAATATCGCCATATCACCACCCCTACTCACAAAGAATATCCTTTTTCTTCGCGAGTTATCTATTACATGGAAGAAAACATCCAGCAAAATTTAAGTTTAGAGCAGTTTGCCTCCTATTTCAAATATTCTCCTTCACACTTTTCCATGCTATTTATGAAAGAAACAGGTGTTTCACCCATCAACTATTTCATACGTTTGAAAATTCAAAAAGCATGCCAATATATTGAGCTAACTAACCTGAAGCTAAATGAAATAGCCTTAAAACTAGGTTTTGAGGAACCAGCCTATTTCTCTCGTATATTCACAAAGATAATGGGTATTTCACCTTCACAATACAGAAAGAAAGAGGCCTAGTCCCCCAATTGTACTTTTATTGTTCTTTAGCCCACACCTTAAGAGCTTTGATCGCTTTATGTAAAACACCGGCTTCGCCCCGGAAAGTACCAGAACCGGAAGGTGTACCATCTACGGCATACCATTCATAAAAGCCTCCGTTTTTCACAACACGTTCCAGCATAGGTTGTATTTCGTCATAAGCCTCTTGAGCAAAACCATTACGCACTAACTGCAAAATCATCCGAGCTCCAAACCAAGTCCAGTCGCCTCCGTTCTGATATCCATAAGGATGCATATCCTTATTCTGAAAAAAGCCATCAGGATAAGGAGGATAAACCGTCAGTCCTATACTGGGAGCACCTGACGCTTTCACATTAGCAAGCATAGCGTCATTAGAAATTTTAATTTCCTCTTTAGACAATAAACCAGCCTCTATAGCCATGGCAGTGCCTCCATGATAATAAACCTTTTTTTCATCAAATTCTGCAGGAAAAGGGGAGCCATCCAAATAAATATGGGGAATAAATTTCTGCGCTTTATCATCCCATAAATATCTTCGCACATTAGAATGTATATTATCACGAATTTCGGCCCAATAGTTCCTAGCTTCCTGATTATCGATCAATTCCAAATAATGATTGATAGCTATAATAAAAAAAGCATTATCATAAATATCAATACAAAGATGGGAATTTTCATCCAATTCTACTCCCCATGGATGTTCAGGTTGCACATCCCCCCAATCGGCAGTTGTAGCCCCCCACAACAAACCGTATGTTGCATTATAACGTTCTTTTAACAAAAAATCCAATGCGTTAGCCAAACGTTCCTCTACAGTTTTCCCATCCACTACCTGTTTCAAGAAAGCACGATTCCCGCTTTTGGTCACATAACGCCATACCGCCTGCACCAAAGAAGATTCCTGATCAGTTTCCACCGTATTTTTATGAGCAGCGTAACGGGGTTCTGTAGAAGAATATCTATATTGATATCCTATTTCGCTGGAAGCAGCTTTATTTATATCAATAAAACCGTCTACAATATCTCCCGTCTTTCCTTGAAAGCGAAAAAAGGTCAACAAATTATCCTGTATCAAACTATCGGGCATCACCTCCATTGCCAATTCTATAAATGTATTATAATCCCGAATCCACACTTCCCCATAACCATCGCCTGCATTAAATCCTCCTTTCACTATCTCACGAGCCATTGAATCCACTCGATTCATCAATGTATCATGCATAATACATTCCGCCAACTGTTTTTCCTGTGAAACCGGTTGCTTGTTACCACATGAGAAGCAACATAAACCAGCCAACAAAACTCCATAAATAATTGATTTTCTTTTCATAGTATTCCATTTTAAAACATGAGACAAAGATAGTGCAAGTCAAATAAACGAGCCATTATTTATCTCCTTATTTACTTGCACTATCTTCCGATTTATCTCATCATTCCAACTCACCGCCATTCCTTTTTTGGGATTACAGACAGGATACAACCGATATTTTCGGCCACGTCCAGTTTTATAGATGATAAATGTCCAATCTTCATCCGCTTCACCTTCCCTTCATCCTTTCATTGGCCGCCGAAACGCCCTGCCGATGGGGGGGACCGAGGGTGAAAGGACACTTCGTAGGCTCCCTTCATCCTCCTTTCATTGGCACACAAAAGCAGCATGGCTTGAAACTGCTGAAGACAGATGTGAAAGGACTCATGCCGGTGGCTGAAAGGGGCGTGAGGGGATGTCCTATCATTTTCAACAGGCTGATTGATAATAGGTTTTGCTCAAAATGAAAGGATGAAGGGAGAAGAGGAAGAAGCGACCTGATGAGGGGAAGATGTCCTTTGCACGTACGTACGTGTAAGCCTATACATATGTATGCATAAGCCTACACGTACGTATGTGTAAGCCCATACATACGTACGTGTTTTACGACAAAGGCGGAATGTATTGCAGGTAGTAACAATTAAGCTACCACTATTCATTAATAATCTGCCAATTGTGCAACTTTGTTTTATTGGCAAATATTTAAAGATTTAATTCAACCAACGAGTTATTCATCAAATAAAAGACAATTCAAATCACATTTCGGGTAGTTCTTTTTGCTAATTTTTTCTAAAAAAAGCACTCTTATTCAGGGATATTGGACCCAAAAACATCTTTATAAATATAGTATAAACCTACTAAAATTCAATCATTCATAAACATATAGAATAAAAAATGAAAAAGAAAGTTGTACTAATTTGCTTATTGCTCACTTCTTTTGTAGCAATAAGTTTTGCTGCAAAACCAAAAGCAAAACATGTGGTCTTAATCGGTCTTGACGGCTGGGGATCTTACAGTGTAGAAAAAGCAGAAATGCCGAACGTTAAAAAATTAATGGCCGATGGTTCTTATACATTGACCAAAAGAAGTGTATTGCCTTCCTCAAGTGCTGTCAACTGGGCTTCTATGTTCATGGGAGCAGGTCCTGAACTTCATGGATATACCGAATGGGGATCACAAACACCAGAACTTCCGTCACGTGTTATTTTAAAGCACAATATTTTTCCTTCCATTTTTCAGATTTATCACAACGCACATCCGCAATCCGAGATAGGTGTTTTATATGAATGGGAAGGCATCAAATATCTAGTAGACACACTCTCTGTTAATCATTTCGCCCAAGCTCCGGATTACACCCAGCATCCTACCGCACTTTGCGAAATGGCAAAAAAATATATCATCGAGAAAAAACCTTCGCTGGTCACTATTTGCTTTGATAACCCTGACCATGTGGGACATGCAAACGGCCACGATACACCTGCTTATTACGATAAACTGAAAGAACTGGATGGATACATAGGTGAAATTGTAAAAGCAGTAGCCGATGCAGGCATGTTGAATGAAACAATATTTATTATAACAGCCGACCACGGAGGAATAAATAAAGGACATGGAGGTAAAACCATGCAAGAAATGGAAACCCCTTTCATTATTTCCGGAAAAGGCATAAAAAAAGGATATGTACTTACTGAGAGCATGATGCAGTTTGATATAGCTTCTACGATAGCTTATATATTCAATCTAGAGCAGCCTCAAGTATGGATCGGACGTCCGATGAAACAAGTATTCAAATAAGTAAAAAAATATCATCGTTATTATTAGGATAGCATCAGCTAATTTCAAACAGCTATTGTTATCCTGATATTCATTTAATACAAAGCATATCCCTGTCATTTCTTAAATTACTTAATATAATATACAATGAAAAAAATTCTATTTGCCATTTTATGTCTCACGTTCATGGCAAATCTTCAAGCTCAAAATGAGGAATTCCGCTTCTCGAACACTATTGAAATCACACCTAATGATACAAAAGAAACCATTGTCAACAAAGCAGCCCATATCGTACCTACCCCTAACCAGTTGAGCGCATTACAAAATGAGTTTATTGCTTTCATCCATTTTGGGCCCAATACTTTTACCCGAATGGAATGGGGTAACGGTATGGAAGATCCTAAAATATTTGATTTGAAAGAACTGGATACCGACCAATGGTGTGAAGCAATGAAAGCTGCCGGCATGAAAATGGTACTTCTTACTGTAAAACATCACGATGGATTTGTATTATGGCAAAGCCGATATACCACACATGGTATCATGTCTACCGGATTCAAAGATGGAAAAGGAGATATTCTGAAAGACCTTTCAGAATCATGCCGCAAATACGGACTTAAATTGGGGATCTATCTTTCACCGGCCGATCTTTACCAAATAGAAAATCCGGAAGGACTTTATGGAAACTTAAGTAAATATACTAAGAGGACCATTCCGCGTGAAATACCCGGAAGGCCGTTTAAGAACAAGACCAAATTCGAATTCGTAGTAGACGACTATAATGAATATTTCTTAAACCAACTGTTCGAGCTACTGACAGAATATGGCCCGGTGCATGAAGTATGGTTTGACGGTGCACATCCCAAACGGAAAGGCGGACAAACCTATAACTATCCCGCATGGAAGAAATTAATCAAAAGTTTAGCACCCAAAGCTGTCATATTCGGACGAGAAGACATTCGTTGGTGTGGTAACGAATCTGGCAAAACAAGAAAAACCGAATGGAATGTAATTCCATATATGGAGAACCCCGACACCACTTCCTATTTCCCCGACATGGAAGCCGAAGATTTAGGAAGCCGAGAACAACTTTATAAAGGAAAATACTTACACTACCAGCAAGCAGAAACAAATACATCCATCCGTGAAGGCTGGTTCTATAGAGACGATACCCGCCAACGTGTCAGAAGCGCAGACGACGTATTCGATATATATGAACGTGCTGTCGGTGGCAATTCTACCTTTTTGCTTAATATCCCCCCCAACCGAGAAGGACGTTTTTCCGACACAGACGTGAAAGTGCTGAAGGAAACCGGAGAAAGAATAAAGGAAACCTATGGAACAAATTTGCTGAAAGGAGCCAAAGGTCCCAAAGAAGTACTGGAAGAAAAAAGCAATACTTATCTTAAAGTAACCCAGCCGATTATACTTACATTGAACTCACCTATCACCTTCAACCGACTGCTTCTTCAAGAAGCTATCAGCACAAATGGGGAAAGAGTAGAGGAACATGCTGTCGATGCATGGATAAACGGCACTTGGAAAGAAATAGCCCATGCCAGCAATATCGGCTACAAACGCATCTTAAGATTCCCGGAAATAACAACCGAAAAAATCCGTATACGAATTACGGCATCACGCCTTACTCCGGCTATCAGCCATATTTCCGCTCATTACTATCAATCAAGACCACCTCAGTTGGGTTGCCAAAGAGATGCCGAAGGAAAAGTTACCATCGAACCGCTGAAACAAGAATTCAACTGGAAAGCTCATGGCGAGAATATTGCCAATAACCTGAATGCCGGCTTTAAAATCTACTATACAACCGATGGTACAGAACCGGATGAAAACTCATCAGTTTATACCGCCCCGTTCCAAATGGATAAAGGCGAGCTCAAAGCCGTATCTATACTGAACCACCAAAAAGGAGCCGTCCTGCACGAACAAATGGGATTGGTCAAGAAAAACTGGAAGCTGCTTGCAGCCAGTAGTGAGGCAACAAAATCGGAAGCAACAAAAGCCTTCGATGCCAATCCTCGTACCTATTGGATGAGTGAAGAAAAAGCGCCACATTTTATAGCCATCGACTTAGGACAAACCGAAAGTCTGAATGGTTTTGCCTACACTCCACAAAAAGAACACGCCAAGGGAATGATGGCAAAAGGCAATATACAAGTAAGTACAGACGGAAAGAACTGGCAAAAGATAGAAGAATTTGAATTCGGAAACCTGATAAACGATCCAACAAAGCGCTTCCATTATTTTAATAAGGAAGTAAAGACCAGATACATCCGAATTGAAGCGACAGAAATAGCCGCCAACGGAAAAATAGTTTCCATTGCCGAAATAGATTTATTTTAACTTCATTACTTATGATTAAGAACATATTATCCTTATTTTTATTAGCGGTTGCACTTCCGGCAACCGCCTCTTACAACGGACGAGTATTCATTGATAAAAACAACAATGGTATCCTAGATAAAGGAGAAAAAACATTAAAAGGCATCAAAGTGTCCGACGGACTACATGTGGTAGAAACCGCTGCCGATGGAAGTTACACCCTGCCCGGACATCCGCGCGAACGTTTCATTTTTATCACCACCCCGTCGGGCTATAAGACATTGAACCACCATTATCACAAAATAACAGATAAAAAAGAAGGATACGATTTTGGACTTCTTCCTTACGAACCAGGTATCCGTTCGCAAGGGGCGCACCAGTTCATCCATGTGTCGGACACTGAGATTTCAAGCCCCGAAGGACATCAGGTATGGGTAAAGAATATCAAAGAATATGCAGCCAACGAACATGTGGCCTTCATCATACACACAGGAGACATCTGTTATGAGAAAGGATTGAATGCCCACATAAAAATGATGAATACACAAAACATGGACATTCCGGTGTTTTACTGCATAGGTAACCATGACCTGGTAAAAGGAAAATATGGAGAAGAAGTCTTCGAAAACAATTACGGCCCTGTGTATTACTCCTTTGATGTAGCCAATGTACACTATATTGTAACCCCTATGCCGAGCGGCGACTATAAACCGGGATATACCCGCGAAGATGTCTGCCGTTGGTTGAAAAACGATTTGGCACATATCAAGCCCGGCACGCCGATCATGGTATTCAATCATGACATTCTTACCTATGGCAATGAATTTATCTATAAAGGGAGTGACACAGAAAGTATCAATCTGAACGAACACAACCTGAAAGCATGGATATACGGACATTGGCACATCAACCACATGAAAAAGCAAGGAGATGTATATACCGTCTGCACCACCGCTTTGGACAAAGGCGGAATAGACCACTCCACCAGTGCATTCCGAATCCTGCACGTTGACGGAAACGGAGATTTTACTTCCGAATTGCGCTATTCCTATCTAGACAAAAGCATCTGTATTGCTTCACCGTCCGGAAAAACCACTTCGCCGGTCGTTACTGTCAATGCCTATTCATCGGCATCGCCAATCAAAAGCATGACTTACACCTGCCTGTATGAAGGAAAAGCAATATTGAAAAACAAACGCCTCAGCCAAAATACAGACTGGTCATGGAGTGCCGTCCTACCTCTAAAACCGGCAGACGCTTCTAAAGAACTCACGTTGCAGGTACAAGCAGAATTCAACAATGGCGAAACAGCAAAGGCAGAAAAAACATTCACTTACATCCCACAGACTCCTCATATACAATTAACAGAAAACTGGGATAACTTATTGGGAAACGCCTCTCATGCCGCACCGATTTCCGCACCATTAGACAGCATCCTACATCTGGCATGGGTGAAAAACGTGGGAGCCAATATTTACATGACATCACCGCTCATCCATCAAAACAAGATATACACGGCTTCGGTAGATGAAGACTTGAAAGGAAGAGCACACATTTATGCGTTAAACGGCAAAAACGGAGAAATCTTATGGAAATACCAGACCCAAAGTTCTATAAAAAATACCATTGCTATCGACAGCAACATTGTTTTCGCACAAGATGTGCTCGGAAATCTGTATGCGGTAGATTGCGAAACCGGAAAACTCCGTTGGCAAACCAAACTCCCGGTAAATGAATTGCCGGCCCTGATAGAAGGGTTAGTAGCTAATGAAGGAATAGTATACGCCGGAACCGGAAAAGGACTGTGTGCCTTCGAAGCCGAAACCGGAAAAAGACTTTGGAAGAACGAAGGATGGTCACAAAGAGAAGGCACAACAACCACATTAACACAAGGAAGCGGCATGCTAATAGGTTCCGTGCAATGGGACGCATTGTATGGAAATGACTCAAAAACCGGGAAAAAACTCTGGAGCATCAGCAAGCACGGGCTACGCAATCGAGGTGCATCAGCCGCCATACACGGACCTTTGTTGTACCTTATTTCCGATAAATCATTCTTCATCCTGGAAGCTGCCACAGGCAAGATTATCGTACGCAAACCATTACCCTATAATCTGGATGTGACCTCCACTCCGCTCCTGACTGACAAAGAAATCATTTTCGGAACAGCCGACAAAGGGCTTGTCGCTCTCGACAATGAAACATTGGAAGAAAAATGGAATTGTCCGACAGACGATGCCTTAATCTACACAGCACCGTATACCCGTCCTGCTTCTGGAACAATAGAAACAAGCCCGGTACAGGCAGGAAATACCATCTATGTAAGTGCTTCCGACGGTACCGTTTACGGCATCAGCAAAGAAAGCGGAAAGATCACATGGAAATACTCTACAGGAGCTCCGATCTTCGGCTCTGTAGCTGTATCTGGCAATACGCTTGTAGCAACCGATTTTGGAGGAAATGTATACACATTCTGCCATATTCCGGAATAATCCAGACAACCGGACACCAATCTCTCATTCAGAACGCTGGCCCATGTCCACCGCCCGTCTGCAAAGTAGACATGGGACCACTCGTTTTGAAGCATACAACCATGGCTTTTTACACGTACGTACGTGTGAGTCCACACATACGTTCGTGTAGCCTTACACATACGGCCGCGTAGGCCCACACGTACGTACGTATATCGCAGCGGGATAACAGGCGTTTTTAAGCCCTTAAACTCCAAAAACCACGATAAAAACCAAGCAGATTTAAAACAGTGGTCTGACAGTTTACAACAACAAGAAAAGCCGCATCACTCTCCAATGAAAGTCTGATGCGGCTTTTCTTGTTGCTGGCAATATCCAGACGTGCAACATTCTGTGAAAGAAAATCAAAAACGCACTTGCAAACGCGTCTGCAAAACTCCAAAAGTTCTTTTCATCTCCTCCTTCTCTTTAGTCCATACTACAGAACCATTTAATTTCAATATCACATACTTATTCATGTAATAATTCAGTCCGACCGTAACATCTTGTTGCAGTCCACCTCTGACCAGCCCGTCATTCAAACTGGTTACATTGACACAGCCCGACAATAACAACGATCGGTCTTCTTTCGGAGTCAATGGCAAAGCATCCCACACGTCATAACTAAAAAAGTTTCCCTTTATCAGAAATCCTCCCTGCATATAAGCTCCCCAAGGCTGATAACGATCCACTTTCTCACGCTGCACATTCATGCTCAAATATTCTGCCTGAAGAAAATAGCGGCGAGACAGATACACAGCCTCCACATTCCATTGAAATGTATGCTTCACTTGGTCCACTTCCACATCTAATGCCGAAGGAACCGACAGATAAGTAACACCATTAGACTTGAAACGAGCCGACCTATATGCCTGGGTTTTCTCTTTGTCCGGTCTCCGAAACAAACCACCAAAGCCCACATGCAACCGTTCGCCTTCTTTATTTAACGGACAAAACACTCCCCTCAAGGTCATATTATAACCGGGCATTACCTTATCATCACCCAGCCCGTCGCCACAAAAGCCCCCTGCCGAGATATAATATTTATCCTTAGCATACGTATAAGTGATTCCCACTCTTCGCCCTAAATAAAAAGTCTCGGCAACATTGGCAGCAGTCATGAAAACAAAGTCATTCGTGCTGGACGATTGTTCAATGCTACACATTCCCAACATATAACCGGCACGAAACATATTGTTTCCCCAGATTTTTTGCGCAAAAGCATCTTTCAGCGAAGCCTTATTGCCAGCAAAACCTACATCTATCTTAGTATACCAGTCGTCGGGCAAATTAATTTTTCCGGTCAGCCTCACTTCTGTTATTCCTGTCTTTACATAAGCGGAACGGTCGGTCTCTGTAAAGAGACCGCCATCAACAAACAAACGTCCGCCTAATTTAATAGGTATTCCTGACTCAGCAAAAGCCCAAACAGGACACCAGAAAGCAATCAACCATCCCCACCATTTACAACGCATAAGCTACCTTTATCCGTTTAAAAAGTAATTTTCGCATCTTCTATAACCGATACCAAAGGATAGCCGTCTATCGAATCTCCTATTTGCAAATCTTGTGGAGTAGGAGGAAGGAAGTTGGCCTGAATACCTTTCACATCCGCCCCTTCTTGCGTCAGAGTCACAATGGCATACAATGGTTTGTCATAAGTTATCGAATACTTCAGTAGAGAATAGCGTTGATTAATCTCGGCCGGATACCGTTTTTCGGTTTGTGTAGGCTTATCGATCCATACATACGATGCACTGTTGATCTGCATGTAAGTGATTCCATTGATCTCTTTCGTATAATTACTATGAGTATGACCGCTAAAAGCCAATACGACTTTTTTATAACCGCATCGACTATTCTCGTTTTCCAACACCTGACGGACAGTTTCACCATTGTTCATAAAAAGTTCGATACCCTGATGAGAGAACAAGACGCATTTCTTATCCGTAGCAGCCAAATCCTGTCGCAACCAGTCCAATTGTTCCGGATCGACAAAAGCCCGCATACTGGGATCTACATAATAATTGGCCTTGGCATAATGGCGATACTCCTTACCATCGTACAAATTATTTCCATCCATAACGATGAAATGGAAATCCCCCTTGTCGAAAGAATAATAACGACCAGGCATATCCATACCTTTCACATATTCCTCTGGAGTGTAGCTATCCATATCATGGTTACCGATAACATGGTATTTGTCTCCTTTAAAATCATTCCACAAATCCCGATATACTTGGCTTGCGCTGTCCAAACGACAGAAATCGCCCAGCTCAATGATAAAATCCACTTGCTCTCTTTTTGCTGCTTCAATAAAGGAAGCAACCCGCTCTTCTCCATCGGGAACATCGGGAGCATGGAAATCGGAAGCTATAGCAAACTTCAAAGGTTTTTCTTGTTTTGAACAAGAGCAGAAACCAATGGCAAAAGCCATTATAAAAACACGTTTTAAAATAGAACTAACTTTTTTATTCATAACACATTTATACTATTAATCATTTATACAACATTAAGCTGAAAGGTTACACAAAACTTACTGAGTGTCAACGCAATATCAAGCCAACAATCGTTTCTCTGCCTTAAAACGATATAGGGAGCTATATATCTTAATGTCTTAACTTATAATGAAAGACTTATTTTATGATTTTCTTTAATTTTTTCTCTACAGCCGCAGCTTGTCGAACCATACCCCAATCGGAAGGATGCACATAGTCCACCCACGAATCAGGATTATAATTCAATTCTTGCCTTGACAAATAAAACAGTTTTTTCACTCCTTCCCGTTTCAATTCTTTATAAGCTTCCGACTGGCCCAGATTTACATGAGAGTATGCATCATATTGCTTCTGATTGGTCGTTCCGTTGCTATAACCCGCATGTTCCACCAAAAGAATCGGAGCATCATGCTTTTCACGTATCTGTAAAACAGCCTGTTTTACCATTTCTTTTATTTCCGCCTCTCCCCGGTCGGTCAAATTCGCCATACAGTCCAATACATAGACATCGGCATCCTGTTCATTAATAAAATCTATCACCTCTTTCTCCAGTCTTCCATTGCCGGAGAATCCCAAATTTATGAGCGGCCTTCCCAATGCACGGCTCACTACATTTCCCCATGCCATGCCAGGTCGGGAAGCGCAAGCTCCTTGCGCAATGGAAGTTCCATAAAGAACAATAGATTTTTTATTTACGGCCGGGACAAATGAAAAAACATTTCCGTCCGGCACGCCAATCTCCAAATGTTCCACCCCATTATACAAAGGCAGATAAAGAGTATATTCTTGTACCTCCCCTGCATCCACAACACGGTCGATGTGATAATTATAGCGTATTGTGTCGCCAAACGAGTAATCACCAAAACAAAAACCTTGGTCTGCATTACGATACAAGTCTACTCCCGAAACTCCCGTTGCAGGCATATGAGGCATACTATATCCTCCTGTAACTTTATACTTTACCTTGATGTCCTTGGCATCAGTTGTGAAACGGATAGCCAATCCGGCCGATTCGCATGCCAGATTCCAAACTTTATCCCTTACTTTATCTTTTGCACGCAAAGGCAAACGGCGGTAATTACCTCCATCTTCATTCCATCCTTGATTTTGAATGAAAGAGGTAGAACTATTTGCATTATTCTGCGGGTCGTGCCATACCCATTGTGCAGTACTTTCCATTGCAACAAACAATAGAAACATCAGTAACATATATCTATTCATAAAAACTATTGATTATAATGATTTCATACAGAATTTCTATTTATCTTCTACTACAGCAACTTACTCTGTCATCACTCCAGATTCAACAAATACACCTTATTGCTTTTGCAAAATAACAAATTTATCTCTATATAAAAAATAGATATTCTTCTTATTTTATGGATTATCTTATGACTAATATCTGCCACATAATGATAAGAATTCAATATCAAAAGTCCCAAAATACGCTAATACACGTAGATTGGGACTTTATCCATTAAGAACAGTTACATTTTTTTGTTCATAACACCTATGTCTATATCTTACTTTCTATAAGGTAATAAAAGATCTTCACAAGCATCATTACCAGCCAATAGGCTGCTTCAAGCTAGGATTCAATTTTGTTTCATCCTGTGACAAGGGGTAATAATAATACTGAGGAGAAATAAAATGATTTGCATCATCACCGGCATCCGAGTAGAAACGAATAAAACCTTTATCTCCCTCGCTCAGATAAATCTGCTTGTTACCACCCTTTTCGTCCAAAGTATAGTACACGGTTACATCACGCAGTTCTGCATCCGAATACCCCATCTTGTCATTCGGTGACTTAAACAAGGCTATATCAGGAATTCCATCACCGGTGCAGTCATATATTCCAAATCCCGGAAGATAGACTCCTTCGAAAGGCTGATTATAAATTTCGCCTACTGCCCAACGCATCGTATCGTCATAACGGAAGCCTTCGCAAGCCAGTTCTACCCTACGTTCACGACGAATCTCCATAATCACATTTTTCAAGGCTCCACTTACATTCGGATATTGTTTCTCAAGCATCGGATCAATGGCAACATCCATCTTCAAACCAGGAATACCTACACGTCTACGAACCAAATTCACTGTTTCATCCAAATCAGTCTGAGTCAATCTGCCAAGTTCTGCCTTTGCTTCCGCATTGACCAGCAATATCTCGGCATAACGGATAATGGGTAAATCTGTCACATTTTCTCCCCATCCGCCATAAGTAGCATCCGTACGTGGCAAGAACTTCAACTGTCCTAATCCGCCATAATCCAAAACTATTTTGGTAGGCAAAGTAGCGTTATTTCCTTCATTTATAAATCCCGGATACATAATAGTCTCAGCCATACGAGGATCACGATTAGTAAACATATCCACAAATGTTTTAGTACGTTCCTCCTCTGTTATAGGCGTTCCATCCAGTTTCAAATAAGAATCGGCCAAACTACGACTCAAATTCCATTGCCAATTCAATACTGTAGAAGTATTATTTTTACGGTCCAGGTCCCGATCATAATCGGCATATAAAATCATTTCTCTATTTTTACTCAAATCCGGATTAGTAAACAAGTCACGATAAGCTTTTGCTCCCTCACCTGCAATCTCGAATTGTCCGGATTGTATAATCTCATTTGTTGCCCAAACGGCCTTCTCCAGAAAAGAAGTAGCCGTACCAGCTAAGTTGCCGACTTCGCTATGATACTTACGGAAAGTTCCTTCATGCAATGCTATTCGAGCCATATATCCCAAAGCGGCATAACGCGTAAGACGCGTACGGCTGCTTCCTTCTTCCATGTAATCGCAAGCATACTGCAAATCGGCCATGATGGAATCTACCACCACCTCACGGGAATCCTGTGTTTTATACAAGGCTTCTTCATCATCATTGGCTATGGGAGCAGAATACCAAGGAGCAGAACCATAATTCTTTATTATACTATAGTATTGCAACGCACGACACAAACGGGCTATACCGATATAATGCCGCTTCTCTGTTTCGTCTCCTACCGCTCTGTCGGCATTTACCAACATAAAGTTGATTTTATAAATATTTCCCCAAACACCGTTTGTCTTTCCCCATCCAAAAGAACCTATAGTAGTTTCATCAATACGCCCTTTCAGTTTTTGGCTGAAAGTATAATCTCCGGTACCATGCCCAATATTATCAGAGTACAAATCATCATAAGAAGCACCCACCATTCCGTAAAAACCGTTTGTATAAGTTTCCAAATCCGATACCGTATTGAAAAACGCCTCTTCATTTAATCCATCTTCCGGATACTTTTGCAAATAGTCATCATTACATGCCGCCAATAAACCGCATCCGGCAGCTACTACGGTAATATATAAAAATCTTGTCAGTTTCATAATCCGATAGTTAGAAAGTTAAATTAATACCAAATGAATAAGAACGCTGTAAAGGATACACTGTACTGCTGGAACTTAATGCTTCAGGGTCCAGGTTGGCTTTCAAGTGTGAAATCTCAAACAAGTTTTCACCACTGAAATAGAAGCGTAAACGTTCTATATTCCATTTTTTCGTCAAACTTTGCGGCAAAGTATAACCTACAGTTAAGTTCTTCATACGCAAATAAGAAGCATCTTGCAAATATTTTGTTTGCACACAAGCCAATTCGCAACCCGAAGATTCGGCAATATAAGCTTTCACACGGGGATAATAAGCGTTCGGATTTTCCGGAGTCCAATGATCCAAATTATGAGTCTGTACATTTGTCCAAGGCTGTGCATAGATACCCCAAAAATAATGGTTACCTCCTCCGGCATACCAGTCTCTTTTTCCTATACCTTGGAAAAAGCCGCGCACGTCAAATCCCTTCCAATCGGCAGAAAGATCAAAACTATAAGGATAGCGACTGGAGCTATTACCTATTCTGCGGAAATCTCCCGGATCGGCCAATGTCCACTTGCCTTTATTGATTTTCCCATCGTTGTTCAAATCGGCAAATTTCAAGTCACCTACATAGAATTTGTAGCTTTGGTCATCCTCTCCCACGGCACTTTGGTCTGCATGATTTTTCAGTTCTTCCTCACTCTGGAAGAAGCCTTCAGTGGTCAATCCCCACATTTCACCAATCTCCTGACCTTCATAATAATCACTCAACGAAACAGTTTCGCCAATTTTCTTGCCATCTTTTATAATATCCACCTTGTTGTCGAATTTAGTAATAAACGAACGGCTGTCGGACAAAGCTACCTTCACACTATAATGGAAAGGAGAACCAGCCAGCGTAAACTGGTCATTCCATTTTAAAGAAAGTTCCCATCCTCTGGTTTTCAGATCAGCAGCATTGGTTTTCGGCTCATTACGTCCGAACACACTAGGCAATGTCTTGCTTTTGGTCAGCATACCTTCCGTATAACGCACAAAATAATCAAAGCTACCGGCCAAACGATTGTTCAAAAACGACACATCAATACCGCCATTGATAGTCCGGACTTTCTCCCAAGTCAATGCATTCGAAACGGCTCCCGGAGCATATACCGCAACAGGACGGCTACCATCAAGTATTTGTCCGATCTTGTTCGGATCCATCGTAGGAATATAAGCATAAGTGCTTACATTCTGATTACCCAACACGCCATACGACCCACGTATTTTGAAAAGATTCAGCCCGATAGTCTCATTCAGATGCTGCATAAACTTTTCTTTAGAAATCAGCCAAGCCACAGAGCCTGAAGGGAAAAAGCCGAAACGATCTTTTTTGGGGAAACGGGAAGTACCATCATGACGTCCGTTCACTTCCAGGATATACTTATCATCGTATATATAGTTTGCACGGAAAAACATACCGCGTACAGCCCATTCATATATTTCTTCTCCGACTCCCATATCGCCTATGGCCAATTCCGGAGTGGGAAAAGAAGGACTGATCAAATCATTGCGATACATAGAGAACAGGTCGGAACGTCTTGTTTCCTGATTAAAACCGAGCAATGCCTGCACATAGTGTTTTTTCCCGAATGTCTTATGAAAATCTGTATAAACATTATACACATTGTAATTATAGAACGTAGTAGAACGGGATGCACGAGTGGGACGACCGCTAGGTTGCTCCGGTTTCTCCGGTCCAGTTTTATAATAATAATTATGATATGAATTGCGGTTTATTTCGCTGTCACGACGCCAAGTAGCATCCGCTTTCACCTGCCATACATCCTTGATAAGATCTAAAGTCAGGCCAAAAGTAGTCGAGAACTCACGACTATCATTCAGTTTGCGCCCTCCTTCCTGCAAGGCACCCAATATGCTACCACCAGCGTCAGTCCACGATCCGTCTGGATTCCGGGGAACGGCCAAACTATTAGTACGGTTCACCTGATGGAAGAAATCAGACATTCCCCAATCGGAACGACCAAAGCTTGGCTGATCATACGTGCGTTGCACAAACGCAGTGTTATTACTCAGGTTCAGCCAGTTGGTTATCTGAAAATCGGCCTTGCCTCGGATGTTATAGCGGTTGTAAATATCATTGCCATAACGCAACATACCATCTTGACGAGCATATTCTCCGGAAAGATAATAAGATGCTTTCTTTGTCTTCTGCGAAACATTAAAGTTTACCGTATATGAAGGAGCAGACGGTTCGTATACTTCATCCATCCATTTGGTAGAGCCGTAATAAGCCCATGATTCCGGATCATCCGGGTCAAGAACTACACGCTCTTGGTTCGGATTGGCCGACAATGATTTTGCAATCTCGATTTGTTTCTCGTTATACAAATTATATAGCGGATAAGCAGCATCGTTCTTCATGGTCATAACCAGATACGGATCGGTTACATGCTCCGGCAAACGAGTAATTTTACGTGTAGAATAAAAAGCGTTCACATTCACGGTTATTTTTTCCGACTGAGCTCTCTTGGTTGTAACCAATACTACACCAAAAGCAGCACGTGCACCATAGATAGCGGCAGACGAAGCATCCTTTAATACGGAAATGCTTTCAATATCATTGGTGTTCAGGCGAGAAAGCTCGCTGGACGTGGTAGGAATATTATCCACCAAGATCAACGGTTCGCCCGAAGTAGCATTTCCATCACTATTCAACGAAGTAATACCGCGTACATTGAAAGACGGAGCCGAATTGGCGGCACCATTAGAGATGGTGATGTTCAGGTTAGGAATCACTCCTTGCAATCCTTGACCGGCATTGATAATGGGACGGTTTTCAAGTGTCTTAGAAGAAACAGCATCTACAGCTCCCGACAGGTTCACTTTCTTTTGTACTGCATAGCCTACCACAACCACTTCGTCCAGGCTACGACTGTCTTCTTGCAAAACCACATTGATCATTCTACCAAGAACCACTTTGACCAACTGTGTTTCATAACCGATGTATGATATTTCCAGCATACTCTTATTAGAAACCACATTCAATACAAATTTTCCGTCGAAGTCGGTGATAACCCCATTCGTTGTACCTTTTTCAACGACACTTGCTCCAATCAAAGGTTCACCATTCGCATCCACCACCACACCTTTGACCTCTATTGTCTCGCTTTGCCAGGTTGCCTTCACTTCCATTTCTGCTTTCTCAACATTCTTTTTGGTCAAAAGAATATTTTTACCCTGCAAAACATAATTTATATCCGATCCACCAAAAACTTTCTCAAGTACGTGAATCACCGTTTCGTCTGTCACATCAATAGAAACTTTCTTATTCAAATTGATCTTATCAGAGTTGTACACAAACAAATAATCCGTCTGTGATTCTATTTGCTGCAATACTTCTTTTGCATGGCCTTGTTCCACCTTGACATTGACTTTAGCCGACTGCGAATAAGCATCGTTGGCAAAAGCTGTTGAGATGCAAGCCATTAAAAAGATAAAAAGCGACTTCATAATCCTTAAAATTCGTTCGTTAGGAGTTAAAAATAGGGTATAAGATGCCCCTATATGATTTTTTTTCATAATTTTGTATCAGTATGTTAGTACTTATCTTGAATTAAAAAAACTGCACAGAGTGCTAACTGTCAGAGACGGATGGTGCGGCAACACTATCCGTTTCATTTTTCTACATATCACATCATTTTTTCATAGGCATGTTTATTTTATAGTTATTAAATTAAGGTTACTATCTTTCACATAAGTGAACTCATGTTCCAACTGCAATATTTTGAGAACCTGCTCTATACCATCCTTTGTGCGGAATTTTCCCGAATAGGATTCATTTAAGAAATCCGTTCTATGCACCACGAACTGAATATCATAATATAGTTCCAATTTCTTTATAATAGATCCAACCGATTCATTGTGGAAGCAAATTAATCCCTCTTTCCATTTAAAATAATCGTAATCATCAATGCGCGAACGTGTAAGCTTGCCGTCTACAATACTGACACTTTCTTTGGGCACCATACAAAAAGATTTGTTGCCCAATACTCCTCCGCTCAGTTTTACACTTCCTTTCAACAAATCTACTTTTTTCTTTGAAGAAACAGAATAGGACTTCACATTAAACTCAGTACCCAAAACTTCAACATCCAAACCACCGGTTTTGACAACAAAAGGTTGCTCATTACGCACCACAGTAAAGTAAGCCTCCCCGTCCAATTCTACAGTTCTTTTCTTATCAAACGACAGTGGATAGATCAACCGCGTATGCGAGTTCAGCCATACTTTCGTTCCGTCCGGCAGTGTCAGTTCGGCGCGTTGTCCGCTAGGAACATAAAGCGTCTGATATCCCGGTTCTCCAGTTTGATAAAAAAAACGAATTGCAACCATAACAAGAACAACAGCGGTGATTTTCAGCAGTTCAATTCCAATTTTCCGCCATCTCCCCTGTTGTTCTTCCAAGTTATCCGTTTTCTTCTCAGCAACAGTTTCCACCAACGGCTGGTTCATCAATGAGATATCGTGCAGTTTGTGTAACGCCATCATTTCACGCACATTCTCCTCACTTATGTCCAACCATTCTATCACTTGTTGCCGTTCCGCCTTAGTGGCTTCACCTTTTATATATTTATCCAATACCTTTTCGTCCATACATAAGATAGAGACAACAGACAACTTAATTTCCCTAAATTTTAAAAAACATTTTTTTATTTTCCTCCTTAACATCTTCTTGGACTTTTTGAAAAGAAGCCTGCGTCACCAACGCATTACCGTCGTTTTCCAACGTAGTTTTGTCAAGAAACAACAGTTTTGGCCTGGTTATCCTTTCATCCTTTCATTGGCCGCCGAAACGCCCTGTTAATGGGGGATACGGTAGTGAAAAGGCATTTCGTATGGTCCTTTCATCCCCCTTTCAGCACTCTTTCACTACCAAACAAAGACAATTGTCAAGCCCCAATAGGGATAACAGACAATATGACAAGACGAGACAACCTTATGCAGAGATTGAAGATGTTGGAGTCAACCTAAATCAGGAGTACACAGGATAAGTGCAAAAGGCAGATGTGAAAGGACTTATGCAGTGTGGCTGAAAGGAGCGTGACAGGATGCCCCGTCATTTTTAAGCAATTGATTTACAGTAGATTTTACCAAAAATGAAAGGATGAAAGGAAAGAGGAAGAAACAACTTGATGAGGAGGGGGAACGATGTCCTCTACACATACGTATGTATAAGCCTACACATACGTATGTATAAGCCTACACATACGTACGTATAAGCCTACACATACGTATGTACAAGCCTATACATACGTACGTGTTTTTACGACAAGACGGAAATCGAGTAGGAGGAACGGGATTAATTCCCGTTCCGACCTCTCACACCACCGTA
>CAMWGU010000019.1 GCA_947173895.1 uncultured Bacteroides sp. | reverse complement strand
TACTTGCCCTTTTCTGAACGGCGAATATCTCAGTGTGTCCGCTGAATAGTTACGAATTATGCCCTTTACAAATATGTGCTGGAAAAATGAAAAGAACAGTTTACATCACTCTTTTATGTTGCTTGACCGGATTGCTTTCTGCTTGCGGATATAACCGGCCGGGAGAATCTATGATTAAGCAACATAACAAGAGTCCGACCTGTATTTTCTATACATAGTCAATGCGGATTGTTCGAACTGCATAGCCGGTTTTTTCCGGTTTATAGATCAAGTAAATAGTTCGGGTTCATGCTTGAAAACATTTGCAGTAGTAAATACATTATATAATAAGAACCTTTCTTTTTACGCTAAGCAGGCTGGAAATCAATCCTCTTTCCAAATAATCAATGTTGGCGAAGATTGTTGGAATGAGAAAGTAATGACAGATTTCTATGAATTATACCTCATCAAGGACAACCACATCATAAAACGTTTTTTGACATTTTCTTCTTTTGACTGACAACTGCATAAGCATCGAGCCACACATACGTACGTACAAGCCTTCATGTACCAACGAAGAAGCCTACTTTTGTAGAAATAGTACACTTATTTAGCAATAATATGCTATTTTTTAATAAAAACAATAGGGCTAATTTTGCACGATACATTAATTGGGAATATCATGAAGAAATATTTAATTGCAGGAGGAATGGCAGTGATGTCGTTATTCCTTTCGTGTCAAAAGAGACCACTGATCTTGGTCGATCAAGGACAGAGTAACTATGTGATTGTAATTTCGCCACAAGCTACCGAGAGCGAACAACAGGCCGCTCGCGAGTTTAGTCGACTGTTGGCATTGAGCAGCGGGGTCACTCTCCCGGTGGTTTTGGATACGGAGACCGGTAGGAAGCATGAAATCCTTATCGGTGCTTCGCAACGTACGGACATTGATACGGCACCGCTTGGAGAAGACGGCTTTACCATTCGGACGGAAGGATCGCGATTGACAATTGTCGGTGGCAAGGATAAAGGAACGCTTTATGGTGTATATTCGTTCTTCGATCAATATTTGGGCTATCGTTGTCTGTCATCGAAGGTATTAGATTATCCGAAACTAAAACAAGTAGAAATTGAGGAAATAGATGATACGCAAGTGCCGGTAAATCAATTCCGCGATACGCATTACCGCGATGCGTTTGATCCGTTCTATTCGGATTGGCATAAAATAGATCACTGCACGTTGGACGGAGTAACGGATGGCGAATGGGGATATATGGTACATACATTCGAATTGCTGGTCTCCCCTTCGCAATACTTTGAAGCTCATCCGGAATATTACGCCTTGATTGACGGAAAACGGAATCCCGCACAATTGTGTCTTTCCAATCCGGAAGTGTTTGACGTCCTTGTGAAGAATCTGAAAGAAGCAATGGGCCAGTTTCCGAATGCCTCTTACTGGTCGGTCAGCCAAAATGACAATTACGGATATTGCCAGTGTGAAAAGTGTGCGGCAATGGATGAACAGGAAGAAAGCCATAGTGGTTCAATCCTAGCTTTTGTCAATCGGGTAGCCGAACATTTTCCTGACAAAACAATATCGACATTGGCTTATCAGTACAGCCGCAAACCGCCTCGCACGATTGTGCCGCGTGAAAATGTACAGATCATGCTTTGCGATATTGAGTCGGAACGCCAAAGGCCGATTGCGACAAATCCGGACGACAATTTTGGGGATGACCTCCGTGCATGGGGCAAGTTGACCCGGAATATTATGATTTGGGATTATGTAGTACAATTTCGGAATCTCGTCAGCCCATTTCCTAACTTACGGGTTTTGCAGCCCAATATCCAATTCTTTGTAGAGAACGGTACCAACGCACATTTCCAACAAGGCAATCGTGAAATAGGTGGTGAGTTCTATGAATTGCGACAGTATTTGATTTCCCGTTTGCTTTGGAATCCGAATTGTGACCTAGAGGCAGAAATGGATGATTTTCTGAATCATTATTATCGGGAGGCTGCCCCTTATATACGTCAGTATATCGAACTTATGCATGATGAATCGGAAACTTCCGGTGAAAAACTGGGCATTTTTATGAATCCGGAGGATTATTGCGAAAAAGGATTTCTGCGTGACGAGTTGATGGAGCGTTATGAAGAACTTTTCAAACAGGCCCAGGAGGCCGTCGCCGATCAGCCTGACATCTTGTTGCGGGTGAAAGTGGCTCACATGCCGTTGACATACGCCTTGTTCAATATCGCCAAGAAACGGGGAACGGCAGAAAGTCGTTGTTTCGAGCAGGTGAATGGCAAATGGCAGGTTCGGCCGGAGGTAATTAACCGTTTGGATGAGTTTGTCGAGCTATGCCGGAAAACGGAAGTGACCCGCCTTTCCGAATGGCATACGACACCGGATGAATATGATGTACGAATGCACGATTTTTTTAAACCTTTTATCAAATAGAGAAATGAATACAAATAATAAAATACTACTGATATGGTCTCTGTTTATGGGATGCCTTTTCATGACGGGCTGTAAGGATATACAAATAAAACACGAAGGCTTTACTCCCTCTGCCTCAATGCAATTAGCAGAAAGTGATTTAAAGAAATACTTCACAGATATACCCGATGCTGCGGGATACGAGTACTTGTTCTGCTTGGATTCTACCATCACGGATGGCTCCTTCGGGTTTCAACGGAAAGGCAATCAAGTCCGAATGTTCGGCAGTGACGAAATAGGAATAACACATGCTTTTTATACCCTACTGGAAGAATTGGGCTATACCTTTGATGTAACGGGAGTATCTGCTCCGACTGCGAAAAAAGCCCTTTCATCGCTGACTGACAAAAGCATTACTCCCAAAGTACGTTGGCGAGGCATCCGCCAGCATGTGAATTTTCCGATGGATATTTCTTCTTACTCCATCGACGATGCGAAAGAATATATTAATTCCTTGCTGCGTATGCGTTTCAACAAAATCGCTTTCCATAGTTATCCCGGACAGTGGTATGAGACACAGGTGGGAGACAGTATCGCATGGGCAGGGAATTTCTTTTACGGCGATACCCATTTCATGTATGACAGCAAATTCCTGAAGAAACATGTTCCCACGAACGATAGTGTCTTTTGCATTCCGAAAGCGGAACCTATATTTACCAATCCGGATAAGCGAAGCAAGTTTGCCGTTGCCTGGATGCAGGAGCTGGTCAATTATGCGGCAGACCTGGGTTTCTACGTACAGATGTCTTTCGAACCGCGCATGTCCAGTGTGGAACAGGCGGTACAAACTGCCGAGGATATCCGGAAAACGTATCCCCGCATAAACGCACTTGAAATGATTACGGAAGAAACCGGAGGTTGGGGGCCACAATGCACAGAAACTGAAGTTAGAAATACCTTGAAAACCTATTTCCCCGCCGAGCTTGCCAACGACACGGCTGTCTGTGCCCCGATACAACCCCAACAAACTGACTTGAACGCGCTATATGCACAATTGGGTATTATCACAAAAGCCATCGGAGCATTGCAGAAGAAAGGTGACTTTGGGCCAGAGTTGAAGCTGGGGATTTATTCCACCATTACACGCTATACGAGCGGCGCATACCGTTTGGCACGCCTCTCTCTGCCGGATACGAAAGTCTGCCTGATGCCTTCACACGGGAGCGGAGGCACGGCAACAGCCGTTGCCGACCTGATCCAAACGGCAGACGACATGCGTCACACCGAAATTTATTCGTGGGTAGAATTCGACGGGCTGATGTACCTCTACCAAAACTCCATCGAAGGCAATGCCCGCCTGATGCAACATGTCACAAAGCTTCTGCCGCAAGAACAACAAGGTTCTATCTTGTACAACCATTGGCGGACGGCCGAGAACCGTACCTCTGCCCGCTATGCCATGGTTTCGATATTGGGAGGAGTTATGTCGCCGGATGCTTTCTACGCACAATATGCCGGAAGATTGGGCATCAGGGATGTAGAGAAATATACTAAAATATTGGTATTACTCCAACAGGCCAACGATCATGCCCGAATTCATCTCGGCAATATTGGTTTCTGCTGGATGGGAGCCTGGAGGTCGGGAGGTTCTTTTCCCTGGATGAACGTAGAACACATTCAGACGGCCCGCAACTATTATTTTAAAGCAGGGCAATTGTTGGGCGAACTAATCAAACAGGTGGATAAAGCTAACCCTGCCTACGATTACTTGGCTTTTATGGGAAACCGTATCCTTTGTTCGGTGATTTATTTGGATGCTTTCAAGACGGCAGCCGACATACGAACCATCCGTAAAGAGGAAGATGGCAGTGTGTCCGAAACGGAACAGCTCCGTGCACTTGAAATATGCAATCAGGCATTGCTGTTGTTCGACCAGTATATGGAAACGCATGCGCAAATGATGCCCGACCGGGGATGTGAAGGCACATTAGTCAGCATTTGGAACGCTCCGATCCGCGGCTTGAAAGTGTATCGCTCTCGGTTAGGAGGCGTGGATCCGGATGAATTACCTCATAGTAACACGCCGGTCGATGCCCCACCCTTGCCTATCTTTTATAATGAGCCGACTGACGGAATATAACAATTATATCCATTGAGCCGGTATAGCCTGATGAAACTTATCACACAATTGACCTGCCACTGAGTATTCTGAAGAGGCATATTCGATACCAAGGTGATAGACATATCAGGATGCAATATTCCCCCAGAAAAACAAGAGGGTGTCAAAACTAAAATGACTACTTCCAAAAGTAACAAACTATAACACCTTAAAAGGGTCGTATCAAGCTCTACATTGAGTAATGATACGACCCTTTTTTTAGTCTTAGAATGCTCAAGATTTCAAATTATAAGTTCATCTTTTTAAAGATTGAGTTTTAACACCCTGTCAGTTATTCCCCAAACTGATCAATAAGACAGATTACATAACTCGCTTATCTGTTTCAATCCATTTTTATAGGAGGTATGTTCCCATATCCGGCCTGCATTATATTCATCAAAACTGTCCAACGATAACTTTTCATCCTCAATAGTCCTCACCATATCTTCATCTAGGATTTCAGCAAAGATATATTCCCCTTTCTCTGGTACAAGTGTCAACGTAAGACGAGGCTGTATACTCATGGACTTCTCAAAATCACACAAACGAATAATACGATATCGCTTATCTTCATTTTTTATAGCCACCAGTAAGAGATATTTTTCCCTTGAAGCAGGGCTGCAAAACAACAAATTGTTCACATTTCCAGTAAACACCATAGGCGAATTTACGGCTGAAAATCCTTTCTTCAAATTCGATATACCCACTTCTCCTGTGGTAAATACACTAACCAACAAATCTTCATTGCTTTCTGTATCATACGAGAAAAAGACCTTTCCCGGACAATCTTTTCCCCATACCCCGATACGAGGACTAGGCGAACAGGCTATTTTGCCATCGGTAAAAATAGAGACAAAAACATAACTGCTGCTATAACCCTGTTCCACCTTTTTTTGCAAGGGATTGGGACGTAACGACGAAGTTAGCACGTTCAATTCGTTTTTTTTCTTTTTGGAAGTCTCTTCTTTCTTTTTCCCCTCCCGATCTTTCTTCAGGTTGTCCACCTTTTCAGGGATATCCTCAAGAGATTCTTCTTCCTTGAACAAGGAAAGAGATACAGGTTCTGCCGCCTCTAACACTGGTTGTTTTTCTTCAAAAATATATTCGTTCCGCTCTTCGGAGAAGAAAGTTGGAAATTCCGGTTTACGAGGCACCGAGTCAAGCTTCATTTTACGACGAACAGTCACAAATTCGCTGACATTCTCTTCTGGTTTGCAAATACACGAACTACCCGAACGAGTATATACTTTGCCACCTACTTTCACCACTTCGTTGACAGGCGGAACCCGAAAGGCCAATACTACCCGTTCACGTCCGTAATCGTGAAAATCACAACGTATATATTCCTGATAGCGGTTAAAATCTTCTTTTCCTTCTCCCAACAAACAAATGATATTCCGATTAACAGTCCGTAAATAAACATCATAATCATTGTGTACAAATTTCAGATCCTGGTGAATTCCTATCAAGTAGCCCAAGTCGCTCACTCCAATATATAAAGTTCCTCCATCTGTATTCATAAAGGAAGCAATGACACGCGCCAGCACCATACTTTGATCCTCGCCTTGCTTTTGACGCGGATGAATAAAGGCAGAAGATTTGAACTCTCGCTCCACTCCTTCAAATCCAAAACAAACAGGAATGGAAGGAAGTTCCTCTTGCTTGTTCTCTTTAACACCCAACAAACGATTGATGTTTCTAGAAATCAATAGACGCAATTCGCCGTCCTTTTCTTTTAAAAGGATAAGCAAGCTAAAATAACGCGCCAGTTCTGATATGGTTTTATCATAACTCTTCACCCATCGTTGTAACTCGACTGTATCGTCTTTGGCTACCGAACAAATTATGCTGATTACATTCTTACAGAACTCGAACATGATTCCATAACGCTTAATGCCAAGTTGCTCCATTCGAGCCATCAGAATATCAAGCCGTTCTACATCGCCAGCCGGAAACCGTTCACCATACGGCTGTACAGCCATTTGGTTAATAGCATAAAGATAGTCGGCACAAAGTTCATAATAAGTAGCTGTATCTTTCATCCCAGAGAAAAGACAAAGCAGACGCAAGAAATTATATGAATTAAATCGATCGCAAGGATCATCCAAGTCTTTGGCCAGCTGATCAAGACAGTAAATTAGTTCTTTGGCCGTATAGGTATCTATCTTTTCTACTGCATTCATCATGACTATAGCTTTATCATCTACACCCTCATCGACAATGGAAGCAACATCTACAGAAGAAATTTCCTCATCCACTACCGAGACCAGATTAAGTTTTTGGAATGCAGTGGCAATAGGATTGTTCTTTTGCTTCAGCAATTTCTCTTCTTGCTCGCGCTCCCGATGACGGCTGGAGGTATCCGAACAACAATCAACGAACTCCTGCAAATGCTTATGCAGTTCCTGCCAGAAATCCTGTTTGGACAAATCCGCTTTCGTCTTGCTGGGACTGACCGCTGTTTTCGAATTTCGGCTCACACGACCATCCAGTTCCACTTGATACAGGTCTCCTATCTTAGGCTTTATCCATCGGCTACCGGCAGTAATGTATGTTGTACCGGTAACAAGCAACCATTTTATTTTATTTCCCTCACATGCGGCAATCATAGCTGGTATCATTTTCCGTTGTACATTTTCCGCATAGATAAATTCGTTATAACTTTGAGCTAATGACACCCTGATTCCTTCAGTATTTCTTTCTATTACCTTCACTTTATAAGTAGTAGCATTCAAAAAATGTTGCACAAAATCAGGAATCAAAGAATAGCATTCATTTATCTGAGTCAACGGAAGAATAGCTTTTTGTCCCCGGTAAGCTTCATCCAAAACGACTCCTTCCAGACATTGGCCTACAGAAGATAAGCCGACAACACCCATGGTTATCGTTTCACCCACTTCAGGAAAGTTTTCATTTACCTCAGTATCAAGCTGTTGTTCTTCAGAAGTATATTGATCGGAAATATTCGAAATAATAGACTGATATAAAGGAAAATCTTCTTCCAGTTGATGCCAATAAAGCAAGTAATCAGCCATAGTACGACAAGTTCCGAACAAATAGGTAGGTTTGCTGAAAAGAGCAATAAAAACCCTGTTGTCCATCAAAGCCGCTTTATCTTTTCTTCCTCGCCACGAGCGAGCATTGACAGAAAGCAAAGGACTCAGAGTAAATCCATCTTTGTCTAATATCAAAGTATTGTGGCTATTACTATATTGTTCCCATTTATTATCCTGATTGTGTGTGGGAGCGTTCAAATCTTCTATGCGAATGTTCACCAGCTGTCTCATAAAATGATCCAGCTCAAAGTTCAGCAACTCATTCCAGGTGATTCTTTCTTCCAGCGTACTTTCATTTGTAAGCATCGTATAAGCTTTGTTTTTTAATTGTGTACTCAAAGAAGTATCCATTCTGGAAAGATACCGGCATATACGTGCCGAAAGGACTTGACGATTGATACCTTCCTCAATGGGATTGTCACTATTGAGCAATGCCAGCGTAATGATGCCTACAGCCTCGATGATTTTTGACTCCAATATATGTTGTGCTTCCGTATACCACAAACCGGCTATTATCTCCTCATATTGATCAATCTCCTGCTTCAACATTTTCTGAATATTGAGATTTACAACAGGATCCATCAGTTTATTTTCCTTTAGCAAATAAAGGATTTCTGTTATCATACGAAATTCATTCCTAAGCAACTCATTATTATAGGACAAAAAATAAAAAAGAGTTTCTGCTCTTCGAAGCGGATAAAGGACATAATTGCTCAATCTTAGCCTAGAAAGCATATTGGAAAGGAAAGAGACTGCTTGGTTTTCTTCCAAAAGTTTCAGTGCGCTCAGGCGATTACGCAAACTATCTATGTATCGTTCTATTTGCATCCTTTTTTCTTCCAACTGATCAGGAAAAACGGTTGGAAGATATAAGGAACCTTCACACATCCATGCATATAATTTATGTGCTTTCTTAGAATATTCATTTTCAGGCCCTTTTTCTTGAATCAGATAATGGCTATACTGGAAATAAAAAAGAGCGGCTTGTTCTATCCATTCCAAATTGCCGGCCGAACGCAACAAACGCATTTTCTCCCATATGGCAGTCACTTCAGGACAAGGACATGCAAACGACTCCTGCTCAATATCGTCCTCTACCAGACAAAGGACTTTAGCAATGTTTAACTGTTCATTGTTCATTACTTATTTTACATATTTTATGTGTGTAGTTTATTGAAACATGAACGATGTAGGCTCATATCCCAATGTGTGTTATTTCTCTTTGTTTTGCGAAAATACGTAAAATATCCACATTCACCTACCTATTTACATTTTTTCTTCACATAAAATTCTTAAAGAGATTTGCTTCCATCTGATTCTTACAGAGTTCTTCGTACTAAAAAACATAAAAAAGCTATATCCTTCACTTTATATAAAGCTTGGATATAGCTTCGCATTTCGATAAATTAAATACAATGATCAATCTTCCATCAGCTTGCGATAACGCATACGTTTCGGTTCTTCATTGCCTAAGCGCTTCATCTTGTTCTCTTCATATTCTGAATAGGAGCCCTCAAAGAAAAAGACTTCACTATTTCCTTCAAACGCAAGAATATGAGTACAAATACGATCCAAGAACCAACGGTCGTGGCTGATAACTACCGCACAACCTGCAAAATCATCCAAACCTTCTTCTAATGCACGAAGGGTATTCACATCAATATCATTGGTTGGCTCATCTAACAACAACACATTTCCCTCTTCCTTCAAAGCCATGGCCAAATGTAGACGGTTGCGTTCACCTCCTGACAACATGCCGCACAATTTCTCTTGATCGGCACCCGAAAAATTAAAGCGACTAAGATAAGCGCGTGCATTGACATCACGATTACCCATACGTATCAGTTCATTTCCACCACTAATCACTTGATAAACCGACTTGGCAGGATCAATATCTTTATGTTGCTGGTCTACGTAAGCAAGTTTCACTGTTTCTCCCACTTCGAATGTACCTTTGTCTACTGTTTCCAATCCCATAATCAAACGGAACAGAGTGGTTTTTCCTGCACCATTAGGCCCTATAACTCCTACAATACCATTGGGAGGTAACATGAAGTTCAAGTTGTCAAACAGCAACTTATTGCCGTATGCCTTAGCAACACCTTTGGCTTCAATCACCTTGTTGCCCAAGCGAGGTCCATTCGGGATAAAGATTTCTAGCTTTTCTTCTTTTTCCTTCACATCCTCGTTTAACAACTTATCATACGAATTCAAACGAGCCTTTCCTTTAGCCTGACGAGCCTTAGGAGCCATGCGTACCCAATCCAATTCGCGTTCCAATGTTTTACGACGCTTGCTAGCCACTTTCTCTTCCATTTCCATACGCTTGGTTTTCTGCTCCAGCCAACTGGAGTAATTCCCTTTCCAAGGAATACCTTCTCCGCGGTCTAGCTCCAAAATCCATCCTGCCACATGATCTAAGAAATAACGATCATGAGTTACAGCGATCACCGTACCCTCATATTGCTGCAAATGTTGTTCCAACCAATCAATACTTTCCGCATCCAAATGGTTAGTAGGTTCATCCAACAATAAAATGTCGGGCTTTTGCAACAACAAACGGCACAACGCTACACGACGACGTTCGCCTCCCGAGAGATTCTTTACCGGCTGGTCTTCGGGAGGACAGCGCAGCGCATCCATAGCCCGCTCCAACTTGCTGTCCAAATTCCATGCATCAGTGGCATCAATAATATCCTGCAATTCTGCCTGACGGGCAAAAAGCGCATCCATTTTCTCAGGATCTTCATAATATTCAGGAAGTCCGAACTTGTTGTTTATCTCTTCATATTCTGATAAAGTATCGACCACATTCTTCACCCCTTCCATCACTACTTCTTTCACTGTCTTTTCATCATCCAGATGCGGTTCCTGTGCCAAATAGCCTACCGAATAACCTGGAGAGAACACCACCTCGCCTTGATAACTTTTCTCCAATCCGGCAATAATCTTCAATAGGGTTGACTTACCCG
Source organism: uncultured Bacteroides sp. (assembly GCA_947173895.1). GTDB lineage: Bacteria > Bacteroidota > Bacteroidia > Bacteroidales > Bacteroidaceae > Phocaeicola. The sequence goes on along the minus strand of CAMWGU010000019.1, from coordinate 28,702 downwards.
AACCATTCAAACCGATAATACCGATTTTTGCACCATAAAAAAAGGACAGGTAGATATTTTTCAATACTTGCTTATTCGCTTGGAAGGCTTTGCTCACACCTACCATCGAAAAGATAATCTTTTTGTCATCTGCCATATCGTTCTATCTTTATTAAATTACTTTATCTGTTTATTTTTCTTCCATTCGTCTATAATACCATGAATGGGTGAACAATTCATACATCAACAGGCCAGCCACACTGAAACCTATACATATCCAATATATCGCATTGGGATGCATTTCTGTCCACATATTCTCAAATAAAAATCCACCTATTATCCCCGTTTCCCACAATAGTTGATACGTATTGTTTCCCGTACCCCGCTCGCAGTGCATCGGCAGGTTGATCATCTTTATAAAGAACCGCGACACTGTGATGCCGATTCCTATCCCCAGCAATACGCCTGAAATAGAACTAGTCATCAAACCATTGGAAAAGAGCAATAACAGGAGTCCCCCTATCATTGCAGCCTGACCTAGTTCCACTTCCGAACGACTGGGAACATGAAACAATACATAACACGAAAGGAGCAAGGAGACAACAAGACCAACCCACATGCAAATATAGAACCATTCATTACAAATATGCGCTATCAGTATGCCTAGAACAATGGCAACCAGCATCATATTCAGCCCCGGCCACAAAGCGCGCGGCAATAAGAAACGGTCTAACGAAAACCATGAAACGCGCAACGGAGCGCGGAAAGGAACTCTTAGTGCTAAAATCAACAATAATGCCCCCGTACCTAAAACCACACAAGCATAAACCACATGATGGAAACTCCAATAAGGATAAATGTAAATGCCTAAAGCTACGCCCGCCACCATGCCCAAACGCCCAACCCAAGCAAAAGCGATATTCGCATCCGTACGACGACGAGAAGCGGTGATGTCAATTGCCAGCGTGCTACCCGTCGTCATGGTAATAACACTAAACAATCCTCCCTGGATAAATCTGACCAAAACAATCTGCCATACAGCCGACAAATATAAATATAACAGATTGGAGGATATAAACAAAAGCATCGCAACAATGCAGACACTCTTACGTTTGAATGTATCGATAAGATAGCTGTTGAACGGTCCCGAGACAAACAGTCCCAACCCAAAAGCAGCCACAACCGCTCCTGCTTCCGCATAGCTGCAATACTAATGCTGCACAATCCACGAAGGAAGGACCGGAAGCATCACGTATAGCGAAGCATAAAGCAAAAAATTCGAAAGGGAGAGTCCAATCATGTTCCCCGTCCACAATTTTGCCTTTTCATACGGATAGAAGAAGTTATCATACATAATCAGCAAACGTTTTTTAGTATTGTTCGTTTTGATTAGGGAAGTCCCCGTTTTTCACATCATCCACATATTGCTGTATAGCGCCTGTCATTACAGTATGCAAGTCTGCATACCGACGCAAAAAGCGAGGACTGAAACCATTGGTCATCCCCAACATGTCAGTAACCACCAACACTTGTCCGTCCACCGCTCCGCCTGCTCCGATGCCGATAACCGGGATGGTCAATTCACGGGCCACACGCTCGGCCAATGCAGCGGGAATTTTCTCAAGCACCAGCGCAAAACATCCTGCATCTTCCAGCAAGTGTGCGTCACTCAACAGTTTTTCAGCTTCTGCCTCGTCTTTGGCACGCACCGTATAAGTTCCGTATTTATTAATAGACTGTGGCATCAACCCCAAATGTCCCATGATAGGGATACCGGCAGCAATGATTTTTCTTACCGCATCAATGATTTCCACTCCGCCTTCCAATTTCAATGCATCGGCATGCGTAATCTTCATCACCTTGATTGCATTGGTCACCGCCTCGTATTCCGAAGTCTGATATGTACCAAAAGGCAGATCGACTACCACGAGGGCACGTTTCACCCCGCGAACCACCGATTTGCCATGATAAATCATTTGGTCAAGCGTAATAGGAAGTGTGGTCACATTTCCCGCCATTACGTTTGAAGCAGAATCACCAACGAGTATGACATCAATTCCTGCTCCATCCACAATTTGTGCTGTGGTATAATCATACGAAGTCAGCATAGAGATTTTCTCACCTCTTTGCTTCATTTCCACCAAACGATGTGTAGTAACTTTACGTGCATCACCTGAAATATATCCTGCCATATTTACTTTAATTTAAAAAAACGGCTGCAAAGGTAGATGTTTTAGTTGACATTACCTCATTATATTCTTCATTTTTTCAAAGCCGAACCCATTAAAGTCCTGAATTACAATGCTTGCCTTATCACATATCTGTTCTTCGGTATTCGTTGTGGCCAACCCTACAACAGTCATTCCGGCACGATTACCCGCCTCCAGTCCATGAAACGAGTCCTCAAAGACTACACAGTTCTCGGGCACTGTGTCAAAAACAGCAGCCCCCAGCAAGAAACATTCCGGATCAGGTTTAGAATGCGTAAACATCTCAGCCGTGAGAATACGGTCCACATTCTGTTTCAATTCCGGATGGGCTCTATATACATTGCTCATCTTCATTTCATTCGAGCTTGTGACTATGGCTATCTTTACCCCGTTAGCTCTGAGCTCGCGCATGAAAGCCTCCACACCCGGAATATAATTATACAACATATTCTGCTCAAAGAGATTCAACTCTTCTGTTATTTTTTGTTGCACTTCTTCCATTCCTGCAAAATAGTTATCATAAATCTGCGCCAAAGTCTGTCCTTTTATAATCCGGCCCAATTCGGGCAGTTCCGGATGATATCTACGGCCTTGCTCGTCCCAAAATATGCTATATTGCGTTTCGGTATCCATCACCACTCCGTCGAAATCGAATAAGGCTGCCATGCATTTCGTTGAATTCATATTGCTTTTAGTTTGATTTAACGTCACAAAGGTCTGAATAATCCTTCATATTCTTAACTTTGCAAAACTTAAAAATAACAAAAAAGCAAGCAAAGGGTCAACAAAAGCACAACTTTCAACATATAGCAAGCAGATAGAAACAAATAAACAATTTAAGCAGTATGATATTCAATGCAGAAAACATTCTCTTGATAGGTTCCATCCTATTATTCGTCAGTATCATGGTAAGCAAGACCGGATATCGTTTCGGAGTCCCCACCCTTCTCGTGTTTCTATTAGTCGGCATGCTGTTCGGCAGCGACGGATTGGGTCTCCAATTCCATGATGCAGGCGAAGCGCAATTCATCGGCATGATGGCACTCAGCATCATTCTGTTCTCGGGCGGCATGGACACCAAATATTCAGACATAAAACCCGTATTGCCGCAAGGCATACTGCTTTCCACCTTGGGCGTATTGCTTACCACAATTTTCACCGGTTTCTTTATTCATTGGATATCCGGCTTTTCGAATGTCAGCATCACCATGTCACTAATGACAGCCTTACTGCTGGCAGCCACCATGTCATCTACGGATTCAGCTTCCGTATTCAATATCCTGCGCTCGCAAAGCATGAACCTGAAAAATAACCTTCGCCCCATGTTGGAACTGGAGAGCGGGAGCAACGACCCCATGGCATACATGCTTACCATCGTCCTGATACAATTCATCACCTCGGCCGGCATGAATGCAAGCGACATTCTGAAATCATTCCTAGTCCAGTTCATCGTGGGCGGTGCATCAGGATTCCTGCTTGGCAAATTGGCGGTATTGACCATCAACAAGATCGACCTAAAGAACCAGTCGCTCTATCCCATTCTGCTGTTAAGCTTCATCTTTTTTATTTTCACCATAACCGACCTATGTAAAGGAAACGGCTACCTGGCTGTCTATATAGCAGGTATGATGGTAGGCAACGCACGCATTGTAAACCGCAAGGAGACAGCCACTTTTATGAATGGCATGACCTGGCTGTTCCAGATCATCATGTTCCTGAGCCTGGGTCTGCTGGTAAATCCTCACGAAATGTTATCTATAGCCATACCAGCCACCCTGATCGGCATTTTCATGATCATCATCGCTCGTCCGCTCAGTGTACTGATCTGCCTTCTACCCTTTAAAAAGATGAATTTCAACTCACGCCTGTTCATCTCCTGGGTAGGACTGCGCGGAGCCGTACCTATCATATTTGCCACTTATCCGGTGGTGGAGCATGTGCCGGGATCCACTCAGATTTTCAATATCGTATTCTTTATTACCATATTATCGCTTACGGTACAAGGAACCACCATCTCATGGATAGCCAAGCTACTCAAACTGGACACTCCGTTAGAAAAAACCGGCAATGATTTCGGGGTGGAGATTCCTGAAGAAATAAACACCGACCTTCGGGATATAGTACTGACAGAGGACATGCTGGAAAAGGGAAACCGGCTGAAGGACATGAACCTGCCCCAAGGCATGCTGGTCATGTTGGTAAAACGGAAGAACGAATTTATAATCCCAAACGGCACGTTGCAGCTACAAGCGGGAGACAAATTGCTGATTATATCGGAAAATAAAACAAAGTAGACAGGCCACACGAAAGCAAAAACAATTTTACAATCGTCCCATCCTGACAGCACAGCATTTTCATGCAAAAGACATGGAGGAAACACCCCTACCACCGTGTCGAAAAACGCGTACGTACGTGTGAGCCTTCGCGACCGTATGTGTAAGCCTACACGTACGTATGTGTGAGCCTACACATACGTACGTGTTTTCAGCCGTCTACATAGACCTGAAACAGAGAACCTTGCATCCATTATGCAGGCAAATGGGAAATCCTATAGAACATGGACTTATACCCCCATTACAACTGTTTGCCGTTTCCATAGCAACACACATGCATAATAAAAAAAAGGAACGAATCAACCGAACAACAGCATCAGATTCAACACAGAAACAACTACCGCAATGGCATAAAGGACGAAAGAACTCCATCGTGAATTGGCATATTTTCCCATTACCCGTTTGGAAGAAGTCAGGCCCACTTGCAGAAACACCGTGAAAGGCAACTGGATACTCAGAATCATCTGAGAAACAACAAGACCGTAAAAAGGATTGCGGATAAAAAAGATAAGCCCCAATGCTATCCCTAACGAAATCAAAATACCCGCTCTAGAATGTATATCCTTACTGTGATAAGACTCCCCGAAAATACCTGCAAAAATAGAACCTGCCGCCATACCACTGGTCACAGTCGATGAAATTCCCGCCATCAACAGTGCCAATGCAAAAACAATACCGGCATGACTGCCAAGCAACGGATCGAGCAATGACTTTGCCTGCTGCAACTCCTCCACCGGAGTCCGGGTACGGAAAAAAGTGGCTGCCGCCAACAAAATCATAGCACTGTTGATAGCCCATCCCACAATCATAGAAAACAAAGTGTCATAAAACTCATATTTCAGCACCTTGCGGATGGAAGCCTCATCCTGTTTATTGTACTCATGGCTCTGTATCACCTCCGAATGCAGAAAAAGATTATGTGGCATCACCACCGCGCCAAGCACGCTCATGACAATCAGCATACTGCCCTGGGGAATATCGGGCACCACCCACGAACGCACCGCTACCGACCAGTCAATATCGACCAGAAACAATTCATAAAGGAACGATAGCCCGATGACAGACACAAAGGTGATAATCGCTCTTTCAATCCTTTTATAGGAATTAGAAAAAAGCATGATGACAACAAGCATCGTAGTCAGAACAGCTCCCCCCATAATGGGAATTCCCAATAACATCTGCAAAGCAATAGCCCCTCCCAGTATCTCTGCCAACGAAGTAGATATGGAAGCCAGTACCGCACTGCCCAAAACGGGACGGGAAATCCACTTGGGACAATAGCGCGTGGCTGCTTCGCTCAGACACAGACCGGTTACAATGCCCAAATGGGCAACATTATGCTGCAACACAATCAGCATAACAGTAGACAAGGTGATCACCCACAACAACGCATAGCCATATTCGGAACCAGCAGCAAAATTTGAAGCCCAGTTTCCCGGATCAATAAAACCGACGGTCACCAGTAGTCCGGGACCAATGTATTTAAAGAAGTCAAGACCACCCAAATGCCGTTTGTGGTCCGTACGTTGCAATTCTTTTATTATGTTAGGCATGTCTTACGTTTTTTAGTCGATACAAAAATAGAAACAAAAACGGCATTCTATTTGTTTTGTTCGAACTTATAATTTACTTTCGCCTCAAAATACCTAATAATGATGAACAGAAACATAGTTATAACAGCCGTTTTATGCTTTGCTATTCTGACAGGATGCGATAACAGCCAACGATCACGAGCATACAAGTTCCAACAAATGGCAGAGAAAATCAATCGGAATTGCCCCACACGCATGAGTGAAACCATCATGCTGGACAGTGCCCGTTACAACGCAGAAGCAAATTCCATCAGCTACTTTTACAGCGTCAGCGGAGTGCTGGATGACGCCGACTATATGACCACCCACTATATCGCCTTCAAACAAGCATTGCAAGAAGCAATCGACAATTCTGTAGAGATGGAAGAATACCGTAAAGCAAATACTTCCATCCACTATATCTATCATTCGGATCTGAACAAAGAACAGCTGGCCGAATTTTCTTTCAACATACACTGACAAACACCAGTGTGTTGCCAGCCAATGTTTTGCCGTACTTCAAGAAGGCCATTACATCTACAATAAAGGCCGTATCAGTGTTACTCTTCCGAATAATGATACGGCCTTTTTTAGGCTTATCAGTTACAATTTATAACTCTCCAAACGGTTTATCTCAGCTTTACTACTCTTCGGCTCCCCAAATGGCCTCCGTCTCAGCCCACCCTGAGACAGAATACCATGTTATGGAACTTTTGAAATAATTATTCCACAGCAAATATTTGGAAGATGTAAGCGAATTGGGAATATACATCCCCATACCACAATAATGTTCTTCGTCTATTCTGTATATGGATGAAGCAACATGAGGAGTATATCCTTTATACAAAACCGTTTTATCAAACTGCTGCATAAATTCCTCAGGTACATTTCCTCCGCATAAACTCTCAACAAATTGCACCATGTCGTACGAAATACCTTTAAAAGAAACTCCTGTCCTACCATATTGCTGCAAATCATCCGTATTGACATTCGCCAAATTATCTTGATTGGACAAAAGTACCTGACGAGTCACCTGCGCCAAGGGCTCCATCTGTCCGCAGTCAACCAACGAAATAGTACCCCATCCGTTATAATCATAATAATCTATGTAATGTTTGCAAACCGTCTTCAAACTCCCTTCAATATCCGATTCGTATAAAAAAGGCATGACGGTAGCATAAGGAAATCCGGCAGCGGGAATATCAAGTACAGAGGCAACTATATATCGGGCAGCATCTTTCAATTCATAATACACCTCTGCACATCCCATCATACATGCATCGAACAACACAAAATCAAATTTCATAGGATTCACTTCATGCAAGACCTCTGCCAGTTCCGGAATCAGTGCTGTGTTGCTAGAATACCGACCACCATCCTGCCCAATCGAACGTCCAGAGATGGTAGGCAGCCATCCCGAACCGTGAGACCCGAATATGATGCCATAACTATCCGAAGGATATGCATCCATCATATCAGCGATAACAGTCTTCATGACCGTTTTCTCCGTTGACGTCTGACTCTCATATTGCTTTTTTATCGTACCTATGTTTATCAACTCATCAACCGATGTAGTATTCATCATACCATCCAACGTTTCCTTGGATAAACCATTAATTCCCCCTTTACCATCGGCTACATATTCTATGATACAAGGCATCGGCCAATTAGAATCAGAACTGCTTCCATCCCAATAAACCAATAAAGTAGCTGAGGTCTTTACAGCTTGCAGTCCTTCCATCATTGTTTGGATATTATTACGCAAGTTGGAACTTAAGCTATTATCCGCCCAAAAAAACGCCAGCATGGTCCTTCCAGCATGGCGTTGAGGGTCATCCCCTTTCTCTTTTTCACATGAAAAAAAAGAAAACACAACTAAGAACAAAAATATAATTTTCTTCATAAGTAAAGAGTTATTCCTCTGCCTTTTCAAATCTAAAAGCATTGGGGTTCACTTCACGAATTAACAAAGATTTCCCTTTCTGATAGTTGGTCTTCATTTTATTGATCGTCTTTTGCAATTTCTTTTTATTACAGGAAAAATAAACGAAACAAGTCCGATTAGACAACCCCTCTTCATTCTCCAAATAATTTTTCAACTGATAACTATATTGCGAGCGCTGTGGCAACATTTTGTTTTTATCAAGACTCACACTATCCAACGATTGAATCTCCGTAAAATAAACCAATGAATCTGTAAATGAAGCAGATACTCCTACTATATAAACAGACTTCGCCTTACCGTCCTTTAAAGAAAATGCTGAGCATACCATCAGCACCCCCAACAAAAAGCAAAAACTTTTTATGAACTTCATAATCTAACTTTTATATTTTTATTAATATACAAAAGTAGTCATTTACGAACAAATACAAAAAAAGAATAGATTAATTAACATTATAATCATACCTCAGAATGACAGGCAGCCCCATCCCATACAATCATTGTAACAACTCACACCATTGCCTACATTGAGCCAAACAGAAATTTGCTGACGAAATATTTATTCCACTTCCAAAGTCCTTATATAAAAAAACAAAAGCACAAGACGGAAGTGACCTTCCACCTTATGCTTTGTTTTCTTTTCGGAAACTGATTTTTCTTACCCTAGATAAGACTTAAGCAACTTGCTACGCGAATTTTGTCTCAATCTTCTAATGGCTTTCTCCTTAATCTGACGCACGCGCTCACGAGTGAGCCCGAATTTATCGCCGATCTCTTCCAACGTCATTTCCTGCGTATTAATACCGAAAAACATCTGGATAATATCCTTCTCTCTTTCGGTTAGCGTAGAGAGTGCTCTATCAATTTCCCTCGCAAGTGATTCATTAACCAAGGAACGGTCTGCCATAGGCGAATCGTCATTGACAAGCACATCCAACAGACTATTATCCTCTCCTTCCACAAAAGGAGCATCCACAGATATGTGACGCCCTGAAACCTTCAATGTATCCGAGATTTTATCCACAGGTATTTCCAATTCATCGGCCAGCTCTTCCGGAGAAGGACGACGCTCGTTTTCCTGTTCAAACTTAGAGAAAGCCTTACTGATCTTATTCAGTGAGCCCACCTGGTTCAACGGCAAACGAACAATACGTGACTGCTCAGCCAACGCTTGGAGAATAGACTGACGGATCCACCATACGGCATAACTGATAAATTTGAATCCTCGGGTTTCATCAAACTTTTCGGCAGCTTTAATCAGTCCCAAGTTGCCCTCATTTATTAAGTCTGGCAAGCTTAATCCTTGATTTTGATACTGTTTGGCCACAGACACTACAAAACGCAAATTGGCACGTGTCAGTTTTTCCAATGCTACCCGGTCGCCTTTACGGATACGTTGAGCGAGTTCCACCTCTTCTTCTACAGTAATCAGGTCTTCACGGCCTATCTCTTGTAAATACTTGTCCAGAGATGCGCTCTCTCGGTTAGTGATACTTTTGGTAATCTTTAATTGTCTCATTCTCTATAAAACAAATTTGGGATGCAAAGTTACAACATTAAAATGGAATACTTTCGTTTTTGTTTGAAAAAGATTAGCCAATAAATCAAAAAAACACCTTTATCTTTCTTTTATCAACCAATTTTTATTAGGCTGCTCCTACAAACAAAAGAGACACTTTCCTCATTATACTACAACAGGATGCACGGAAGTAATCCTTACCGCGCATCCCTGACTTTACCTATTGAAACTTTTCTACCTTAAAAAAATGCTCTTTTTCTTATTCCTGTGTCAAATCGACTGCATAATTTGCACGCTTGCCTGATGGGAACATTCCGCTCAAGAACAACACTTGATCTGGCGACTGGGTGGCAGCTTTCAGTACATCCTCCAAGTCACTCACCGATTTAATGGATTGTCCGTTCGCTTTCAGGATGATGAAGCCTTTACGGATACCGGCAGCTTTCATCTTACCGTCTGTCACACCTGTGACTTCTACACCGTATCCCAAGTTCAATTGTTTCTTTAATTCCTGAGGTACTTCACGGAACGCTGCACCCAAGATGTCCATGCCCGCACTCTTCACAACTTTTGTTGTTCCCTGCGCATTCTTCAAAGTCATCTCAATATTTTTTTCCTTCTTATCACGCAACACCTTAACAGTTACCTTATCGCCCGGGCGATGTTTTGCCAATCCTTCTTGCAATTCTGCGAAGCTCTTCACGCGCTTTCCATCAATACCTATAATCACATCATCTACCTCCAAATAGCCGAAAGCAGAGCCTCCTTCAATTATTCTAGCTATCAGCACACCTTCTGTAGCACCCAATTCTTTCACTTTTTTCTTGGTCTCTTCGGGTAACAGCTGCTGATCATCATTAATCGCTCTACCTTCAATACCTAACACCGCACGCTGAACTGTTCCATATTCTTTTAAATCGGCCACCACTTTTTTCATGATACTAGTGGGGATAGCAAAACCATAACCCGAATAAGCTCCCGTTGGCGAATAAAGCACTGAATTGATTCCTACCAGCTCACCTTTCGCATTGACCAACGCTCCACCACTATTACCTTGATTAATGGCAGCATCAGTCTGAATGAACGACTCCACACCTTGATTATATACACCCAAAGAACGCGCTTTGGCACTTACAATACCTGCAGTCACTGTAGATGTCATATTAAACGGATTACCTACAGCCAATACCCACTCGCCTACTTTCAAAATTTCCGAATCACCCACTGGAATAGTAGGAAGTTCATCTGCTTCAATTTTAACCAACGCTAAATCCGTACTGGGGTCTGTACCAATGACACGGCCTTTGTACTCACGCCCGTCATTCAGCTTGACACTAATCACATCCGCATTATCAATCACATGGTTGTTCGTTACGATATACCCATCTTTCGATATGATCACTCCAGATCCGAAACCTACTCTTTCAGGAGTCTTTACTTCTCTTTGTTGATTTCCGCCTCTGCCATTACCGAAAATATCTCCAAAGAAGTCATAAAACGGGTCGCGAACGGTAACCGTTTGAGTTTTTGATTCTTGAGTTGACTTTATATGAACAACTGCATGCACTGAATTTTCCGCCGCCTGAGTCAAATCTACTGGTTGCATTTGGGTGGCGTCCAGCGCAGCGAGTCTTGTATTCGGAGTTTGTTGGAACACATCATTAAAGGCCACGCTTTTGTTTGGCTCGGGTTTCAACATAGAATAAGTCGTTACTCCTGCCACACCTGCGCTGACTGCTACAATAGCAGCTGCGCCTAACACAATTTTAGTTGCTTGTTTCATAACTTAATATCTATTAATTGTTAATTTCAAGTTTGGTTTAACATTTCAGACGCTAATGTAATGACAAATATTGTACTGTTGTACAGATTGTCAGAGATTTTTTTCCTCTTTTAACACAGGTATATAGGCACTTAACAGGGGTTAACCGCATAATCTGCCAAATTTGCATTCGTTATCAATAACTGACAGATTGTTCAATAAGCATAGTGCATAATTTGTCTTATATCAGATCTTCTGCAACAAAAATCCCCCTCTTATTTTCATTCTTACGATCATATAAGAGGGGGATTTTCATAAAAAAGGATACCAATTAATTCATAATCTTGATTCCTATAAAATATGTTCTTGGCTGTGTCGGTCCATAAAAATATCCAGAATCACGATAGCCTCCTTTATCCAAATCCTTTTGGAAAGCATTGAAAATATTTTGTACTCCGCCGTTCAACTGCAATTTAATGTGATCATTTAAAACAAAAGTATAATTCAGCTTCACATTTAGATCGAAGAAATCGGGAGTATGTACCATCTCATCTTTAGAAATATACTGGCCCACATACTCGTCGGGTAAATCTGTTGGGGCAAAATGAGGCACATACATCCTACCTGTATACACCCCCGACAATGACCAATCAAAGTTTTTAAACGGAGCAGATGCCAAAGTAAAATAACCATAATAGTCAGGAGTACGAGGCATACGTTTTACTGGAACCACTTCAGAGTCATCGCTCCAAGCTTCCTGCTTAGTATATCTGCTGCGCTGCACAGTGAATCCCACCTGTAAAGACACATCACGACCGTGCGCGATTTTTCCATCCAGATTCACTCCATACACACGCGCACCATTACCGTTGCGACGCTCTTTCACCTTATTCCCATTTTCATCATGTCCCATATCTTCTAATACAAACACGTCGTCAAGGCCGGTATAGAAACCTTCCAACAACAAATTGGTCTGGAAATGACCGATATTCGCTGTCCAGTCTATAGAGCCACTAATACTATTAGAATGTTCCGGTTTCAGTCCATCAGCCAGCTTGATCAATACACCTTCACCTCCTACGGCCGTAACATGCAAATCCTCATCGTATGCCTGTGGAGCACGGAAACCTGTAGACCAAGTGATACGCGCCTGCAATTTATCGGTAGGCTTATAAAGCAAATTTAAACGAGGACTGAATATGGGATTATCAATCAGATTATGGTCATCCAAGCGGAATCCTGCCAAAAACACGAATTGTTCCATTTTCCATTCATTTTGAACAAAGGCACTGGCAATACGCACATCTTGTTTCATATCACGATGATAGCCGGTCATAACATCATGCAACGAATTATTCTGATATTCAAGTCCGGCAGTAAAAGTAGCAGGAGAAAACAAAACTTTCTCGAAGTTACCTACATACATTCCTCCTGCCACCCAAGTCAAATCTTTCGTTTTTCCGTAAGCATTTGCATCTTGTTGTGCGCCATAATAACTATTACGGTCGGTATGCTGGATGGAAGAATAGAAGGAAAGTTTATGCTTATATTCTTTCCAAAACAAATCATAGTTCAGACCACCACTGTTAATGACGTGTCTTGTCTGTTCGGTAATATCTGTTTCATGCGGCTGCAAATCAAAAAGGTTTCCACCACGACGGAATTCATTCGTCGTGTGATATTCTAAGCTGAGACGACTGAAGTGCGTCGGGCGATAATAAGTACGCAAACCGAAAGTATTCATATTCAATTTCCCCAGTTCCGAAAACCCATCGCCGTCCGCATCATACGGATTACGGTTCCGATAGGACTGATAAAGAGCAATGCCATACGTATTATCCTTCGACACCAGTGAAGTATTGGCACCCATATATTGTTCCCATACTTTGCTATTCATATTAGACATCGTCGAAGAAATCTGAAATGAATTGTTGACAGGATCTTTTGTGATGATATTGATGGTTCCGCCCACTGCATTCGCACCAAACAAAGCCGATCCACCTCCGCGAACCACCTCCACACGTTCTATCATATTCACCGGAATCTGTTCCAGACCATATACACCAGACAACGCACTTACTACCGGCCTACTATTAATAAGGATTTGCGAATAAGGGCCTTCCAATCCATTGATACGAACTTGAGGGAAACCACAATTCTGGCAGTTATTCTCTACACGCAACCCTGACTGATAATTCAACGATTTTGCCAAATCTGTAGAATTAACCGTCTCAAATAGTTTAGAACTCATAACATTAACCACTACTGGAGCAACCTTACGGCTAGTCTCATTACGATTGGCCGAGACCACCACTTCGTCTGTCATAACACTTTCATCACTCATCAAAAAATGGACATCCACCATAAAATCATTGCTGACAGTTACCTTCTTTTCCTGTGTCTCATAACCCAGCAACTGAACTCGCAACGTATATTTCCCTGCCGGTATCTTCTTAAACAGGAACTCACCATTTTCATTACTCACCGTACCCTGTCCGGTTTCCACAATCATAATTGTGGCATACGGAAGATTCTCCTCTGTACCTTTCTCTATTATATGACCAGTAATCGTATTGCCTTCCTTAACCGGATTTATATCTTCTGCATACACGTTTATGCCCGTGCCCAACACCATGAGCACGAGTAACCAAATATATTGTTTCATCTTTTCTATTGCTCAAATTATTTATCTTCGTTTTCCTACTCAAATGACAGAATACGTGTTCGCCACCGCTGCCTGAAAAAGGTTTGACAACATCTCCACCGCCATTCGTCCTCTTAAGAAATCAAGAAAAACCGATGCCGGGAAACAGCAGAAAACAAGATACACATATTCTTTATATGGCTTTAGCAATAGAAGACAGGAGGGGCACGCAAATGAACGCATCTCGTATGAAGTGCTTTTACACGAAACGTATTTACATTATATTCCAAAATATACAGCACAGGACGCAGCACCTCCAATTCTATGCTCAATTCAGCCTCTAAAGTCTGAACTGTACTCAAATGAGCAATAGAAATCACTTGCCCGGTAGTATGTTTATGGTTCTTGTCCGACGATGGATGAGAATGCACAATCATCACCCCGTTCACTATATGAACGTGAGTAAACGATGTTATGCCTATCTGATACGCCAAGAACAGCGTCAGTAACAACAACGAAACCGTTATGTGTTTTACCCTCTTACCCAACTAATTATTCTTTTTTCCTCGCCAAACAATACTCTCTTTTCGTGGCAGGCACGGTCCATTCCTTTGGAACAAATTTCCATTGGTGCATTGCATATGGACGTAACACTTTTACCCGCTCAATATATTGCATCAAATAATAACGCAAAACCTTTTCGGTTGCAAATATAATACATTTTGCCAAAATTTACTTAGAAATTCCAACTTCAAGTGTCGTTAATCTCCGTTTCCGTTTCTGCGGCATGAGTTTGCTGTCACTTTGTGAACCTTCTCCACATAAAAAGTGCACCAGTCGACATACTCAGGAAAGACACTGCCAACAGTACTTTTCTCTTCCTTCGAGCCGCATCCATAAAGCCATCACAAAATATCAGAGAAAATCAAACCAACGCACAACCTATTTGCCAGATATTTTGTTTTCATAAAGAGAGACGATTTTTTAACAATTACCAATATGGCTTACATTGACTATTACAACGTGCTGGGAGTGGACAAAAACGCCACTGCAGAAGATATTAAGAAGGCCTTCCGCAAGTTGGCACGCAAATATCATCCTGACCTAAACCCCAATGATCCTGCGGCCAAAGATAAGTTTCAAGAAATAAACGAAGCCAACGAAGTGCTGAGCGATCCGGAGAAACGTAAAAAATACGATGAGTATGGCGAACACTGGAAACATGCGGATGAATTTGATAGGCAAAAGAAAACCTACGGAAACACCGGCGGTTTCAGCGGAAGCAGCACAAACGGGCATGGCAGCCGTTGGTACAGGGACAATGGGAAAGAAGGATTCAAAGGTGCCAGAAATGCACATTTTGGAGACAGTACAAACGGATTCTCCGATTTCTTTGAAGAACTGTTCGGACACCAAGGATATGCCGGCTCCCGACGAAACGACGGATTTCGCGGGCAAGACTACAATGCCGAACTACACCTGTCGCTGCGCGAAGCAGCCGAAACACACAAACAGGTGCTCAGTGTGAACGGAAAGAACATACGCATCACCGTTCCGGCAGGCATTGCCAACGGGCAAACCATCAAATTACGCGGCCATGGAGCACCGGGCATAAACGGAGGCCCTGCCGGCGATTTGTACATCACATTTGTCATTGCAGGCAATCCGGTATTCAAGCGGCGAGGAAACGACTTGCACATCAAAGCACCACTCAACTTATACACCGCCATACTAGGCGGAGAGGAAACAGTGGAGACATGGAACGGAAAGGTAAAACTGAAAATAAAGCCGGGAACACAGAGCGAAACCAAAGTACGCCTGAAAGGCAAAGGTTTCCCTATATATAAGGAAGAAGGAAAGTGTGGTGACTTGATTGTGACTTTCCATGTCACAATTCCCACTCTGCTGACCGAACGCCAAAAAGAATTATTCCACCAATTAAAAAACAGTGGCAACTAAATACAGCGCCTCGCTAACACGCAAACGTCATCCTTTACGGCCGGAAACGTCTTCACTTACCAAAGAATACTTGCCATCGGCCGTCTCCATTCTTAAAACTCCGCCGGTGTTCTAATGAACACCGCCGAAATTCTATAAAACACCGACGGTATTCATTAGAACACCGGCGGAGTTTTAAGAATGGAGACGGCCATGAACAACTTTATATAAGGCTCCAAAGAACTAAGGATGCGCCAAACCAATAATAACCTTCGTCTTATTCATTTTCGCCACCATTCACATCCCTTTCTTCCTGTTATTTCCTTTTTTTTCGTAACACTCCTCACTTTTTCGACCTAACCGTCTCCTCTTTTAAGCTAAAAACACTATATTTGCACCCCGAAAGCAGTCGGTCGGTCTGTCGCTGACGCCATAAGGCGGAAGAGGAAAGTCCGGGCAACACAGAGCATCCTACTTCCTAACAGAAAGTCGTCCGCGAGGGTGAAGTAACGTAGAAGAAAACAACCGCCCCGCTTCTCTTCTCGAGAAACGAGGTAAGGGTGAGAAGGTGGAGTAAGAGCCCACCAGCCACATGGTGACATGTCGGGCTGTGCGTCTTAGGAGTTGTAAGGTCATGTAAACCGGCATTATGAGGGTTGCTCGCCCCACGTCGGTGGGTGGACCGCTAGAGCCTGTTGGTGACAACAGGCGTAGATAAATGACAGACACTTCGCCATAAGGCGATGGACAGAACCCGGCTTACAGACCGGCTGCTTTCTTTTTCTATTCCAAATCCACGAGCAACATGAACAAGGAAAGACTGAAAGGCTTGCAATCCTTTCTCAAAGAAGATATATGGCGGGTGACGGAAGACGAAGTCAGCAAATCCCGCGGGATATTCTATGATGCAATAAAAATCGCCACCCTTTCCGTCCGCGAGTTCACGCAAGGACGTATTCTGAACAAAGCATCCGCACTGACATACAGCACACTGCTGTCCATCATCCCCATACTGGCCATCCTATTCGCCATCGCACGCGGCTTTGGCTTCTCCAACCTGCTGGAAACCCAGTTCCGCAATGGCTTTGAAGGACAAAACGTGGCGGCAGAAACCATTCTCGGCCTGATAGACTCCTACCTCGTACATGCCAAAAGCGGCATTTTTATCGGCATAGGCCTGATTATGTTATTCTGGACCATTCTGAGTCTGACGTATAACATCGAACGTACATTCAACTATATATGGCAGGTGAAAAAACCTCGCACATTATATCGCAAAATGACCGACTACTTCTCCATCCTGCTGTTACTTCCCCTACTAATCGTACTCTCCAGCGGCCTTACCATCTTCATGTCCACGATGGTGAAAAACATGGAAGACTTCGTACTACTGGCTCCACTGGTAAAATTCCTGGTTCGCCTCATCCCTTTTATCCTGACATGGGGAATGTTTACCGGGCTATTCGTCTTCATGCCCAACACCAAGGTAAAACTAAAGTATGCCATTATTCCGGGCATCATAGCAGGAACCGCCTTTCAAGCCTTCCAATACTTATATATAGGCAGCCAAATCTGGGTATCAAGATACAATGCCATCTATGGTAGTTTCGCCGCCATCCCCATGTTTTTGCTATGGGCGCAAATTTCATGGGGGATCTGCCTGTATGGTGCAGAACTATGCTACGTGGCACAAAACCTGCGCAATTACAGCTTCAGTAAAGAAACGGCCCACATCAGCCGCCGCTATCACGATTTCCTATGCATCCTCATCATGTCTCTTATATGCAAACGTTTTGAAACGGAAGAGCCGCCCTATACCGCCGAAACGCTCAGCGACGAACATAAAATCCCGATAAGGCTTACTAAAAAAATCTTATACGAACTACAGGACATGCACATGATATATGAAACATCGCCAGAGAATGAAGACGAAAATACAGGCTACTTGCCATCGATTGATATAAACCGAATGAATGTGGCAATGCTTTTGAACAGGCTGGACATAGCCGGAACAGAAGCCTTCAAAATAGATAAAGAACGATACAGCGGTACATGGGAAGCATTGGCCAATGCGCGCAAGGAATATTACCAAAGTACCAGCAAGATTCTGCTGAAAGATCTGTAAACCTTCTCACCTTACCCGCTACAGGCCACACCCGATCACTTTTGCACGACATGCAAATTTCATGCCGGACATTGTTTCTTACGACCAGTGCAGCCTGTAACAGAAAAGGCCGATCATGAAAGTTGCATCATGCGGCTCAAATACTTGCCAATGATATCAAACTCTATGTTCACAACACTTCCTACCTGGAAAGTATGAAAATTAGTATGCTCGTATGTATAAGGAATTATAGCCACCTGAAATGTATCTTCCGTGGGATTGCAAACCGTCAGGCTCACCCCGTTGACAGTCACCGAACCCTTGTCCACCGTCAGATAACCGCGCCTTGCCATATCCTTGTCAAACGCATACTTGAACGTGAAATACCAACTACCTTCAGCATCCTTTATATCTATACACTTGGCAGTCTGGTCCACATGCCCCTGCACAATATGACCGTCCAACCTTCCATTCATCATCATGCTACGTTCCACGTTCACCTTATTTCCCACTTCCAACAAGCCGATATTAGAACGTTCTATCGTTTCCTTCATGGCAGTCACCGTATATGCGCCGTCCTGCAGGCCGACCACAGTCAGGCACACACCGTTATGAGAAACACTTTGGTCTATTTTCAATTCGTCTACAAACGAACATTTCAAAGTGAGATGCAGATTCTCCTGCTCCCTTACAATGCGTATCACCTCCGCATATTCTTCTACAATTCCTGAGAACATAAGTTATAGTCTTTAATTTAAAAATCCACAGCAAATGTAGATAAAAAATCTCGATCCGCACGCCTGTTGGATAAAGAAAAACAGTTTCTTTATCCAACAGGCATAAAACCTCACAGATTTTATATATCTTTGTATTTATTATACTTTGCAAATTTAAACATAAAGAACAAACCATGGATAGCACAAAGATTATTGGTGAGAAAATAAAATCGCTACGCGAAACAAAAGAAATCAGCATTGCCGAACTAGCCGTACGCTCGGGTTTGGCCGAAGAACAAATAGAACGTATAGAGAACAATGTAGACCTGCCCTCACTGGCTCCCCTTATCAAAATAGCCCGTGCCTTAGGCGTGCGCCTAGGCACATTTCTGGACGACAAAGAAGAACAAGGAGCGGTAATCTGCCGGAAACAAGAAACCGATGCCACCATCAGTTTCTCGAACAATGCAATGGATCTGCGTACCCACATGCGTTACCATTCGCTGTCCAAATCGAAAGCCGACCGACACATGGAACCGTTTATCGTAGATGTTGAACCGACCGATGAAACCCAATACTCACTTTCCTCGCACGAAGGCGAAGAGTTCATTTACGTGATGGAAGGAACCATCGAAGTATGCCACGGGAAAAAGACTCATCAAATTAAAGCCGGCGACAGCATCTACTACGACTCTATCGTTCCGCACCACGTACACGGTTACCAAGGACAGGCCGCCAAAATACTGGCCGTTATTTATACCCCTATTTAATTTATCATGGAATTAAGTACCCGAACCCTTGGTGACTGGCTCGAACACTGGGCCCTCACCACCCCCGACAAAGAATACATTGTATATTCCGACCGCAACCTGCGCTTCACTTGGAGCCAGTTCAATGCACGCGTAGACAATATGGCAAAAGGATTACTCGCCATCGGCGTAAAGCGAGGCACCCATGTAGGTATCTGGGCAGGCAATGTGCCCGACTGGCTGACTTTTTTATATGCCTGCGCCAAAATTGGCGCAGTAGCCGTCACCGTAAATACCAACTACAAACAAGCCGAACTGGAGTATCTTTGTCAGAATTCGGACATGCATACACTATGTATCGTGAACGGAGATCGTGGCAGCAATGACTACGTCAATATGGTCTACACCATGCTGCCCGAACTGAAAACCAGCCAACGCGGATACCTGAAAAGCAAACGCTTTCCCTGCATGAAGAATGTGATCTACATCGGTCCGGAAAAATACCGGGGCATGTATAACACGTCCGAGATTCTACTGCTAGGATGCAATGTGGACAACGACAAACTGCTGGAAGCCAAAGCCCAAGTAAATTGCCACGACACGGTGAACATGCAATACACCTCCGGTACGACAGGATTTCCCAAGGGAGTGATGCTTACCCACTATAACATCAGCAACAACGGCTTTCTCACAGGCGAGCACATGAAATTCACATCTGACGACAAACTGTGCGTGTGTGTCCCCCTGTTTCATTGTTTCGGTGTAGTACTGGCCACCATGAACTGTCTCACACATGGATGCACACAAGTCATGGTAGAACGGTTCGACCCTTTGGTAGTACTTGCCTCCATCCATAAAGAACGATGCACTGCCCTGTATGGTGTACCAACCATGTTCATTGCCGAACTGAACCATCCCATGTTCGATATGTTCGACATGTCCTCTTTGCGCACGGGCATCATGGCCGGCTCCCTCTGTCCGGTAGAACTGATGAAACGCGTGGAAGAAAAAATGTATATGAAAGTCACCAGTGTGTACGGACTGACGGAAGCTTCTCCCGGCATGACCGCAACCCGCCTTGACGATCCGTTTGATGTACGTTGCAACACCGTGGGACGCGACTTTGAATTTACGGAAGTAAAAGTCCTCGACCCGGAAACCGGTGAGGAATGTCCGGTAGGCATACAAGGCGAAATGTGCAACAAAGGCTATAACACCATGAAGGGATATTATAAAAATCCCGAAGCTACAGCCGAAGTGATTGATGCAAACGGTTTCCTCCATTCGGGAGACCTAGGTGTGAAAGACGAAGACGGTAATTACCGTATCACCGGACGCATAAAAGACATGATCATTCGCGGCGGAGAGAATATCTATCCACGGGAAATAGAAGAATTCCTTTATCAGATGAAAGGCATAAAAGACGTACAAGTAGCCGGAATTCCGTCTAAAAGATACGGAGAGGCTGTAGGTGCATTCATCATTCTACACGAAGGAGTGGAGATGAACGAATTTGATGTCCGTGATTTCTGCGATGGTAAAATAGCCCGCTACAAAATACCCAAATACATCTTCTTTGTCGATGAATTTCCGATGACAGGCAGTGGAAAGATACAGAAATTCAAATTAAAGGATATAGGGTTAGAATTATGCAAAAAGCAAGGAATTGAAATCATCTGATTACAAAGCATAAAAAAAGGAGTACCGCCGTACTCCAACCTTTTGTTAACCTTAAATCTAATACTATGAAAAACACACATGCAAATATACGGACTTTTCTGTTATCTGCAAATTTATGAATCCAATAAACATCATTTATAGCATTGTTTAATAAAAACAAGCTATTCATTAACAAATCACACAGAATCAGACTTTTGATTGAATCCAACAAAAAGGTTGTTCCGGATGAGGAACAACCTTTCTATATTTTTATAGTAGACGCTTCTACTTCAGACGCAACTACTTTTCACAAGCCGATTGCAATCTTCAACCTTTAATCTAATACTATGAAAAACACATTTATATAACACGGAAAGAGCGGCAATGGTTTAGCCGAAGTTCTTAATAAATGTTCAATCTACCAATCTTTTTCATCATGCGACAATAGAGAAAACGACAAATTGCCGGCCTATTGTTTATTAAAGAAATAGTCTTATCTTTGTCGACCAAAAGCAATTTGACAACCATGTTTTGATTAAAAGACAAGAAAACAATGTCAAACTGTTATACTCAGAATACCTATTACAATATAAAGGAAATGAACATAGCTACATTAATTTCAGGAGGTGTAGACAGCGCAGTCGTCGTACACCTTCTTTGTGAGCAAGGATATAAACCCGACCTTTTCTATATAAAGATTGGAATGGAAGGCGATGAAAACCTTACCTGTACGGCAGAAGAGGATATTGAACTATGTACCGCTACTGCCCG
Source organism: uncultured Bacteroides sp. (assembly GCA_947173895.1). Taxonomy (GTDB): domain Bacteria; phylum Bacteroidota; class Bacteroidia; order Bacteroidales; family Bacteroidaceae; genus Phocaeicola. The sequence goes on along the minus strand of CAMWGU010000019.1, from coordinate 6,805 downwards.
CAAATATGGATTGAAGCTGAACATCATCGATTTGCACCGCCCTTATTGGGACAATGTGGTGGCATACACCATCGACAAGGTCAAAAATGGCCTCACTCCCAATCCGGATGTAATGTGCAACAAACTGATAAAATTCGGATGCTTTGAACAAGAAGTGGGATATCTATACGACAAAACAGCCACCGGACATTATGCTAGAATTCTAGAAAAGGAAGGGAAAATATGGCTGGGCACCGCGCAAGATACGGTCAAAGATCAAACCGATTTTCTAGCCCAAATAGATTACCTGCAAGTTTCAAAACTGATGTTTCCTTTAGGCGGCCTTATGAAAAACGAAGTCAGAGATATTGCCCGTACCGCCAATTTGCCCAGTGCCCAGCGCAAAGACAGCCAAGGTATCTGCTTTTTAGGAAAAATCAATTATAACGATTTTCTCCGCCGTTTCCTAGGAGAGAAAGAGGGAGCCATCATCGAGCTGGAGACAGGAAAACGAATTGGCACCCATAAAGGATACTGGTTTCATACCATTGGGCAACGCAAAGGTATGGGATTAAGCGGAGGACCGTGGTTTGTCATCCGCAAGGACATAGACGAAAATATCATATACGTTTCACGCGGCTATGATACTGAGAAACAATATGGAACTGATTTCGCCTTACGGGATTTTCACTTCATAACAGATGATTTATGGAAAGAAGAATCTTCAGTGGACATCGCTTTCAAGATTCGTCATACCGAACCATTTGCAAAAGGAACGCTAATGCGGGAAAACGGATTATTCCGGATACACAGCCAAGAACCAATACAAGGAATAGCTCCGGGACAATTCGGAGTGCTATACGATAAAAATGCGAAAATCTGTGTGGGAAGCGGTGAAATCAACGGCCTATAGAAGAAATAAATTCTATATGTCTATCTCCATTGATTTGCTGCTGAGCCGCCTTTTATCGGAACCAAAGGAGATATAAAAAAAGAAGGGTATCTATCCCAGACACCCAATCTTCATTAACCTTAAATCTAATACCATGAAAAACACAGTGCAAAGATAAGGCTTTTATGTTATAAAACATAATATTACCCTAACCTTCTGCCTTCAATTAACCTTATTTAAACTTTTAAGTCTTTTTTTTTCCGTAACTACTCAGTTATTTGCCCTCACACTATAAAAAACAATTTGCCCTGTGTCTTCTCTTCATTCCGAAAGTCCAAAAGACACAGGGCAACATATATCATCAGACAACAGTCTGTGCTAAACAACAATCCGTATAGCAAAAAATTATTCTACATACAATACCAATCCTTTCAGGTATTCTCCCTCGGGATGATAGATATTGACAGGATGGTCGCCTGGCTGGGTCAGTTGATGGAGAATGCGCACACTACGGCCACTTTGGGCAGCAGCCGTAAACACTGCATTACGAAAATTGATCTTATCCACCACCTGCGAGCAGGAGAAAGTAAACAGAATACCGCCTGGCTTGATTTTCTCAAACGCTTTAGCATTCAGTTTGGTATAGCCACGCAACGCATTGCGGAGTGCATCCCTGTGTTTGGCAAATGCAGGCGGATCCAAAATGATCAAATCGTATTGGTCTCCCATGCGATCTAAATATTTGAAAGCATCTTCGGCGTATGCTTTATGGCGAGTATCGCCGGGAAAGTTAAGTTCCACATTCATATTGGTCAGATCAATGGCCTTTGCCGAGCTATCCACCGAATGTACCAGACGGGCTCCTCCGCGCATGGCATAGAAAGAGAATCCTCCTGTATAGCAGAACATATTCAATACATTACGCCCTTTAGCAAAACGTTCCAGTAAATACCGATTCTCGCGCTGGTCCACAAAGAAGCCTGTTTTCTGTCCTTTCAGCCAGTCCACATGGAACTTCAATCCGTATTCCATAGCTATGTTATCGGAACTTCCACCTTTGATAAATCCATTCTCCTGCCCCAATTCAGCTTTGAAAGGCAAGGTAGTTTCGGACTTATAGTAAATGTTCTGTATCACATCGCCCATCACTTCAGACAAAGCATTGGCTATCTCCATGCGACAAACGTGCATACCGACCGAGTGTGCCTGCATGACTGCCGTATGATCATACACATCAATAATAAGCCCTGGCAAATTATCTCCCTCTCCATGAACCAAGCGGTACGTATTATTTTCCGGATTACCGGCCAGTCCTAGGCTGCGACGCAACTCGTAGGCCACCTCCAGCTTGTGCTTCCAAAACTCATGATCAATTTCTCTCTGTTGGAAAGAAAGCGCCCGCACTGCAATACTACCGATCTGGAAATGTCCGCAAGCAATAAATTCTTTCTTCGAAGTATACACATCCACTATCTCGCCTTCCTCTGGTTCCCCCTCAACACTCTGAAGGGCTCCAGAGAACACCCATGGATGAAAACGTTTCAACGATTCCTCCTTACTCGGTTTCAAGTAAACTTTCTTATATGTCATTTCTATTCTGTTGTTTCTATTGGTTCTTCCTTAGTTATTTCATAATCGCCCGTACGTTCCAATTCCACCAGGCAATTGTAAATTTTCACACAAGCCCATGCGTCTGTAGCCGCATATAGTTTTTGTCCGTCACTCAGTGCATCCGCTTCCCAATTGGACAAACGTTGGCTTTTCGAAATCTTCTGCCCGAACAAATTGGCAAATATCTTTTGCAGGCTTCGGTCCTCAATGCCGAACCGCGCCACATAATCTTGCAGTTCAATCCAATTCCCTCTGTCAGGATGCAGGTTCTCACGCTTTCTCAACGAGTTGAAGTCATCCTTCAGCGACAGACCTACCTTTAGGGTGTCGCCCATCAGGAATTCTTGCAGCGAATCGGGCATTCCAATCCGGTTTAAGCGAAACAAGAAACAAGTGTCCTGCGTGGAAACTTGCAGCAAAGCCACTTTATGAGAAGTGCCACGCTTGAAAGAAGGACGCGTCTCCGTATCCACCCCCACTATATGCTGACTTTTCAGATAGGCCACCGCCTTTTCAGCCTCGCTCTCAGTGTATATTACAAAAATACGCCCCGAAAAAAGCACTTTGGGCATTTCTGCTATCTCAGCCTTGGTTATCGTTCTTCTTATTTGTTTCATATCAATGAATTCTCCTCTTCCGTTTCATCCTCATCATCCTCATCGGCATAACTGTACTTCACATCATGCAAGGCACGCATGGTATTGACCAAACGCTGTCCCCAAAACTCCCTGAAATGTTCCTTGCAGATCACCAAAGAGTCATTCATCGTCTCGTTCAGTCCCAACTGGAACACACTGATAAAATCTTTTAAATCCTGATAGATGTCTGCCAAATCCTCAGAGATACATTTTTTAATAGGGGTATCACTATACGCCATATCCGGTAGAAACACTTCCAGATAATCGTCCTTCGGCCCCAGCACTCCCGACACAGCCCTGCGTATCAGTTCATAATCCTCCTCCGTAACAAACGTCTCAGGCTCGTCCTCTCCTATGGATTCGCATACAGGGATCAAAGTAGCCTTTAAGTAAAGTAACGGCAGTATTTTTAAAACGGTATCCACAAATTCACAACGCCTTGCATCGTGGGCACGCTCTAGGAAGCAACAATATTCGGCAGCCACCGTTACAAATTCTACCGTGTTTTTATCGAATATTACCTGACTGTACTTTTCCATAAACAATAATTTTGAATCGCAAAGTTAAGAAAAAAAGAGATTAAATGAGGCAATAATTAATGTTTTTCATGTACATTTGCGAAATAATAAATAGAATACATACTTATGGCAAGAAAAAAATCAGATAAGGAAACAGAACTAAAGAAGGAAACGGAACTGGAAAAAGAGACTAAGCTGAAGAAGATATCTACCCAGCGGATATCCGATTTATTAAAGAACGAAACAACCCATTTCGTTGTGGGATTAATATGTGTAATATTCGCTGTTTATCTGCTGTTGGCGCTCACCTCTTTCTTTTTCACGGGAGCAGCCGACCAAAGTATTTTGGATAACAGGCAGCCGGGCGAATTGATGCAAACCGCCAACCATGTGAAGAATTATGCAGGCGCACGCGGAGCACAGCTTGCCGAATTTCTCATCAACGAATGTTTTGGGCTGGCAGCCTATTTCATCATATTGTTTCTGGCAATAACAGGCATGAAGCTAATGAAGGCATACCAGTTCCGCATTTGGAAATGGTTCATGTCCTGTTCCGTTTTGCTCATCTGGTTCTCCATCGCTCTGGGCTTCATTTTTGACGGAACCTTTGGCAACAGTTTCATCTATCCGGGCGGACTACACGGATACAATGTAAGCAATTGGTTGATTTCGCAAGTTGGTGTGCCGGGACTGATATTGTTATTGCTTATCACGGTGTTGCTGTTCCTTATCTATTTAAGGAACGAAACGATACTCGTAATCCGCAAAGCACTGCGTCCCAACTTCAAGAGAAAGAAGAAAGAAAAAGCTGTCCCCTATGCAACAGAAGAAGAACCGACAGAAAAAGTCCGAACCGAGAAGGAAACTTTGAAGGAATACTCCAACCCCACACCGACCATTGTAGATTTCCCATTAGAACAACCAAAAGAAGAAGAAAGAGAAGAGGAAAATATAGCGGTTATAGTAGAAGATTCCCAACCTTTTGTCAGAGAGAATAATCCGACAACCGATTTGGAAATAGAGCTGGAAACGCCCCAGACGGAAGAAGAAGAAGAAGAGGAGGAAATGGAAATGGCAAACGAGCCCGACTTTTCAATCAACGAGGATACAAACGAAGAAAACCAAGCATACGATGGTCCTGCACTTCCCCCATACAATCCCCGTCTAGATCTGGAAAACTACAAGTTTCCCAGCCTAGAACTACTGAACGAATATGAGAACGACGGTCCCAACATCGACATGGAAGAACAGAACGCCAACAAGGACCGCATCATCAAAGTGTTACGCAGTTTTGGCATAGAGATCAGTTCCATCAAGGCAAGCGTAGGACCCACCATCACTTTATATGAAATCACTCCGGCAGAAGGCGTGCGCATCTCGAAAATCAGGAATCTGGAAGACGACATTGCACTAAGCCTGTCGGCACTGGGAATCCGTATCATCGCTCCGATACCAGGCAAAGGGACCATTGGTATCGAAGTTCCCAACGCCAATCCGCGTATTGTCCCCATGAAATCCATCCTGAACAGCAAAAAATTCCAGGAAACCACATTCGAACTGCCGGTGGCATTAGGTAAGACTATTACCAATGAAGTGTTTATGGTGGACCTAGCCAAAGCTCCACACATGTTGGTAGCTGGTGCCACCGGCCAAGGTAAATCGGTGGGGCTGAACGCCATCGTCACTTCCTTATTATATAAGAAACATCCGGCGGAGCTGAAATTTGTCATCGTAGACCCCAAAAAAGTGGAGTTTGCCATTTATGCGCCTATCGAAAAGCATTTCCTTGCTAAACTGCCCGACGGAGAAGATGCAATCATCACCGACGTGACTAAAGTGGTACAAACCTTGAACTCCTTGTGCATCGAAATGGACACCCGTTACGACCTGCTCCGCAAGGCCGGATGCCGCAACGTGAAGGAATACAATGCCAAATTCATCAATCGACAACTGAACCCGAACAAAGGACACCGATTCATGCCTTACATTGTGATCATCATTGACGAGTTTGGCGACCTGATCATGACCGCAGGCAAGGAAGTGGAACTTCCCATCTGCCGTATCGCCCAGTTGGCACGTGCAGTGGGCATACACGCCATCATCGCCACCCAACGACCGACCACCAATATCATCACCGGTACCATCAAAGCCAATTTCCCCGCACGTGTCGCTTTCCGCGTAGCCGCCATGATGGACTCACGTACCATTCTGGACCGTTCAGGAGCCCAGCAGCTGATTGGTAAGGGAGATATGCTGTACTTGCAAGGCAATGATCCTGTGCGTGTGCAATGCGCATTTGTCGATACTCCCGAAGTGGAAAAAATAGCTAACTACATCAGCAAACAACAAGGTTATTCCACTGCATTCATGCTACCCGAATACGTAGGCGAGGAAAGCGAAAGCAGTGTAGGCGATGTGGACATGAACCGTCTGGATCCCATGTTTGAAGACGCAGCCAGACTGGTGGTACTTCATCAACAAGGATCCACCTCGCTGATCCAACGCAAATTTTCCATCGGCTACAACCGTGCGGGCCGCATTATGGACCAACTGGAGAAAGCGGGCATTGTAGGACCCACCCAAGGAAGCAAGGCACGTGATGTGCTCTGTATGGACGAAACGGATTTGGAAATGAGACTGAACAATCTGCAACAATAAACAGTTTAACCCGTATGATAAACAAGAAAAAAACATATCTACTGGCACTAGCCCTTCTCTTGTCGGCAAGCCTGTTCGCCCAAAAAGACAAACAGGCACAAGACGTATTGGAGAAAACCGTCCGCGCCCTGCAACAGGCCGGAGGAATACGCACCACCTTCGATGGGACCAATAAAGGAACATTGTTACTGAAAGACAACCGGTTTTATCTGAACTGTGGCGGTGTGCAAAGCTGGTTCGACGGAAAGACGCAATGGAGCTACCTGGAAAACAGTGAAGAAGTGAACGTCACAACCCCTACTGCGGAGGAATTGCAAACTATCCATCCATACGCTTTGCTGTCCATCTATAAAAAAGGATACAACTATCGGTACGCCGGCAGCAAAAAACGAAACGGACAACAAGGATATGAAGTGGTTCTAACTCCCGTAGAGAAACAAGACATTGCATCCATCACCTTGTTTGTATCGTTGGCATACCAACCCTTATATATTAAGGTGGAGCCGGAA